>JAVETY010000179.1:0-3217 GCA_034005815.1 Sulfurimonadaceae bacterium | reverse complement strand
GCAAATAACTATGGTTTCGCGCTTGCAGTTGAAAAGCTTATCGATGTAGATGTGCCACGCCGTGCAAAAGTAATCCGCATGATGCTTTTAGAGATTAACCGTCTTATGTCACATATCTTCTGGCTTGCAACTACAGCACTTGATATTGGCGCGATGACAGTATTTCTTTTTGCATTTCGTGAGAGAGAATACTTGATGGATATCTTAGAAGGATATTGTGGTGCACGTCTTACACATGCTGCAATTCGTATCGGTGGTGTTCCACTTGATTTACAAGATGATTTTATCCCTCAGCTCAAAGCTTTCTTAGATAAATTGCCACAAAATATCAAAGATTATGAAGATCTTTTAGATACAAACCGTATTTGGCTTATGAGAATGGAAGAGGTAGGAACTATATCTAAAGAACTTGCAATCTCTTGGGGTTGTACAGGTCCAATGCTTCGAGCTTCAGGTGTAGCTTGGGATATCCGTAAAGAGGAGCCTTATGAGCTTTATGATGAAGTGGAATTTGATGTACCTTTCTCTGATAAGGGTGATAACTACGCACGTTATAAAGTATATATGCAAGAGATGAGACAATCGGCTCGCATTTTGTATCAAACAATTGATATGTATGAAGATACAGTCAAAAATAATCAAACAGAGCTTATGGCTCACGCACCAAAATATATCTCAGCTTCGAAGCTCGATATCATGACGCAAAACTACTCTTTGATGCAACACTTTGTACTTGTAACACAAGGTATGCGCCCACCAGTTGGTGAAGTGTATGTAGCAACAGAGTCACCAAAAGGGGAGCTCGGTTTTTATATAAACTCTCAAGGTGGACCATATCCATATAGACTCAAAGTACGTGCTCCATCATTTTGGCATACGGGTGTACTTACTGACCTTTTACCAGGGCATTATATCCCTGACGTTGTATCTATTATTGGTACAACTAATATCGTATTTGGAGAGGTTGACCGCTAATGAAAAGATATGATTTAAGACATCTACAAGATGCATTTGAGCCTAAGATGAAAGAGATTTTAGGGTCACATAAAAAAGGGGAAGTAGCTATCTTTTTATTTGAGATTGGTGATTTTTCACCGATTCAAAGATCAGCTGATGTAGTCAAAGAGAGTGGGTATGAACTACTTAACTCTTTAAAATTCAACGAAGTCGACTGGACTGTCGTATGCAAAAAAGATTAGGATTTTATTGTGAGTAAAGTTTATTTTTCTACTTGGAATGGGGAGTTAATAAATAATATTAATGTTCCAGAACAAGAATGGGAAGAATCAGCTTACAATCTTCCCGCACAATACGACAGCCATCGTGAATCTCGAGCTTTTATAGGTTGGGATGGCGTGGCACTTTTTGATGCAGATGTAGATGTAATCCGTTTATGTACGGAGTATGCTGCTCAGTATCAAGAGTATTCTGAAGCATGTGGACGCTGCGCGCCTGGAAGATGGGGCGGCAGAATCCTTTATGACATGTTAGATAAGATTGCTCGTGGTGAGGGAAGTGTATCTGATTTGGAACACCTCAAAGAGATTGGTAAAAGTATGCAAATCACATCTAAATGTGAGATTGGAAAAACAGTTCCAAACCCTATTTTAGATTTGATGACACATTTTGAAGATGAGTTTATGGCATGTATAAGAGAGCAAAAACCATCAAAACATTACCATGAAAAAGTTGGCTATATAGCTAAGATAACAGCACCATGTATGGACGCTTGCCCTGCACATGTGGATATTCCTGCCTATATTGAGGGTGTGAGAGATTTACGTTTTGATGATTCGCTAATGGCTACACGTCAAACGATGCCACTTGCGCATGTGTGTGGACGTGTTTGTCCCCATCCATGTGAAGATGCATGTCGTAGAACAAACCTTGATGAACCTATCTCTATTATGGAGCTTAAACGTCTTGGAGCAGATTGGGAAACAGAGCATGGATTTGGATTTTTTCATCCAATTGAGAAAAAGCCAAGTATTAATAAAAAAATAGCTGTTATTGGTGCAGGTCCTGCAGGACTTACCACTGCATATTATGCTGCTGCTGAGGGGATTGAAGTAGATGTCTACGAAGAGCTTCCAGTATTAGGTGGTGAAGTTGCCGTTGGAGTTCCTGAATACCGCATGCCAATTGATAAGTACAACGTAGATATCGAGTGTGTTCGTGATATGGGTGTGAATTTTATTACAAACCATAGAGTCACTGCAGATGATATGCGTCGCTTTGAAGAGGAATATGATGCTGTGATGATTGCAACAGGAACTAGAATCTCTAAAAAAGTTTATTGTGATAATGAACGTGCAGAGATTCAAGGGTACTGGGGAGCAATTGATTTCCTTGATAAAGTAAATCTTTTTGATAAGTATGGCTATACAATATCAAAAGAGGAACAAGAGAGAAATCTCTTAACAACAGACCATGTAGACCTAACGGGAAAAACACTTGTATGTGTTGGGGGTGGATTTACCTCTATGGACGTTGTGCGTTGTGCAATTCGCGCCAATGCCAAAAAAGTTTATATGGTTTACAGACGTGATGAAAAAACTATCATTGGCAATACGACCTATGAAGAGTACCATGAAGCTGTAGAAGAGGGAGTTGAGTTTTTATTTCACTCTGCAGTTGCAGAGATGCGAGATGAAGCGGATATATTAAAATCACTTCTTATCGATAAATATGAGTTAGTTCCAGATCCAGCGGGTGGAAGAGCACAACTTGTAAAAGTGGAAGGCGCTTCGTATGAGATTCAAGCAGACTACTTAATACCAGCAGTGTCTCAATCAGCGGATTTAAAACTTATCCCACCTGAGTGGGAGATAGAGATGACCTCTTGGGCAACGATTAAAACAGATGGGAAAAATTATATGACATCCCGCAAAGGTATTTTTGCTTCTGGGGATTGTGAATATGGACCTATGACCATTGTAAACGCTGTTGGACAAGCAAAACGTGGTGCTTCTGTTATGACACGTTATCTTCAAACGGGTGAGATTTCACTCTCTGATGATGAAATTATGGAAGATCATTTACGTAAACTTCGTGTATATGATAAAAAAGAGAAAGTCACAGGCTGGCTTCCAGGGCTTCCACGTGAAGTGAGTGAAAAACTAGACGTAAATATTAGAATTGATAACAACAAAGAGGTAAATCTAGGGTTTACTCAAGAAGAAGCACTCGCAGAAGCGGAGCGCTGTATGCGTTGTTA
>JAVETY010000178.1:0-3239 GCA_034005815.1 Sulfurimonadaceae bacterium | reverse complement strand
TATGTCATCCAAAGGGCACTTGTGTTTACTATCACTCTCAATACAAAAATTTTTTGGTTTGTTACCTCTGTTTTGATTTTTTTTAATATTCTTTTATCCCTTTATATTTACAAAGAAAATCAAAATCTTATAGAGAAAAAAGCGTATGAAACAAGCGAAGCACTCCAGCAGTATTTTGTAGCCATGCGCTATGTCTATCACAACCAATTTATACAATCCAATCTAGATATAAATGATACAACAGTTGGCTTTTTACCTGCACATGCTTCAGCCTTAATAAGTGATAGATTTGCAAATAATATAAAAGATGGCACAACAATCCGTAACGTTACAGATAGACCACGTAATCTTCTTAATTTGGCAGATAGATTTGAAACAGATGCGATGCACTATTTTGAAAAACATCCAAATGAAAAAAATCGTATTACCCAAATCAATCAAAATAATAGAGACTATTTTCACTTTACAGCTCCCTTAAAAATTGACCGTTACTGCCTTGCATGCCATGGAACGAAAGAGGAAACACTTCAAACTGTACAAGTACGTTATGACAAGGCATATGATTATAAGATAGGAGATATCAGAGGGGTAACAAGTGTTAAAGTTCCTGTGGATATTATCACACAAAGGACTATGCCTCTTTTTTATAAAATCGTAGCGCTTATTTGGGCAAATATTCTCTTACTCTTATTTATCATCTACTATGCTATTAAAAAAATAACTATCAAAGATGTGGAGCAAAAAAACCTTCTTAAAAAAGAGGTAAAAGAAAAAACAGCTTACTTAGAAAAACAAACAGAAGAATTAGAAGAAGCCAACAAGCAGCAGCAACATCTCTTCTCCATTTTGCGAACTGTTGCAGATTGTAACCAAATACTTATCACAGCAAAAGATATAAAAGAGCTTTTAGATAAAACAGCTCTCTCACTCCATTGCAATACAACTTTTGAAAGTGTAAAAATCCTTCTTTATGAAAATCAAGAGTTACGTGTTAAAAATTCGACTGGGATTGATGAAGATTTTTCCATTATGCCTGTGGAAGAGGAGGTTTTTTATAGTAACCACTTTATCTATCTTGATAAAGACTCTCCAAAACTCTCTCCAACTTGTAAAGAAAAAATAGATAAATATGGAATCACTCAAATTTATTGTATCCCACTTCGTAAAAACCATTTTGCAAGTAGAGCACTTGGTGTGCTTACTATTTGTACCAAAGATCCAAAAGGTCTCACGCAGGAAGAGAAAGATATGCTCCATGAACTCGCAGGTGATATAGGATTTGCTGTCAACTCTTTTTATCAATCAAATGAGATTGAACAGCTCTCTTTTTATGATGCACTCACGCATCTACCAAATAAAAAGTTTTTCGAGCAAACACTTACCCAAGCACTTTTAAGTAGTAACTACTCTTCAAAGTATGGTGCTGTCTTTTTTATGGATTTTGATAACTTTAAATATGTAAATGACCTCAAGGGGCAAGAAGCGGGGGATTATGTTCTCCAAACCATTGCTGAAAGATTTTTAAAAACCCTCAATAAAGCTTCGCTTGTAGCACGTTTTGAGAGTGATAGATTTCTAATTCTTATAGAAAATCTCTCCAAAAAAGAGGATGAAGCAGCGATAATTGCACAGATTTATGCAGAACAAATTTTAACTATTACCAAAGAACCTTTTATCGTTGGTGATCAAACTTTTTATCTTACAAGTAGTATCGGTGTTGTTCTCTTCCATGGTAATACTATCACCACAAATCTTTTGCTTAACCAAGTAGAGTATGCACTAAGAACTGCGAAAGAAGATGGGAAAAAGCTTATCCGTTTTTATGATAAGTCACTTCAAGAGATAACAAAATCACGCTCTTTAATGGTACAAAATCTCCAAGAGGCAATCGTAGCAAACCAGTTTTTTGTACTCTACCAAAAACAGGTAGACAACTCTGCCATAACTATAGGCGTTGAGGCACTTCTAAGATGGCAACATCCAACATTTGGACTCGTATCTCCAGGAGAGTTCATCCCTCTTGCAGAAGAGTATGGAATTATCAAAGAGCTTGGCAATTTTGTTTTAGATGAAGCTACAAAACTTCTTATAGCATGGCAAGAGGATAGTGTCAAAGCAAATTGGCGTATTTCTGTTAATGTGAGTCCACTTCAATTTAAAGATCTAAACTTCGTAGCAAATATCGAGGAGCTTATATTAAATAAAGGAATAAACCCTTCAAAACTAAGACTAGAGCTTACAGAGGGTGTGCTTATCGATAACCAAGAGATAGCACAAGATAAAATTGCAGAGCTCCATGCACTTGGAGTCTCTCTTTCGATAGATGATTTTGGAACTGGCTATTCAAGCCTCGCCTACCTTAAACATATGCAAATCGATGAGCTGAAAATCGATCAATCATTTGTGAGTGAGCTAAGTGAAAATAATGCTGATAAAACTATCATTAAAACGATTCTAATGATGGGTGAAGAGTTTGGATTTGAAGTGATTGCAGAGGGTGTTGAGACAGAGGAACAACTCGAAGAGCTTCAAAAACTAGGATGTATGAATTTTCAAGGGTATCTTTTTTCAAAACCTATAGCTGCAGAAGCGTTGTAGATTTAGTATGACCCTGAATCAAGTTCAGGATGACGGAGAGTTCCGTCATTCCGTGCTTGACACGGAATCTCTTTCCTTTTGTCGCGCTTGAGATCCTGAATCAAGTTCAGGATGACGTATTTTCAAGTTCAGGATGACGTATTTTCAAATTCAGGATGACGTATTTTCAAGTTTAATATGACGGAGAGCTCCGTCATTCCGTGCTTGACACGGAATCTCTCTCGCTAAGTTCAATATGACGTTATTTAAAATATTAAAACTGTGGTTGTAAGAAAGGGATAACTTGTTTTTTACGGCTTAAAACACCTTCTAGCCATGCAGTATTATCTACTACTTTTACTTTAAATGCAGCTTCCACTTTTGACATGTCATCACTGATTGCCAAAAGTTTTGAACCTTCTTTCATAATATCTGTAAGAAGAATTAAAATAGTATGTAAACCTTCTTCTTCTTTCATCAGTTTCATATCAGCAAAAAATTCTTCTATACGATTATCAAGAACTGAAATATCAACCATTTCAAGTTGCCCTACTCCAACTTTTGTACCATTCATATCAAATGCTTTGTAGTCTCTTGTATTTAACTCTCTTGCAGTTGCATTCTCTACTGCTGATTTAGCTATAAACATATCCATCGCTAAT
>JAVETY010000177.1:0-3249 GCA_034005815.1 Sulfurimonadaceae bacterium | reverse complement strand
GTACAAGAGGGCTGGATAAATATTGTTCCATAATTTTTATAAGAGGAAAAACAGATGAGGAAAATCATATTATTTTTCGCAGCAATTGCATGTGCGATAACGTTACAAGCGAAGGGTGATTTACATACCTTTGCAATTGAAAATAAAAATGGTGCTATAACGCCTGAAACTATAGAAAAAGCTTTTACAAGCAATGGTTTTACACTAGGAATCAATAGTGAGATGAACTATCCGTTTGAGAAACAATTTCAGACAACAGATTATAAAGTGTTTACGCTTATGACACTTTTACATACAAAACTCTCACCTAAACTTCTCAATACATACCCACAAGCGGGTGTTTTTAGTCCAATGGGCGTAGGGATTTATCAAGCAAAAAATGAAGATACAATCCATCTCTCTTTTTTAACAAAAGAAGCACATGCCAAGATTTTAAATATGAATGATCCACTTTTAAAAGAGATTGAAGATGCATTTTTAGCAGTAGTTAAAAAATCGTTTCCAAAAGCAAAATATACAAATACAAAACAACCTCTTGTAGAAAATCGTTCTCTGATTACACAGTATGAGCTAGAAATTGGTGATGATTGGGAAGGTGCGAAAGAGGAGTTTGAGATGAGTCTAGAGTCTGGTTTTGAGCCTTATGGGTTTGTTATGCCTGCGTATGTTGACTTGGGTTCTAAGATAGAACATGATAGTTCACTCGAGAGTATGTACGATTTTTATGTAAGCTACTCTATCTGTAAACTTGAAGTGATTTATACAGTAGCTAAAACACATCCAGAAGCGGCTGCGTTTGCTCCTTGTACAACGATGGTTTATAAGAAAAAAGATGAAGATAAAATCGTAGTTGGATTTCCTGCAGTATATAACTGGATGAGCAGTGCGCTTATCGATAATCCAGATGCACTTCGTGTACTTCAAAAAGCACAAGATGATTTCGAAGGTATATTAAAAAATATAACCGAGTAATATCTCGGTTATATCCTTTATGCATTATTTTATTTGTGCTAAAGTCTTTTAAAATTTAATAAGAAAGAAGAAAATATGAGAAAAATAATTTTACTATTTGCAAGTGTTATGCTCCTTTGGGGTGCACTTCCTAAATTTTTAATGCCAGAAGAAGCATTTATCCCACATGCCAAGATAGATAGCGCAATGGGGATTGAAGTAGAAATCGAACTTACAAAAGATATTTATCTTTATGAAGATAAAGTTATTTTTACTCTCAAAGAGTCAGACGGCATAACCATTGCAAATGTTAAAAAGCCAACCTCTGTTTTACACCACGATGAGATGGTGTATCTTACTTCTCCAACATTTTATGTCACTCTAGAAAAAGATGCACAAACAAGTGGAGTACAAAAGATAGCTTTTGAAGTTGCATACCAAGGATGCTCAGAGCAAGGACTTTGTTATGAACCACTCACACAAATATATGATTTTGATATAGATACAGCAAAATTAGATCGAGTAAGTGCTACAAAAGTAGATAAACAAGAGACTACAAGTGAAGCAGTAGCAGATGAAGCACTCTCAGAAGTCGATTCTATTGCAGCAAGTCTTGCATCACAAAGTATATTTTGGAGTCTTTTAACACTCTTTGGAATTGGGATACTTATCTCTCTTACACCTTGTGTATTTCCTATGATTCCTATTATTTCTGGCGTGATTGTTTCTCAAGGTGAGGGGCTTACAACCAAAAGAGCATTTTTTCTTTCACTTGTTTATGTACTTGCAATGGCGGTGGCATATACGATTGCAGGGATTTTAGCGGGACTCTTTGGAGCAAATATCCAAGCAGCACTACAAAATCCTTATGCTATTTATGCATTTGCGACTATTTTTGTCGCTTTAGCTCTTAGCATGTTTGGTTATTATGAGCTAAAACTTCCAGCTTCACTTGTAAGTCGTGTAAGTGGAAGTACGAGTAAAAGTGGAGTTGCGGGTGTAGCGATAATGGGCTTTTTATCGGCTCTTATCGTAGGACCTTGTGTTGCAGCACCACTTGCAGGTGTACTTGTTTATATCGGGCAAACAGGTGATGCTATCTTTGGTGGTATGGCTCTGTTTTCTCTTAGTATGGGTATGGGTGTTCCACTTATTGTAGTTGGTGTGGGTGCTGGTAAATTTATGCCTAAACCTGGTGCATGGATGACTATGGTTACTGCTATCTTTGGTGTTATGATGCTTGGTGTGGCTATCTGGATGCTTGAGCGTATTGTTGATCCATATATCACTATGATGTTATGGGCAATACTCGGAGTAGGGTTTGCACTCTTTCTTGGAGCGTTTGAAACCACGGCGCACGTCTTTAGAAGAACTCTCGGGCTTGTAGTATTTATCTATGCGATTATCCTTTTTATAGGGGTTCTTGGTGGTTCAAAAAGTATGATGCAACCACTTGATTTTTTACAATCACAGCAAGTTGTTCAAACTACAACACAAAAAACAAAGTTAGAATTTACAACTATCACTTCTATAGCAGAGCTTGATACGCTTTTAGAGAAAAACAAAGGCAAAAAAATCCTTTTAGATTTTAGTGCAGAGTGGTGTGCAATATGTAAGCAACTTGATGCTGAAACATTTAGTCATGCGGATGTGATAGCAAAGATGCAAGAGTTTGTACTTATCAAAGCAGATGTAACTAAAAACACAGCAGAAGAAAAAGCACTTACAAAAAAATATGGTGTTTTTGGACCTCCAGCGATACTCATTTTTGATAAAACAGGTACACTTGTAAAATCAAAATCGATTATAGGATTTATAGATGCAGAATCATTTGTAAATCATTTAAATCAAATATAAAAGGATAAAAATGAAAAAGATAATTGTAGCATTGGCATGTATCACAACGGCACTTTTTGCGGAGCTCGCATGGGTAGATTTTGATGATGCGATAGAACAAGCTAAAAAGACAGATAAAATTGTGATGGTTATGCTCTCTCGTGAAGGATGCCCTGCATGTGAGTATATGCAAGACATAGTATTTGAAGATAAAAAAGTGATGGCAGAGATAGAGAAAAGTGTTATACCTGTATATCTTGATATCAACAACGATTTTATCCCTGATGGACTTCCGTATATAGGAACGCCTACATTTCATTTTATGAATAGCCATGAGATTAAAAAAGGGCGCATCGATGGTGGTGCAAATGTGAAAGATTTTCTAGAAGAGTTAGAAGATGTTAAAAGTAAACATAAAAAATAGCTATAATTACGCAAAATTTTAAAAAGGATGGCAGATGA
>JAVETY010000045.1:0-13418 GCA_034005815.1 Sulfurimonadaceae bacterium | reverse complement strand
TTAGGGATTACTGAAGTGGGCGCTGGGGATGTTGTAAGTACACCCGTTGGTGCACTTCCTGGACCACTCTTACACTACACTTTCCTCTCAAACTATCTCGAGGGCCATCTTATAAAAGAGCCTTTTTATATCTCACAAATCTTAGTATTTACAATGGTACTGTTACCATTTATCTTTGTGCTTGCTATCAAAAAAATACTTTATAGAGTTTTGATTTATGGCATGTTCTATAGTGTTGTTTATATCATTGTGCGCTATTTGTTTGTGAAAAATATGATCTATATAGATCTCTTCTATCCTCTTGTGGCACTTTTGCTGAGTGCCGCTGCTATTGAAGTGATAGCTTTTAATATTCAAGAAAAAGGGGGGAGATTCTTAAGAGATGCATTCTCGAGTTATCTCTCGGCTGATTTGCTTGATAAGCTTATCAAAAATCCTGATGCCCTTACTCTTGGTGGTGAGAGCAAAGAGCTTTCAATCCTTTTTAGTGATATTAGAGGTTTTACTTCTATATCTGAAACGATGACTCCAGTAGAGCTTATTACACTTTTGAACCGCTACTTTACACCTATGACAAATGCGGTACTTAAAAATGATGGCATGCTTGATAAATATATAGGGGATGCTGTGATGGCATTTTTCAATGCGCCTGTAAGTGTTAAAAATCATGCAGATGCATCGTGTAGAACTGCATTAGAGATGATAGAAGAATTAGAAATATTAAATCAAAAGCTTCAAGGTGAAGGTATTCCATCCATCCATATCGGGATTGGAATCAATACTGCGGAAGTTGTTGTTGGAAATATGGGTTCAGATACAAGATTTAATTATACGGTTATAGGCGATGGGGTCAATCTCGCTTCAAGAGTGGAGGGGCTTACAAAAAACTATAAGGTAGAAATACTTATTACTGAATTTACAGTAGCAGGGCTTACGGAGGATTTTCTCTACCGTAAGATAGAACCAGTTATGGTAAAAGGGAAAGACACAGCTGTGGTCCTTTATCAGCTCATGCCTAAAAATCAAAAAATGCAAACCATCAAGAAGCTTTATGATGAAGCCTTGAAGGTGTACCAAGATGGAGATTTAGAACAAGCATACACAATGTTTGAAAATTTAGTCGTAACGTATGAAGATACCGTATCTGCTTACTTTTTAGAAAATATAAAGCAAGGGCAGTTGTGGGGTGTTCATAAAATGACAACAAAATAAGAAGGTTGAATCATGCAACATGAGGGAAGTTTATATGCAAATGAGATTTTAGAGCTCGTTTTTAAATATCTTAATAAAATCTCATATATTAGAAAATATGATGATATTATAAAAGTTTTAGCTGATATGGGAAGAGATTTAACATCTTCGGATAGATGTACTGTTTGGGTAATCAGTGATGATAAAACAAAATTATGGACAAAAGTTGCTCACGGGGTTGAATATATCGAAGTTCCTATTGCTTCTGGGATAGTGGGTGCTGCTATAGTACAAAGAGAAAATATAATTATAGAAGATGTATATCAAGATGAGCGTTTTAATGCTGCAGTCGATAAAAATACAGGCTACCATACAAAAAGTATGATAGTTATTCCTATGTTTGATCAAGATGATGAGGTGATAGGTGCTTTTCAAGCAATCAATTCACAAAATATAAATGGTGTGTTTGATATGCGTGATACTGAAAGACTCACTTTAGCAAGTAGCTTTGCCGCAAATACACTTGTTTCAGCAAGACTCACGCAAGAGATAGAAGAGACACAAAGAGAAGTTGTTTTCACTATGGGTGCTATAGCCGAGAGTCGTTCCAAAGAGACAGGAAACCATGTTAGAAGAGTTGCTGAATACTCTAAAATTTTAGCCCTTGCTTATGGTTTGGATATAAAAGAAGCGGAACTTTTAAAAGAAGCATCACCGATGCATGATATAGGAAAAGTGGCAATTCCCGATGCTATCTTAAATAAACCAGGTCCTTTTGTGCCAGAGGAGAGAACTATTATGGAGACCCACGCAGAAAAGGGACATGCCATGATTAAAGACTCTGTAAGACCACTTCTACAGGCAGCTTCTATCGTAGCGTATGAACACCATGAGAGATGGGATGGTGCTGGATATCCAAGAGGGTTAAAAGGGGAAGAGATTCATATATATGGACGTATCACTGCTATAGCAGATGTGTTTGATGCTCTTGGCAGTGATAGAGTTTATAAAAAAGCATGGGATAATGAGAGGATATTTAAACTGTTTAAAGAGGAGAGAGGGAAACAGTTTGATCCAAATCTTATTGACCTTTTCTTTTTAAATCAAGAAAAATTACTTCAAATACGAGAAAGCTTAAAAGATGAGTTTGATTATGAATGAGATAACAATATTAGGTGCATATGGAACAAGATCAAAAGGTTTTGGAACAAGCTCTTTTTTAATAAATGATACAAATGTAATTGATGCGGGAAATATCCTTAACACATTAGAAGAAAAAGCAGCTCACATTGAACATATATGGCTTACACATTCCCATCTTGATCATATAAGTGATATAGCTTATGTACTTGACAACTATTTCTCAGCGAGAAAAAAAACATTAAAGATTTATGGGCTTAGACCCACTCTTAGAGCTTTGCGTAAACATTTTTTTAATGATCTTATATGGCCTGATTTTTCTAACATAGCGCTCGTAAACTCAACAGAGATGGCACTTAGCTATCATGAGATAGAACTACGAACTCCCTATATACTAGATGCAACTACAACTTTGGAAGCTTTTCGTACAGATCATACGGTACCTAGTTGTGGATATATTGTAAAAAAGAATAGTAGTATGGTGCTTATTACCGCAGATACACATGATTTAAGCAATGCAATAGAACTTATAGAATCTCGCAAGGAGATAACCGCTGTAGTTTTAGAGTGCTCTTTCCCATCCTATTTGGAGCAACTAGCTGTCGAGAGTAAACATCTCACCCCAAAATTACTTTTTGAAAAACTAAATGGTATAAAAAGAGATGATTTTACTCTCTATATTAACCATATCAAGCCAACATATCTTGAGATAATCACTAGAGAGATAGCCCAATACTGTGGAAAATGGGAAGCTAATATACTAAAAGATGAAGAAATTATAACTTTTTAACTAAAACTCTTGACATAGAAAAACTATTGCACTATAATTCTGGCTCAAATTCAATGCCGACATAGCTCAGTTGGCTAGAGCAGCTGATTTGTAATCAGCAGGCCCGGGGTTCAAATCCTCGTGTCGGCACCATTGAATTTTGATTTTAGAAACAGTGTTAGACCAGATCAAGTGGTGAGTTAGTCAAGTGGCCAACGACGGCAGACTGTAAATCTGCTCCCTATGGGTTCGGTGGTTCGACTCCACCACTCACCACCATATCAATGCGAGATGCGGGCGTAGCTCAGTTGGCTAGAGCGTCAGCCTTCCAAGCTGAGGGTCGAGGGTTCGAGTCCCTTCACCCGCTCCATTGAAAACGATTTTATATTCTGGAAGCTGAAGTACAATTTCAACCTTACTTCATTTATTGTTTAAGAGATTAAATAGTATAGCTCCCATTAACACATTTTATTAAAATAATTGAAATTATGCAATTATTCCTTGTTATATCTGTTTTACATATGCTCTCGTAGCTCAGGGGTAGAGCACTTCCTTGGTAAGGAAGAGGTCGGCGGTTCAATTCCGCTCGTGAGCTCCAGTGGAGCAATCCATTATGTAAAATATTTATAATTAAGAAATAATTGAATAATTTATTGGTATAATTCCATTTCTATTCACAATATAAGTCGGAGGACACAATGGCAAAAGAAAAGTTTGAACGTAATAAACCACATTGTAACATTGGTACAATTGGTCACGTTGACCACGGTAAAACTACTTTAACTGCAGCAATCACTGCGGTATTGGCAGTAACAAACGGTGCAAAAATGATGGACTATGATCAAATCGACAATGCACCAGAAGAGAGAGAGCGTGGTATTACTATCGCTACTTCACACGTAGAGTATGAGACGAATAACCGTCACTACGCACACGTTGACTGTCCAGGTCACGCGGACTACGTTAAAAACATGATTACGGGTGCTGCTCAAATGGACGGCGCTATCTTAGTTGTATCTGCAGCTGATGGTCCGATGCCGCAAACACGTGAGCACATCCTTCTTTCAAAACAAGTAGGTGTTCCATACATCGTTGTTTTCATGAACAAAGAAGATATGGTTGATGATGAAGAACTTCTTGAATTAGTTGAGATGGAAATTCGTGAGCTTTTAGATATGTATGATTTCCCAGGTGATGATACTCCAATCTGTGCTGGTTCTGCATTAAGAGCACTTGAAGAAGCTAAAACTGGTACTTTAGGTGAGTGGTCAGAAAAAATCATTAAACTAATGGCTGAAGTTGATAGATATATCCCTCAACCAGTTCGTGAAACTGATAAAGATTTCTTGATGCCAGTTGAAGACGTATTTTCAATCTCAGGGCGTGGTACAGTTGTAACAGGTCGTATTGAGCGTGGAACTGTAAAAATTGGTGATTCTATCGAAATCGTTGGTATTCGTGATACTCAAGTAACTACAGTTACTGGTATTGAGATGTTCCGTAAAGAGATGGATCAAGGTGTTGCAGGTGATAACTGTGGACTTCTACTTCGTGGTATTTCTAAAGAAGCAGTTGAACGTGGTCAAGTTCTTTGTAAACCAAAATCAATTACACCACACACTAAATTTATTGCTGAAATATACGTATTAAGTAAAGATGAGGGTGGTCGTCATACACCATTCTTCTCTAACTATAGACCACAATTCTATGTACGTACTACAGACGTAACAGGTGCTATTTCACTTCCAGAAGGTGTTGAGATGGTTATGCCAGGTGATAACGTAAGTATCACTGTTGAGCTAATCCACCCAATCGCTATGGAAAAAGGTACTAAATTCGCTATCCGTGAGGGTGGTAGAACTGTTGGTGCTGGTGTTGTAGCTGAGATTATTGGGTAATTCGGGTTCTCCGAATTACCATAACTAAGGGTTCAATATGCGCGAAAATATCCATTTAGGTTGTGAGAAGTGTACACGTCGTAACTATCATACAACTAAAAATAAAAAAACACACACTGAAAAATTCTCAGTGAAAAAATATTGTAAATTTTGTCGTGAGCACACAATTCATAAAGAGATGAAATTATAATAAACTAAGTCTTAGGACTTAGTTTTTAGGCGATTAGCTCCAATGGTAGAGCACCGGATTCCAAATCCGGGTGTTGTGGGTTCGAGTCCCCCATCGCCTGCCATACATTTTTTATGAATAGTGCTTTTGAGAAATATCCATAATAAATGTAGTCAGGAAAGATAAAATGAAATTAAATTCACATATAAGAAATGCTAGAGCAGAATTAAGTAAAGTAATTTTTCCTACAAAGGGACAAGTAAAACAAGCTTATATCGCAGTGGCTATCGTTGTTACAGTAATCACAGCTTTTTTAGCTTTAATTGATTTACTGATGTCTTCAGTTATGACATCAATTTTAGGTTAAGGAGTAAGTAATGGCACATAAATGGTACTCTATACAAACCTATGGTAGTGAAAAAGCTGTACGTTTAGCTATTTTAAATTTAATAGAGGAGATGGGGCTTCAAGAAGCAATTACTGATGTAATTGTTCCAACAGAAGATGTCATCGAAGTAAAGGAAGGTAAAAAGAAGGTAACTGAAAGATCTTTATATTCTGGATATGTATTTGCAAGAATAGATTTAAATATCGAGATTCAACATTTGGTTCAATCACTTCCTAAGGTTTCTGGTTTTATTGGTGAAGCTAATATACCAACACCTTTAAGCGACCGTGATATCGATGTAATCTTAGATCGTGTGAACAATCGTGCAGCACCAAAACCAAAAGTATTCTTTGATAGCGGTGAAATGGTACGTATTGTTGATGGCCCTTTTGCTAACTTTACAGCAACAGTAGATGAGTATGACTTAGAGCATGGTACGCTAAAACTAAATGTTTCTATTTTTGGTAGAGCGACACCAGTTGATATCTCATATACTCAAGTAGAAAAAATAATTTAACTCAAAAAAAGGATTAACAATGGCAAAGAAAGTAACAGGTTATATTAAGTTACAAATCAATGCTGGTGCAGCTAACCCAGCTCCTCCAGTAGGACCTGCTTTAGGACAACGTGGTGTAAATATCATGGAATTCTGTAAAGCATTTAATGAAAAAACAAAAGATAAAATGGGATTCAAAGTTCCAACTATTATCACAGTATATAGTGATAAAAGTTTTTCTTTTATAACAAAACAACCACCGGTTTCTGCTCTTATAATGAAAGCTGCAAACATCAAAAAAGGGAGTGATAATCCTCTTAAAAACAAAATTGGAAAAATCACTCGCGATCAATTAATGCAAATTGTTGATCAAAAAATTGCAGACCTTAATACACCAGATAGAGATGTTGCAGCAAAAACGATTGCTGGATCAGCTCGTTCTATGGGTATCGAAATAGTATAACTATTTCACCTAATCACCTACCACAGTGATGTAAAACTTTGTGGAAGAATTTAAAGGAGAATTTGAATAATGAGCAAAAGATACAAACAATTAATTGAAAAAATTGATATTACAAAAGCATATACAGTTGAAGAAGCTGCTAAATCTATTAAAGATTTAAAAAGCGCTAAGTTTGATGAAACTGTAGAAGTTGCTTTGAACTTAAATGTTGACCCAAGACACGCTGATCAAATGATTCGTGGTGCAGTTGTTTTACCACACGGAACAGGAAAAGTTGTTCGTGTTGCAGTATTTGCTAAAGGTGCTAAAGCGGATGAAGCTAAAGCAGCGGGCGCTGATATCGTAGGAACTGATGACTTAGTTGCACAGATCAAAGAAGGAATATTCAACTTTGATGTTGTTGTTGCTGCACCTGATTGTATGGGACTTGTTGGTCAAATCGGTCGTATTCTAGGGCCAAAAGGTTTAATGCCAAACCCTAAAACTGGAACAGTTACTCCAGATGTTGCTACTGCTGTTAAAAACGTAAAAGGTGGTCAAGTATCTTTTCGTGTTGACAAAAAAGGTAATATTCATGCAGGAATTGGTAAAGTAAGCTTTACATCAGAAAACATAGCTGAAAACTTATCTGCTTTTGTTAAAGCTATTAATAGACTTAAACCTGCTACGGCAAAAGGTCGCTATATTAAAAATGCTGCACTTTCATTAACAATGAGTCCAGCATTAAAATTAGATGTTATGGAACTACTTGAGTTAAAAAACTAATTTACAGCTCGCATATGCGAGTTGTAGTGATTTAGTGATGCCTTATTTTTAAGGCATTGTTAAGTTACTGAAAAACTTTAGTAACTGCATTTTATGGACTGAAGATAACGGGAGCGAAAGCTTAATATCCTGTTTGAAGTATTGTCTGGAAAGGAGATATTCTATGACAAAAACACAAAAAGCTGAAATTATTGAAGTACTTTCAAATGAATTCAAAAGCTCTCAAGCTGTAATCTTTTGTGATTACAAAGGCTTGACGGTTTCTAATTTAGAAAGTTTAAGAAAATTAGCACGTGAAAAAGATGCAAAAGTTCAAGTTGTAAAAAATACACTTGCTACTATTGCTCTTAAAAATGCTGATTTGACTGGTATTGAGATTAAAGATACAAACATATTAGTTTGGGGTGCTGATTCTATTTCTACTTCTAAAGTAGTATATGATTTTGCTAAAACAAACGATAAATTTGTGATTAAATCAGGTTACGTTGATCGTGCTCCTGCTGATTCTACTATAATTGAATCATTTGCGAAACTTCCAGGCCGTGATGAGTTACTTGCTATGCTTGCTGCTACTTGGATGGCACCAATCACATGTTTCACAATCGGTTTAGATGCATTAAGACAACAAAAAGAACAAGCGTAATTGCTTAAATTAAAATAACATATGGAGAATAATATGGCTGTAACAAAACAAAATGTATTAGAGTTTATTTCAGGTCTTTCAGTTTTAGAATTAGCTGAATTAGTAAAAGAATTTGAAGAAAAATTCGGAGTATCTGCACAACCTGTAGCTGCTGCTGGTGGTGGTGTAGCTGCTGTAGCTGCTGAAGAACAAACAGAGTTTAATGTTATCCTTACAGATGCTGGGGATAAAAAAATCAACGTAATTAAAGTTGTACGTGCACTTACAGGTCTTGGACTTAAAGAAGCAAAAGATGCAACTGAAAGCGTACCATCAACAATCAAAGAGGGTGTTGATAAAGACACAGCTATGGATGCTAAAAAGCAACTTGAAGAAGCTGGTGCTAAAGTAGAAGTTAAATAATTTACTTCTAATTGCATTTGGGGATCTCCCCGAATGCATATTTTGGGCGCTTTTAGAAGATGATTTCTATCATTTTTTAAAAGTGCCCTTATGTCGTTATAAGCACTGTATACAAAAATCATCTAGGGACGCCTAGGTACGATATCTACCCAACATCAGCTTGGGTTTTAATAAACAACTCATCGAGGTAGCCTATGTTAAATACTTTATACTCCGGAAATCGTCTTCGTGTAGACTTCTCTAAAACTCCTCAACAAATTGAAGTGCCAAATCTTCTACAACTCCAACAAAGTTCTTATGATAACTTCCTTATGTTAGATGATAAAAATAGAGAATCTAGCGGTATTGAAAATGTATTTCAATCAGTTTTCCCAATTCATGATACGCAAAATCGTTTAACGATTGAATATTTAGGAAGCGAAGTTGGCAAGCCTAAGTACACTGTGAGAGAGTGTATGGAAAGAGGACTTACATACGCTGTATCTTTACGTATGAAAACTCGTTTAGTTCTTTGGGACAGAGATGAAAATACTAAAGAAAGATTAGGTGTTAAAGATATTAAAGAGCAATCTATTTTTGTTCGTGATATCCCTCTTATGACTGATAGAACATCTTTTATCATTAATGGTGTAGAGAGAGTTGTTGTTAATCAACTTCATAGATCTCCAGGTGTTATCTTTAAAGAAGAAGAATCAACTACATCTGGTAATAAGCTTATCTATACAGGGCAAATTATCCCTGACCGTGGTTCTTGGCTCTATTTTGAGTATGATCCTAAAGATATCCTTTATATGAGAATTAATAAACGTCGTAAAGTACCTGTTACTATTATGTTCCGTGCACTTGGTTACTCAAAACAAGATATATTAAAACTTTTTTATCCAATTCAAATTATCAATATATTTGATAACATGTTTACTTTAAAGTTTGATGCTAGTAACTATATCACAAGACTTACACACGATCTTTTGGATGCAGATGGAAAAGTTTTAGTAGCAGCTGGAAAACGCTTATCAGCTAAAAAAGCACAAGCATTTATTGAAAATGGTGTGACAGACGTACAATATCCACTTGAAGTATTAGTGGACCGTTACCTTGCTGAGCCTATTATTGATCCTGAAACAGGCGAAATCCTTTTTGATACAATGACTCGTATTGATGAGCTTAGACTCAAAAAAATGGCAGAAATTGGTATTAAAAACTTTAAAATTGCCAATGACCTTGCTGAGGGTGTCGATGGTTCTGTAATTAATGCATTCAATGCAGATGCAGATTCACTCAAACTATTAAAACAAACAGAAGATATTGAAGATGAAAATGATTTAGCTGCGATTCGTATCTATAAAGTGATGCGCCCAGGTGAGCCAGTAACTAAAGATGCAGCAAAAGCTTTTGTAAATCAACTTTTCTTTGATCCAGAGAGATATGACCTAACAAGAGTTGGTCGTATGAAGATGAATCATAAATTAGATCTTAACATCCCTGAATATATCACTGTTTTAACACATGAAGATATTATCAATTCAGTAAAATATGTAATTAAAGTTAAAAATGGTCAAGGTCATATTGACGATAGAGATCACTTAGGAAACCGTCGTATCCGTTCTATTGGAGAGCTTCTTGGAAATGAGCTTCACAATGGACTTATAAAAATGCAAAAAGCAATTCGTGATAAACTCTCAACTATGAGTGGACCTATGAATGAGCTTATGCCTCATGACTTAATTAACTCTAAGATGATTACATCTACCATTATGGAATTTTTCTCTGGTGGACAATTATCACAATTTATGGACCAAACAAATCCACTTTCTGAAGTAACGCATAAGCGTCGTTTATCAGCACTTGGAGAAGGTGGTCTCGTAAAAGAACGTGCTGGATTTGAAGTGCGTGACGTACACCCTACTCACTATGGACGTATTTGTCCAGTTGAGACTCCAGAGGGACAAAATATTGGTCTTATTAATACTTTGGCAACATACTCTAAAGTAAATGAGCATGGATTTATTGAAGCTCCTTACAAAATTGTAAAAGATGGAAAAGTTCAAGATGAGATAGTGTACCTTACAGCAACGCAAGAAGAGGGCAAGATGATTGCTGCTGCTTCTAATAAATTGGATAAAGATGGACAATTTATAGATAAAATTCTAACAGTAAGACAAGATGGAGAAATCTTCTTAAGAAATGCAAATGAGTGTGAGTTTGCAGACCTTTCATCACATATGGTGATTGGTGTTGCAGCGTCACTTATTCCATTCTTAGAACATGATGATGCGAACCGTGCGCTTATGGGTGCGAACATGCAACGTCAAGCAGTTCCACTTCTTAGATCAGAAGCACCAATTGTAGGAACAGGAGTTGAAAAACTCGTTGCTCGTGATTCGTGGGAATGTATAAAAGCTAAACGTAGTGGTGTTGTTGAAAAAGTAGATGGAAAATATATCTACATTATGGGCGAAGAAGAGGGTGAGATCTATATAGATTATTATCCATTACAAAAAAATCTTCGTACAAACCAAAATACATGTTTTACACAAAAACCAATTGTAAATATTGGTGATCAAATTACTAAAGGTCAAGTGATTGCTGATGGTCCAAACATGGATCAAGGAGAGCTTGCTCTTGGTGTTAATGCTATGGTTGCCTTCATGCCATGGAATGGGTACAACTACGAAGATGCTATTGTTATTTCTGATAGAATGATTCGTAAAGATGCATTTACTTCTGTACATATTTATGAAAAAGAAGTAGAAGCAAGAGAACTAAAACACGGCGTAGAAGAGATTACACGTGATATTCCAAACGTAAGAGATGAAGATTTAGCACACTTAGATGAGAGCGGAATTGTTAAAATCGGTACGTATGTTAAAGGTGGAATGATTCTCGTTGGTAAAGTATCACCAAAAGGTGAAGTAAAACCAACTCCAGAAGAGAGACTTTTACGTGCGATATTTGGTGAAAAAGCAGGACATGTTATAAATAAATCAATGTACTGTCCACCAAGTATGGAAGGTGTTGTAGTAGATTTAAAAATCTTTACGAAAAAAGGTTACGATAAAGACCCACGTGCACTTGATCTTGAAAAAGAAGAACGTGATTATTTAGAGCGTGAGCACTACGACCGTCTTTTAATGATAGATAAAGAAGAGATGCTTCGTGTAACGAAGCTTTTAACGAAAGAGCCAATCAACGCTGATATTAAAGTGGGTGAAACTGATTATAAAGCTGGTGCAATTATTGATGCAAAAGATTTAGTTGAAGTAAACCGTTTTGCGATGAACTCACTTGTAAAATGTTTTAGCGAAGATATTCAAGCTGAATACAACAAAACGAAGAACTATTTTCAAAAGCAAAAAAGAATCTTCCGTGATGAGCACGAAGAGAAACTTTCAATCTTAGAAAAAGATGATATTTTACCAAATGGCGTTGTGAAGTATGTAAAAGTATATATTGCTACAAAACGTCACCTCAAAGTTGGGGATAAAATGGCAGGACGCCACGGAAATAAAGGTATCGTATCTATTATAGTTCCAGAAGTTGACATGCCATACATGGAAGATGGAAGAAGTGTTGATATTTGTCTAAACCCATTAGGGGTTCCATCACGTATGAATATTGGACAAATTTTAGAGATGCACCTTGGTATGGCTGGGCGTGAGCTTGGACACCAAATACAAGAGCAATTTAATACAAAACAACAAGATTATATCAAAACGTTACGTGCGAAAATGATAGAAGTTGCTGATGTTGCGGGAATGATGAATGCTGTTAAAGTTGTAGGTGAGATGGAAGATGATAAGCTATTAAGATATGCTCGTGATTGGTCAAAAGGTGTGAAATTTGCATCACCAATCTTTGAAGGCGTTGATAGTGAAGAGTTTGAAAAATTATTTACATTAGCAAAAATGGATAGTGACGGAAAAACAGTTCTATTTGATGGTAAAACGGGTGAACAAATTAAAGAGCGTGTAAACGTTGGTTATATGTATATCCTCAAACTCCATCACTTAGTTGATGAGAAAATTCACGCACGTTCAACTGGACCTTACTCTCTTGTAACACAACAACCAGTGGGTGGTAAAGCACTC
This sequence comes from Sulfurimonadaceae bacterium, assembly GCA_034005815.1. GTDB lineage: Bacteria > Campylobacterota > Campylobacteria > Campylobacterales > Sulfurimonadaceae > Sulfurimonas. The sequence continues at coordinate 1,006 of JAVETY010000045.1, read as the reverse complement.
TTTGGTGGTCAAAGATTCGGAGAGATGGAGGTTTGGGCACTCGAAGCATATGGTGCTTCAGCTGTTCTCAAAGAGATGTTGACAATTAAGTCTGACGACGTAGAGGGACGTGTGAAAACATATAAAGCGCTCACAAAAGGTGAACTTGTACCACCATCTGGAATCCCAGAAACATTGTTCGTATTAACAAAAGAGCTTCAAGCTCTAGCTCTTGATATAGAGATTTTTGACGAGGTAGAAGATAATGAGTAAATTAGTACCTATTGAAGTAAGAGAAGATAACAGACCACAAGACATTAAGCAGATTCAATTCCGCTTAGCGTCTCCTGAGAAAATTGCATCATGGAGTCATGGTGAAGTTAAAAAACCAGAAACTATCAACTATCGTACATTAAAACCAGAACGTGATGGACTTTTTTGTGCAAAGATTTTTGGACCTGTAAGAGATTACGAGTGTTTATGTGGTAAGTACAAAAAAATGCGCTACAAAGGTGTAGTGTGTGAAAAATGTGGGGTTGAAGTAACTGCTACAAAAGTGCGCCGTGTTCGTATGGGTCATATTGACCTTGTAACTCCAGTTGCACATATTTGGTATGTTAGTTCACTTCCATCTCGTATTGGTACTCTTCTTGGTATCAAGATGAAAGACCTTGAGCGTGTACTTTATTATGAAGCATACATAGTAGAATCAGGTGGGGAAGCGTATTACGATGCTGAGGGTAAAACTGCAGTAGCTCAGTATGATGTTTTAAATGAAGAGCAATACAGAACTTTAGTACAAAGATTTGGTGAGCTTGGGTTTAAAGCGCGTATGGGTGGAGAAGTTGTACGTGATCTTTTAGATTCTATCGATTTAGTTGAGCTATTTACACAACTAAAAGAGGCTATGGAAAAAACAAATTCTGAAGCAAAAACAAAAATTATTGCTAAAAGATTAAAAGTTATTGAATCATTCTTAAATTCAGGCAATAACCCTGCGTGGATGATGCTAACAGTACTTCCTGTT
>JAVETY010000176.1:0-3262 GCA_034005815.1 Sulfurimonadaceae bacterium | reverse complement strand
AGGGTCTTCTGTAAAAGCTTCTGAAGTGTGGCGTAATATCTTTTTTTCTAAATCTTCTCTGCCATCAAAAGGGTCGATAAAAGTCTCATTTTCTTCATCATATGCGATGCTGTTGATAGTAAGGTCACGACGTTTTAAATCATCTTCCAAAGAGACATTTTGAATATCCATAAGGAATCCACCATAACCCGCACCCACTTTTTTCTCCATCCGTCCAAGAGCGAGTTCATTTCCATCAGGAAGCAAAAAAACAGGAAAATCTTTGCCAACTTGACGCAAATGTGTAAAATCATCAACACTATACCCAATCGCTACATAGTCTTTGTCGTTTTGTGGCATGCCAAGAAGTAAATCACGAACAGCACCACCAACTAAGTAGATTTTTTTCTCTGTTTTAATGATGAAGTCCTTGCATGTAGAAGTGTATAGTTTCGATTATGGAAAATATTTCTTATTATCGTATCAAATTGTTTGTAAAAAGTATGGCATGTTATAGAAGTAGCCTTAGACTTATCGTTTATCTGTATATGCTTCTTGTGTTTGGATTCTGCTATCGACATAACCACGACCAACAGTAAAATGATAAAGTGTTTGAAATTTATTGTTTTTTAGCCCGAGTAATGAGTGCATCATATCATCCAAAAAGCACCCGATGCCTGTACCATTTAGGCCTATAGAAGTGGCATCAAGATAGAGTTGTTGTCCTATCGCTCCACATTCCCAGTAAAGCTCTTTGTATCTATGTGTTCCATGTACTTGGAGTTGCTCTGAGAAATTACACAACATGCCAAGAGAAAAAGCTCCATCACTTGCTATCGCTTGTGAGCAGCTAATAGCTTGACTTGCCATCTGTATATCTCGACTCTCTAGCAGATAAAAACCGTCCATCTCAATGTGTTTCCAAACAAATGCGGAGTGCATGTTTTCTACTAAAGCATTTTTGTCTCTTTTATTTCTTACAAGTATATAAATGCCTGGGTCTAGTTCTTCAACACGATGGACAAAAACAACTAAATGAGCAGAATTTTCTTTGCCATCAAGAGAGTTGTAAACACCACGAAGCATCATAAAGAACTGTTCTTTTGAGATAAATGATTGCTCTTTATCCATGACATGTACACTTCTACGATTGAGGATTACTGTTTTTGATTCTTGTGTAGGTTCAGGTAGAAAAGCTTTTCGTTGTTGCTCTTTTTGTGGGATTTCTTGTGCTGAAGTGGCTTCTATTATCTCTGGAATGATTTCCCACGGGTGCATATTTTTGCTTAGTTTGTTGGCTATTCCATCATAAAATTGTGGTAAATCTTCTAAGAGTGTTTCGACCGATAAAGAAGGGTTCTGATATTCACTAGAAACTAGTAAAAGCATATCACCATGTTCATTCTCACTAAATCTTTGGGCTTGATTCAATCCTAGAACTTTATTTATATCTGCATCACTCACACTATCAAGTCGTGTGATTTTCCAGCCTAAGGTTTTAGCAGAAACAACAAGAGATTGCCAAGCGTGACCCGCATCCAGATTTACATATCTAAAAGCTCTTTCTCCATACTTCCACACTTCTCTCCAAGCGATACTAGAGAGTCCTACGATAAAACTATCTTTAGGAAGAGTATCCCAAAAAGTAGTATCAAAACTTGCTAATACTTCAAGAGAATGATTTTTTGGAGCATAGTGAAAAAGTGTCGTCTTAGCATTTTGCTCTTCTAGTATTGGTGGTAAAAGAAGATATGTTTCAGTTGGATGTAGATTTCCACTCGAAGCGTTACAACGCACTGCCCACGAGCTATCACCTGAGACTTTCCAAGCAGCTATGCCCATCGAAAACTGTAAAAGTTGTGAGAGGGATTCTTTTACAAGTGGCGCAGTTGGCAAATCTGTATCAAGGAGATGATAAGGCGGCGAAGAATGCTCAAAAGCTAAAGGAAGCGTAAAACTCTCAGTGCCTTTATACTCACGAAAAGGGTTAGGCTGTGTAGACCAGTCCATATATCCTAAAGAGCGTGCATATCTCTGTTGTGCGTGTTTTGTCGATTCGTGGTAATGCAATGTGGTTTGTAGGTTTTTATTCATAGTTGGAGTGTAGTAAATCTAACTTAAATCAAATGAGAGACCTATTATTTAACTCGATGTTTTATGTTAATTTCAAGATTTACTATATATAAAATCTTTTGGGATAGTAAGCGTTTGGAGATTTTTCATATCCACAGCTACTTTTGTACTCGCAACAATGGAAAGTAAAAGAATTATTACGTTAAATGACAAAGAAGAGAACTTGAATATAATCTCGAAACGTATTATAAACTAAATGATTGAAAGCTCAAAGTATGGGGAACTATTGATACTTATCAAATACATCTCGAAGATGAGATATTTATATTTGATGTGGGTGGAGTTTTACAAGAAGATGCTGTAAGTGTTTCAGAGAGTAGGGCTATCTTATCTTTGTAAGAATATTATTTAATCTTCATCAATTGATAACCTACTAAAGTGTATTATAAACCAAACAAAAAGGGCACATATGCAAAAAATAATAATCCTCGATACAGAAACTACAGGAGTCTCAGAGCTTGATCGTATTTGTCAGCTAAGTTATATTGTGCTTGGTTCAGATGGCAAAATAGAAGAGATACATAATGAGTTTTGTACTCCGCCACTTGCTATCACTTTTGAAGCGATGGCTATTCATCATATCACTCCTGAGATGCTAGAGGGTACTTCTACATGTAGAGAAACAAAAGCCTATAAACGTCTGTGTGAGCTCAATATTCCTGATAATATTATGGTGATACAAAACGCAGAGTTTGACCTAGATATGCTCGCTAAAGAGGGATTTGTGTTTAACATGCAACTCGTAGATACTTTTCGTATATTGCGTGCTTCTTATCCACATGATACACCGCATGGTTTGCAGTTTAAGCGCTACCAATGGGGATTGTACAAAAAAGAACACGCTCTTATGAGAGAGTATGGCATCGAGATAAAAGCACATGATGCTCTTGGTGATGTTGTGGTGCTCAAACACCTTTATGAAAAAATGCTAGAAGAGCATACAGCAGAAGAGATGATAGAACTATGTGCAAAACCTATTATCTTAGAATTTCTTACTTTTGGTAAACATAAGGGAAAAAGATTTGAAGATGTAGCTATAGAGTCTCGAAATGATTTACGCTTTATGCTTGATACTTTTGATTTGGATGGTGATTTACGTGCTTCACTCGAATATCATATGGAAGCTACAAAATCTCAAGTAGTTAAGATC
>JAVETY010000044.1:6529-13672 GCA_034005815.1 Sulfurimonadaceae bacterium | reverse complement strand
GGATTGACAAAAAAGCTCCCCTCTCCTGCGATAATCACATTTGCACCTTTGAGTAAAAGTATGGCATGTGGATATTTTTCGCTCAATCGTTCCACATAATGAAAACGGTTTTGTTGTAACTCATCTACTGTTATATCTGCAATATTGGTCAGTTTTAAAAGTGCTACAAACTCTTTTGGGTGGGGTGTGAGGACAAGGTTTTTACGCTCTAAGATTTGTAATATATATGATGAAATTAAGATATCAGCATCTGCGATCAGAGGTAAATTATTATCTAAAATAGCATCCAAATCCTTATCGCTAAAAGCATTTCCTAGCCCCATCCCAAGAGCCAATGCAGTAGTGTTTTTTGGCAAAACATTTGCATACATCAAAGTAGCCGGAATCTCTTTTTGCTCATGGCCCACTAAAGTTACAAGCCCTACTCCAAAACGAAGTGCAGCTTGTGCACTTATAATACTTGCACCATTTTTTTCGCCCATTGCAACTGCAAGATGTCCATAAGTTCCTTTATGGCTATCTTTCTCTTTTCTAAAAGGAAGTTTCATGTCCTCAAAATCTAATAAAAACCAATTGGTATCTCCCTCATACAAAGAGCGGGAAATCCCTAAATCTATCACTTCTATAGCACCTACGAACTCTTTTGCACTATCTAAATAGAGGCTTTTTTTCAAAGCACCCATAGTAAGAGTTACATCCGCACGAAACCTCATCCCAGATGGAATATCACAAGCGATTTTAAAAGCATTACTTTGGTTCATATCATCAAGTATGGAGGAGATATTTTCATCCAAAGAGCCATCAAAACCAGTTCCCACTATTGCATCTACTATCACATCACAAGGGATTATCTTATGGCATGTTGGAATATGTAAAGCTTCTATTCTTTGTGCTTGAAGTTGTGCCATTTTTGATTTTGGAGGTTTTGCGAAGAGGAGAGTTACCGCATAATCACCATGCAGTATTCTTGCACATGCCATACCATCTGCGCCGTTGTTACCACTTCCACAAACTATTAAAATACTAGAGCCTTTAAAAAAGTTGGCTTTGATATAAGATGCCATACCATTTGCTGCATGTTCCATCAAAATATCTTCACTCAGATGATACATTTCGTAACATCTTTTATCGAGTGAGCCAACCTCGCCAAAAAGCTTTTGCATTATTCTACTTTTGCATCGTATTCATCAATAAGTACCATACTTGTTTTTATATCGTTAAATAAAAGCGTGGCATGTGCCATACGGCATTGATAAAGGAATTTATTTTTTGGTAATACTTTGAGTACTGAAGTATTGAAATAATGTAGATTTGTACATTTTCCAACATACAAAAATGTAAACAAAAGTTTCACTTGTGGATTTTCAAAAATTGGATTTGGTTGCGACAGGAAAGTAAGTCCATATTTTTTGAGATTTAAAAAACCAAGCATATAAAGTAAAAAGTTCTCAAATTTTGCATAAAACCCCTCTAAAGAGTCAATATCATGAAAGAAATAGTAATAATTATCTAAAAGCCCTTTATGTTGCAATGTTTGCGTGAGCTTACTTTTTACATCTTTTTTTGTAGCAAAATAGCTAGGATCAACTGCCATATATATATTTTTATTGTCCTCTACAAGTAGGTTAAACTCCTCATCAAACTCTTCTGATTCGCTAAATTGTATATAGTTGAAATATTTATCTTTGTAACGCTCTTCTATCTGTTCTATAGTAGAGTTTGCAAAATCAATATAGAGTGTCGCTATCTTATTATCTATCACGAAATTTCTAATACGACATGCAAGATTTGTTTTTCCTGCTCCCTCTTCTGCTACAATCAACGTGTTGTAGTAAAGCATGCGCTCTTCCAATTCAAGTGTGTCGATACTACTCATATATTTTCCAATTTGTTCTCTTACGTTTATCATAATTTCCTCCGAAATTTTTTTGCTATTTGTATCTTAGTAAAAATTTGCAAAATTTAGCTTAAATCTAAAACCTTCTCTATCGCCTCTGGCATGACCTCATATTCAAGTTTTTTTATCTTTTTTGTGAAACTCTCTAGTGTTTCGTCCCCATCTCTTAGGAAGCTTTTTTGGAGGATTATCTCTCCACTATCTAGCTCACCATTTACCCAGTGCACACTCACACCGCACTCAGTATCACCACTCAAAAAGCCCGCTTCTATCGCTTTTGCACCTTTATACTTTGGTAAAAGAGATGGGTGCAGGTTAATCGCTTTTACACTCGATGTAAACACCTCAGTTAAGATTCTCATAAACCCACTTAACACGACCAAATCAGGTTTATAGCTCTTTATAAGAGAAACTAAAGCCGTATCAAACTCTTCTCTGCTGCTAAATCCACCATGCTCTAAAATCTCTGTTTTTATCCCTAGATTTTCAAGCCTTTTTATCCCATTTGCATCTTGATTATTTGTGATACCACATGCTACAAAACATTTCTCTGTGTGTAGAATCTTCACAATATTTTCTGCATTAAGACCTTCACCGCTAAAGAGTATCACTATTTTTTTCATCTTTTTTCCAGTTTTTGACATGTGAGATTATAACCCAACCTTGCTAAACAAACTAAAACATCTTGTAAGAAGCCATCATCTCAATAAAGTTGCGCTACAAAGGGAAGAAAAAACGGTATAATCACGCTATGAATTATAAAGAAATAGCACAAGAAACATTAACTATCGAAGCACAAACTCTGTTAAATGCAGCATCATTAATTGATGAGAGCATAGAAGAAGCTATCAAGATTATCTTGGCATGTAAGGGCAAACTCATTGTCAGCGGTGTAGGCAAATCAGGCCTCATCGGCGCGAAGATCGCAGCGACATTTGCTTCCACTGGAACGCCAAGTTTTTTTCTGCATCCTACAGAAGCACTCCACGGAGATCTTGGGATGATAGCAAAAGAGGATGTAGTTTTAGCGATTAGCTATAGTGGAGAGAGTGAAGAGCTAAGCTCTATTTTGCCACATATCAGACGTTTTGGTACGCCTATTATCTCGATGACAAAAAACCCACTCTCAACTCTTGCAAGATTTAGTGATGTAGTTTTAACACTCCATGTAGCAAAAGAGGCATGTCCACTTGATATCGCACCTACAAGTTCTACTACTTTGACTTTAGCTCTGGGAGATGCACTTGCTGTTTGTCTTATGAAAGCGCGTAACTTTCAAAAAAATGATTTTGCATCGTTTCACCCTGGTGGAGCGCTTGGAAAACGTCTTTTTGTAAAAGTGAGTGATTTAATGCAAACTAAAAACCTCCCTATTGTTGCTGATTTTACTACAGTAAAAGAAGCAATAGTAGCGATTGGCGAGGGGCGTTTGGGTACGGTTTTAATTACTGATAAAGAGAATAAACTCATCGCACTTATGAGTGATGGAGATATCCGCCGCGCACTGATGCAAGAGGATTTTTCACTTGATGATAATGTTCTTAAATACGCAACGCACAATCCAACAACACTGGATGATGCAACAATACTTGCAAGTGAAGCGTTAGTGCTTATAGAATCAAAAAAAATACAACTGCTAGTTATCACAGATAAAGAGAAAAATATTTTAGGTGTCCTTCATATTCATACACTTATAGAAAAAGGGATTTCATGATCCGACTCAACAAATATATAGCACACTACTCAAGTTATTCACGCCGTGAAGCTGATGTAGTAATAGAAAAAGGCTACGTTCGCATCAATGGCGAAATAGTCGATAACCCAGCCACACAAGTGGATGAAACACGTGATATCGTTTATGTAAGTGGCAAAAAAGTAGCCCCTACAGAAAAATATACCGTGATAGTTTATAATAAACCAAAAGGTGAGCTTGTCACCAAAACCGATCCAAGAGGAAGACGTACTATCTACGACACTTTAGGTAATGAGTTCAAACATTTTATCCCTGTAGGTCGTCTTGACTTTGCAACTGAGGGTGTTTTACTTATGACAGATGCTTCCAAAGTGGCTACCGCTTTGATGACTTCAAACCTAGAACGTGTCTATAAAATAAAAATCAAAGGTTCTATTACCCCACAGATGGAAGAGGCTATGCTCAATGGTTTGGAGCTTGAAGATGCATCAGCAGGCGCACATTCTAAGTCAAAAATCACATCGATGACATTTGCTCCATTTTTGGGATACAAAATCGACAAAAATGCACATAACTTTTCCACTCTCAAAATAGCACTCAGCGAAGGTCAAAACCGTGAAATCAGAAGATTTTTCGCGCACTTTGGAGCAGAGGTAGCCGATTTGAAACGTGTTAGCTTTGCGGAGATAGAGTTAAATAACCTCCCAACTGGTAAAACTCGCTTTCTCTCTCGTAGTGAATACTCTGCCTTGTTCAATTTTCTAAAAGAGGAAAACAAAAAAGAGAAAGAAAAAGCAAAACCTAAAGCATTGGGACAAGATACCGAAAAATCAAAAGATGCGCCTTACAAAAAAGATTATACAAAATCTAAAGATGATTCAAAACGAAAAGATTTTTCAAAATCTAAAGACACTCCACAAAAGCAAGATACAGCAAAACCAAAATACCCATCACAATCAAAAGGAAGATATAAAAAATGAATACCATCCAATCAATGAAGTTCCCAACAAGCCATAAAACACAGCTTATGGATATCTCTAGTGAAGTTGCCGAAGCGGTTATTACCTCAGGTGTAAAAGATGGAATATGTGTCATTTTCACTCCACATACAACTGCAAGTATTTTTATGTTTGAGAACCAAGACCAAGCACTTCGCCGTGACTTACTCAATAGCCTCAATCGTATCGCACCAAATGATGCACACTATCTTCACGTAGGTGATAATGCTGCTGCGCACTTAAAAAGCTCACGTATGGGTAACTCTGTATCTATTCCTGTAGTAAATGCAAAGCTTCTTTTAGGAAAATGGCAGGGTGTCTTTTTTGGAGAATTTGATGGTCCACGTCAAGAGAGAGAAGTAATGATTAAAGTTATCGCTGGATAAGTTTTGGCAGACTTTACCCACCTGCTACGCCCTAACTCGTTTGATGCGCTTGTAGGGCAAGAGCATCTCACAGCTACCAACGCCCCACTTCGTGTTTTAACGGAGAAAAGGGCTTTGGGTCATAGTTTTTTTTATGGACCTGCTGGATGTGGAAAAACCTCTATCGCTCGCATCATAGCAAAAACTATGGACCTTCCCTTTTATGAATTTAACGCTACCTCTTTAAAAATAGAACAATTACGCAAAATTTTTGATACATATAAAAATGCACTTGAACGTCCGCTTATCTTTATAGATGAAGTGCATCGTTTGGCTAAAAACCAACAAGAGGTACTTTTACCTGTTATGGAAAATAACTCTGTTCTTATCATCGGCGCGTCGACTGAAAATCCATTTTTCTCTCTCACCTCTGCGATACGCTCTCGTTCTATGCTTTTTGAGATAAAACATATAAGTAACGAAGCACTTGAAAAACTTTTGGCACATGCCATAACAAACTCAGAGATAACATGTAAAGAAGATGCAAAAGAGTATCTCATAGCAAGTAGCGGAGGGGATGCAAGAGCGATGTTAAAACTATTGGAGTTTGCATCGAATCTCTCTACAACTATCACTCTTGAGATTTTAAAGTCACTCCGTCCAAATGCACTTAGTGCGGGAAGTAGTGAAGCGGGTGTGCATTATGATTTGGCAAGTGCACTTATAAAGTCTATACGTGGAAGTGATGCTGATGCGGCTATTTACTACCTTGCAAGGCTTATAGATGGGGGAGAGAGTGCGGATTTTATCGCAAGACGTCTTGTCATACTCTCAAGCGAAGATGTGGGAAATGCCAATCCACAAGCGCTCACACTTTGCACTTCAGCACTTACAAGTGTAAGCAAGATAGGCTACCCAGAAGCGCGCATCATCCTCGCACAAGCGGTCATCTATCTTTGTGCTTCTCCTAAATCAAATAGTGCGTATATGGCAATCAACCAAGCACTCCAAGCAGTGAATGATGGAGTGATGCTAAATATCCCAAAACACTTACAACAGCAACATATCGGCTATCTCTATCCACACGATTTTGGTGGCTATGTAAAGCAACAGTATCTAGAAAAACCACTCAAATTTGTCCACTTCAAAGAGATAGGATATGAGAAAAAAATGAAAGAGTGGAGTGAAGCAATAGAGAATACAAAAGGATAAAAATGAGACTACTTTTATGGTTACTTTTAATTTTAACACTTAGCACTTCTGCAATAGCAAATAGCAAAATAACTTCATATATTTTTTTAGGCGGACATAGCTCAAAGATTATGGATAATAATGCGCAGTTTTATACTATCGGATATGGATGGGATAGAACATTTGAGAATCGTCTCTATGTTGGTGGTACATTTGCGTTTAACTTTGGTTCTATCGATATGAGAGATGAAATAACGCTTAGAACGAAGAGTGAAACTATCACAGGATACGATGTAGATATGCGTCTTGGATATTCATTAGAGCGTGTTGATATTTTTTCTATCGTTGGTGTCGCTGCACAAGGATTTAATAACACAACAGCGTATGGTTTTGGATATGGTGCAGGTATCTCTTGGCGTATAGATGAGAGATGGAGTCTTGGAACTGAATACAAAATACATCGAATGACATCTAACAAACTACCTGGAAAATACGATTATGATGTTTTTGTGATGAGATTAGGATTTAGATTTTAAAAGAGAATAAATCTATATTCACAAAAAAGTGATAAATAAATCTCAATAGTTCTCAAATATGCTAGAATAATTTAGAAAAATTGTAGAGGTGCACAATGCGAGATGTCATTAATATCTATCGTAAACATAAAGTCAACGTTGATTCATTTGTAAAATCCCTCATCAATAGTCTCCCAAAAGACTATATAGGTGAAGCGCCTGCTATTTTAAAACAGTACCGCTATATACAGCTTATCTATGGCGTGGATAAAGATTTCAAGCAAAGCACTCCTATTGTATGTAGGCATGAATCTGATATACACCAAGTCGGAAGTAATAAGAGCCACTACTTTACAAAACTCAACCTCAATGAGGATGGCATATATATCTCCAATCCATATATCCATTATCGCACAGGGAAAGCTAGCATCTCTGTTGTTCACTATACCAAAGAGATGTATTATGTTTTTGATATTAATCTCAT
>JAVETY010000044.1:0-6429 GCA_034005815.1 Sulfurimonadaceae bacterium | reverse complement strand
AAGCACGAAAAAGAAGTTTAGCTTATTTGCTAAGTGCTGCTTTAGCTGATTTTGCAACTGCACTAAATGCTGCTGCATCATTCATAGCCATATCAGCAAGAATTTTACGGTCAAGCTCGATGCCAGCTTTACTAAGTCCGTTAATAAACGTAGAGTAATTCATGCCATTTAAACGACATGCCGCATTGATACGGATAATCCATAATTTACGGAATTCACGTTTTTTCTGTTTACGGTCACGGAAAGCATAATACAATGAACGTTCAATTTGCTCTTTAGCTTTTCTATAGTGTTTACGGCGTCCGCTGTAAAAACCTTTCGCTAATTTTAATATCTTTTTGTGTCTTCTTCTACGAACAACACCTGTTTTTACTCTTGGCATATTTTTCCTTATTTTCTTTACCTAGATACAATTTTTGTATGCGAGGTGCCACATCTTGGTGGACTTGCCCAGTACATTTACTGGAGATTCACAATTAACTAAAAACTAGTTAATCATCGCCTTGATATTTGCTTCATCAACTTTTGCAATAGTTTTTGGTGCATTTTGATTACGGCGAGTTGCAGCATCTTGTTTTGTTAAGATGTGGCTTCTAAACGCTGTTCCACGTTTAACAGTACCGTTTTTCTTAACTTTAAAACGCTTAACAGCGCCTTTTACCGATTTCATCTTTGGCATCGATAACTCCTTTGTAAAATTCTCACAACAAGCTTGTTTTGTTTCGCACAAACTTTAGAGGGTGAGATTATACCCAAAAATATTTAAATTTTAGCTACAATTACTTTATGAAATCAATATTACATATACAAAATGCCATAGCAGATCTAAACAAAGAGGTGGAGCAAATACTCCTCAATATCTCATTACCACTCAATGAAAAAGACAACCTTATGTTGCCACTTTTACAACAAAAAAAGGTACTTTTACAAACATTAGAAGATTTAGAATATCTAAGAGACAATCCACCATCGCCCAACCAGCCGTGTGGTATCTCAAAATATAGAAACGATTAAGAGATTTTCACGTCTTAAAGTTATCTAGCTTATCGCAAAGATTTTGAGTGAGCAGTCCTAGCTGATTTGCCGCTGTTGCTATCTCCTCTGCACTTTTGGTATTTTGTTCCCCAATAGTGCCAACATCCATTATTTGCGTTACAATTATTTGGACCTCTTCTCCAGTTTTGATGAAATCATTGACTGTTTGATCTGTCATGCCAACGGCTGTAGCCATTTTTGTTACTACTTTTTCAAGTTTCACCTCGACCATCGTAGCGATTTGTGAGAGTGCTTCCACCTCTTCTGAATTTGTATTCATATCTTCACTTGCATCATTAATAGATTGTACAATCACACTAATAGTTGAGTTTATCTCTACAAGTGACCTTTGTGTACGTTCAGCAAGTTTACGCACCTCATCAGCGACCACGGCAAAACCACGACCATGTTCCCCTGCACGTGCAGCTTCAATCGCAGCGTTAAGAGCTAAAAGATTTGTTTGATCTGCAATATCGTTAATCACTTCTAAAATATGTTTCACACTCGCAGCTTCCACAGCTAAGTTGCTAATTTTATGAGCGAGTTGTACCTCTTCCTCTGCACTTTTTTGTACTTTTGTTATCAATGTGGCTATATCTTTATTTGCATGTGTTAAATCTGCATTTGCATCCAAAATCTCTTCTTTACTTGATTTTGCAAAATTGAGAGAGTTTTGTAGCTCACTTTGCACCGATTTAGCGTGCGTAATAGTTTCTTGTAAAAGTTTGGTTGTTTGTTGTACTTTTTCTTTGACATTGTTCGCAGTGATATAAAGCTCATGTGAAGTGGAATTATTTTCTACAGAGAGTTTTTTTGCTTCTTCTACTAACTCTTGTGTTTTAGAGATAAATCTATTTATACTTTTTGAACATATTCCAATCTCATCTTCACTTTTTTCATCTATTCTTTGTGTGAGATCTCCCGCACCACTCACCAAATCTTGCGTTGCTGTCACGATAGAATTGATAGGGCATGTGATACTACGGATAAAAATCCAAATAACACTTACGAAAAACATCACCCCCACAAAAGAGAAAATAATAATATTTCTTTGTGCATCACTCAAAACTTTGTCAAAACTCGCTTTTCCACTTTGCACATTTTTCATCAAGTAGGTGATCTCCTCCTCAAGTGCAAACTTTAAACCTCTCCAAAGGGTAAGCGATTGTTTTGCTTCTTCGGAAAATGGTTTCTCATTTGCTACCACTTTGGTGTGTAATCCCTTGGCATGTACGATAAATGGTTCTGCTTGTAGTGCTATTTTTTGATAGGAGAGTTTATTTAAATTTTCTAGTTTACGAAGCCCATCTTCTAGTGCTTGTATGGCTTGTTGCATCGTATTTTTTGCCATATTTTGACTCAAATCGCCACTTGCTACCTGTCTTGCAGAGTTATAAAGCAAACCACTTTCCATTAAAATACGTGTTGAACTTGAATGCTCTAAAATCTTATTGAGATCTGTGTATTCTTTTTTAGTGGAGGAAAGCATGGAATAAACCACAAGAAAGTTGATAATAAAACCAATAGCGACAAACGCTATAAGCATAATACCTTTGTTTTTAATCGTAAATTGCATACGTTCTCTCCCAATAGAAAATAATTTTTGATATTCTTAGATGAAGATAATAGCATAATTTATGTGATTTTGTTTTGAGTGAGTAGTAAGAAAGACTCCCCTCCAGATACCTGCGGCACATGACAAGTCAAGATGTGCTGCTGTATTCCTACCCTGACACGATATCTCAAAATACCATTGCACAGGTCTAAAGGGAAGCGCTGGAATTATACACAAAATATCTTAAATAACAAAATATCTACACCATTTTTGCTAGAATGGCACTCACACTCTATGAGACGTTATGAAAAAAAGGTGAGCATATGCGATTATTTCTATTTTTATCTCTTTTACTTTCATCTTTATATGGGCAAACTGCAAATGACAAAGCGCTATTAGAGCAAATATCTCGCATGGTTGTGGTGGGATTTGATGCAAGCAAACTTGATGCAAATAGCACCATTATAAAAACCTTACAAAACTATCCCCTCGGTGGTGTTATCCTTTTTGATAGAGATTTTAACAACCGTAATAAAACAAAAAATATATCTTCACCCGAGCAACTTCAAGCTTTGACATATACACTTCACCAACATGCCAAGAAACCACTTCTTATCTCTGTCGATCAAGAGGGTGGCAAGGTTGCACGCCTCAAACCTCGTGATGGTTTTTTAGCCATTCCATCTGCACAGACAATAGCCAAGTTAGGTGAAGTAGAAGCCAAAAGGCTCTACGAAGCGCAGGCTCAAATGCTTTTTGATATGGGGATAAATACCAATTTTGCGCCCGTTGTAGATCTAGCAATAGAGCCAAACAATAAGGTGATAACAAAGCTAGAACGCTCTTATGGTACAACATCTACAGAGGTTTCCCGCCTAGCCAAAGTGATGATTGATGCACAAACAAAACATCATATCCTCTCCGTAGTCAAACACTTTCCTGGGCATGGCTCATCGCTCGAAGATTCTCATCATGGATTAGTTGATGTAAGTGATAGTTGGCAAAAAGAGGAGCTCGAACCCTACGCTGCACTTATAAAAGATGGGGCTGTTGATATGATAATGAGTGCGCATGTCTTTCACTCTCATCTTGACTCGCTCTACCCCGCTACACTCTCACATGCCATAAACACAAAGCTTTTACGAGATGCAATGAAGTTTGGTGGAGTTGTTATAAGTGATGATTTGCAAATGAAAGCTATTACAGATCATTATAATTTAAAAACTCGTCTTACTCTTGCTATAAATGGTGGGGTAGATATGATACTTTTTGGCAATCAGCTCACATATAATGACCCTATAGAAATTATAGAGACTATTTATCAACAGGTAAAAGCAGGTAAAATCCCCCTCTCTCGCATAAAAGAGGCGAACCAACGTATAGCAAATCTTTTTACCCATCTCAGTATCCATCAACGTGCGATACAGTTTTCAGAAAAACGAGTAGAACTTACAAAAGAGTATATAAAAGAGCATTACGGCTTCGATACAGAGTCGGTACAAATCACCCCAAAATCTATTGTGCTTCATTGGACAGCGGTGATGAATTTTGAGGATTGTTTCAAACGTTTTGATGATGAAATACTTTTTTCAGACCGCCAAGATATTGCAAATGCAGGTGCGCTTAATGTCTCTGCACACTTCTTAGTGGCACGTGATGGGACTATCACTCAGCTTATGCCACAGACCACAATGGCACGCCATACTATTGGACTGAACTATTCTAGTATCGGGATAGAAAATGTGGGCGGGGAGAAAAATAACAAAGAGGATTTAACACCAGCGCAAGTAAAAGCAAATATTGCACTTGTCAAATACCTCAAAGCGAAATACCCATCCATTGAGTATCTTCTAGGACATCATGAATATCTAGCGATGCAGGAAACTGCTCTCTGGCTTGAACTGGATAAAGAGTACCGCACCAAAAAATCAGACCCAGGTGCAAAGTTTATGAATGAAGTTCGCAAAGAGCTTGGTGATTTAAAACTTATCTACCCAAAAGAGGATGTATGGAAAAAGTAAAAGTATGGCTGCGAACCACACCCTATAAAGATTTTGCTCTTCATATTGCTAGCGCAGATGCTAGTTTTCGTAAATACTACCGTATCACACATCAAAATGAGAGCTATATCGTTATGGATAGTTCACTTGAAAAAGAATCGATGCGCCCTTTTTTAGATGTAACGCAAAAGCTCTTGGCATGTGGTGTGCACGCTCCACAAATCCTTCTTTCTCATCTCGAAGGTGGCTATCTCATTTTAGAAGATCTTGGAAACATTTTACTTTTATCGGTTTTAAATTCCACAAACTTTGAAGGTTTTTACACCAAAGCGATAGAGACAATTATAAAGATGCAAACTATCCCTAGCGGCACTCTTGCACCTTATGATAAAGCATATCTACATTTTGAGATGGATTTGATGCAAGAGTGGTACGTACAAAAACTGCTCCAAACAACTCTTACACAGAAACAAAAAGAGCTTATAAACACAACTCTTGCATCTATCAGCAAAGAGGTTTTATCGCAACCGCAAGATATTTTTGTCCACCGTGATTTTCACTCGAGAAATATTATGCTCTTAGAGGACGATGCACTTGGCATTATAGATTATCAAGATGCTATGAGTGGCGCACTTACGTATGATTTGGTATCACTTTTAAAAGATTGTTATATCACATTTGGACGTGAGGAGACTCTAAAGCTCGCTCTTCTATTTAGAGATAAAAAGGCTTTAGATGTAGATGACGCAACTTTTATAAAATGGTTTGATTTTACAGGGTTACAACGCCACATCAAAGTGCTTGGAATTTTTTCACGGCTTTACCTGCGTGATGCCAAAGATGGCTATCTCAAGGATATTCCACTTACACTCAGCTACACTCTACAAACGGCAAAACTCTATGATGAGACTCGTTCTTTTGGGGATTTATTAGAAGCACTTACACAATCTAAGGCAGAGCTTACTTCTTTTGTCTAATTATCTTATAAAAAACCACTTCAACCTACGCATGTACAATACGAAAAAATAATAAAGGCATGAACTCATACAATGAAATATCTTCTTCTTTTAACTTTAACACTCACTTCTCTCCTCGCAAAACATGATAACTGTACTTTTAAAAATCCCCACTATGAAGAGATTTGTAAAAATGTTACAAAAAGTGGTGTGTCCTACGAATACGCAAATAAATTTTTGCTCTCTTACTTCAAAACCCAAAAATTTGATGAAATAACTTGGAAATATATCCAACCAAAACATATCACTACCCATAAAAAAAACGAAAAAAAAGCAAATAATGTACTTGTAAAATATATTCCAGAAATCGTAACACACATCAAAGAGTACGATGCAGTCTATAACTACGCTGAAACAAAATATGGTGTCAATCGTGAAATCATCGCTGCGATTTTGATGAAAGAAACAAAACTAGGAAAAATTGTCCCACAGCATGATGCTTTTTTAGTTTTTAATACTATGGTTGTGCGTACAAAAGGGGAAACTCCGCGTGAACAATGGCTTTTAAAGATGGGAAAATCCAACATGGCATCCATTATCAAATATTGCTACAAAAAAAATCTCATACCAGAACAGTGTAATCTTCCTAGTTCGTATGCAGGAGCGGTAGGAATCCCACAGTTTATGCCTGATAGTTTTATCTATGCAAGAGGATATAAAAATGAAGTGCCAGATCTTACCAAGATGGAAGATGCTATCGTCTCCATTGCTCATTTCTTACATGCCAAGGCAAGTTTTGATGTGCTTATAGATTGGGCTCAAATTCCTCACATGCCAGAGATAGAATCTGCATGGTACGAGTATGAATTTGTCCATGAAAATG
>JAVETY010000043.1:0-13721 GCA_034005815.1 Sulfurimonadaceae bacterium | reverse complement strand
TTTTGTAGATCTTTAAATCCTTCTAAACTCTTTTTATAATACTCTCTTTTATGGCATGTCATACTGTTTTATCTATCACATGCCATCTGTTATTTTATCAATGACGATAAAAATAACAGTAATTACCAAATTTTATTAATATTTCTCTTAGATGTTTTATAATAATATTTAAACATATTTTTTACTAAAAGGAGAATACCATGTGTAATTCAAACCAACAATGTAAAATGATTCGAAGTCAGATAACTTCACGCCCTATAGAGGAACATCAAAGACAGGTTGAGAGATGTTATTATTGTCTTAATGGGAATAATAAAAATGTAGATAGTAGTGTCTATAATAAAACAGACATGCATGTACGCCTTGCATATGTCAATAGATATTATGAATATGTGAACGAATTACGTAGATAAGAAAGTTTGAACATGCCATAGTTTATATCTATGGCATGTTGTACTTTTAGAGTAGTTTTTTCATGAGTTCTATATGATAGCTTTCTTGAAAATTGATAAAATCAAAAAACTTTGAGAGTTCTTCATCTTGTATTGCATCGCTGAGCTCTTTACACATCTCTTTTGCAGCTTCTTCCTCTTTGATACCATCACTTACAAATTTACCTAAATCTTTTACCATATAAGTAAGTTCATGAAGTTCTCTTGGAAGTGCTAAAATCCCCATTTTCGCCATCATATTACCAAATGATTTGAGATGGAAATACGATTCAGCTATTAAATCTTCAAAGATAGAAAAATGAAGTCTATCTTTTGTTCGTGCTTGCATATAGGCGTAGACCAAAATGAGTTCATATTCTTTATAAGACTCTTCAAACAAAAACATCGTGAGTGTATCGATTTGCTCTTGTGCGAGATTTTTATCAAGCCATTTTCGTTTCATATTAAAGGCTGTTATCTCTTTATTATTTGTAGAGTTTTTTAAAATTTGATTGAGATACTCGACAAGGTAATCATCATCAGTAGATATACGATGAGATAGGGCTGAACTCTGATAGAGGCTTTGTGTTTTAAGCACACTATTTTTGAGAGATTGAACCAGCTCAAATACTGATTCCCTTTTAAAAAGCACCATAGAATTGCGTTCATAATTATATATATCATTTTGACTCACAATAGCATCACTCATCCATTTCATATGACGAAAAGCAATTTGTGAAAAATCGTATAGCCTTGTTTTTATCTCCTCATCATTTATAGCAAATGATGCAAAAAGTATTTCAAGCCATAGTTTGTGTTTTGCTTTATATATATTACTGTTCATTTTCTTCTACCTCGCAACTTTCTTTCATTTTTAACACATGCATCTCTTCCGTCTTTCCCTCTTGTAGGTTTTCGTAATTTATCATAGAGGCTACAAAACTACTGAGAACCATATCAGCACAAATCTGCTGTTGTGCTGATGAACCCATGAGTTTTGCATTCATTTTACCTATCGCTTTTTGTGCAAACGCAGGTGTATTATTTTTTATCATCTCTGTAAACATTGAGCCTAAAACCACCGTATCTTGGCATCCATTGGTTGCAAAGCGAACATCTTTTATTATCTCATTATCTAGAAGTGTATAAAAAATAACATATTCACCAGTTTTTTCATCCACTGCAACACCTACACCACTTGCATGGTCTAATTTTCCATAATTTTTAGGATCCATTAGATGCATAAGCACTTCAGGATTCATCCCTTTTGGGAGCTCTATAGCTTGCATAATAATTCTTTCAATTCAGATTTAGAGTATTTTATAGAGTTTTAGCCTAATGCAAACTAAAATCTGGTTTAATAATAGCAAAAGAAAAAGAGGATAGATTTTGGGATATAACTTGGAAGATAAGCTTGTAGTAGCGATTAGCTCACGCGCACTTTTTGATTTAGAAACGGAAAATAAAATTTTTGAAGAGCTAGGACTTGATGCATATTATCAGTACCAACTCCAACATGAAAATGATGATCTTAAAAAGGGAACAGGTTTTCGTATGGTGGAAAATCTTTTAAAAATAAACAACTTTTTCTCTCAAGATGAGCGACAAGTGGAGGTATTGATTCTCTCTCGCAACAACGCAGCAACAAGTCTTCGCATCACAAATGCTATCCATAAATATAACCTAGAAATAGTACGCTCAGGTTGGACAAGTGGTGAGGATATTGCAAAATATCTCAAAGCTTTTAAAGTCGATTTATTTCTCTCTGCGAATGATGAAGATGTTGTAAATGCAATAGAGAGTGGCATTGCTGCGGCAAAGATACTCCCCGCAACAGAAGATATACATAACTCAAAAGGGGATCAAGTTCGTATCGCATTTGATGGAGATGCTGTGCTTTTTTCTGAAGCTTCAGAGCTTATCTATAAAGAAAAAGGGCTTGATGCATTTTTAGAACATGAAAAGCAAAATCGTGATAATCCATTAGAACAAGGACCTTTTGCAAAATTTCTACTCACATTAGCGCACTTACAAACAAAAATTACAGAAGATATATCACCTATTCGCACAGCATTAGTTACCGCAAGAAGTGCTCCAAGCCATGAAAGAGTGATAAAAACCCTAAATCTTTGGGGTGTTAGAATCGATGAAGCATTTTTCTTAGGTGGAAGTGAAAAGTACGAAATACTTGAAGCGTTTGGTGCAGATATATTTTTTGATGATCAAGATATACATCTAAGTCTCTCCACAAATGTGGTGCCAAGTGCAAAAGTAATCTCTAAAAATATAGAGCGTATTATAAAAGAAAAACAAAGCGATTAATTGGGTTCCAATGTTTTTAAGAGTACAATGGCACAAAAATTTAGAGTTAAAATATATATAAAAGGAACAGTTATGGAGTGCGAATTTCCAACAGTAAACTCAAATAAAGAGGTAATCAAAGAGATTTTTAATACAGTAAAAACGATTGCTATTATTGGCCTTTCTCCAGATGAAACAAAAGATTCTCATAAAGTAGCGAAGTATCTTCAAGAAAAAGGGTTTCAAATCATCCCTGTATATCCTAAAGAGGATGTAATTTTAGGGGAAAAAGTATATCGCTCACTAGTAGAGATAGAAGGGCGTGTTGACATGGTTAATATCTTTAGAAAACCTGACGCTCTTGTGGCTATAGCGGATGCAAGTATCGCTCGTGGTGATGTAAAAGTATTTTGGGCACAAAAAGGGATTGTACATAACGAAGCAGCAAAAAAAGCAGAAGATGCTGGAATGAAAGTTGTGCAAAATCAATGTTCTATGGTTGAACATAGAAATCTTGTGTAAGGCTCACTATTGATACCTTTACAAAAAATATACGATGCACAAGAGCGTATAAAAAACATAGCAACAAAAACACCATTTTCCTATGCACCACATCTCAGTGAACTGAGTGGTTGTGAGGTATATCTCAAAAAAGAGAACCTCCAAATCACAGGAGCATTTAAAATCCGTGGAGCATATAACAAGATAGCAACCCTCAGTGATGCGCAACGCGCCTGTGGTGTAATAGCTGCAAGTGCTGGCAATCACGCACAAGGTGTAGCGATGTCTGCACTTAAATTTGGAATCCGCGCTGTAATTGTTATGCCTGAAACTACACCACTAACAAAAGTAAATGGTGTAAAGCATTACAATGCAGAAGTGATTTTAGCGGGTGGTAATTACGATGAAGCATATGCGTATGCAAAGACGTATGCACAAACACACTTGCTTACTTTTGTACATCCATTTGAGGATGAAGAGGTAATCGCAGGGCAGGGAACTATAGCTTTAGAGATACTTGAAAGCTGTCCTGAGATTGATGCAGTTGTGATCCCCGCTGGTGGTGGTGGACTCGTGTCAGGTATGGCATGTGCGATAAAAGCAATCAATCCAAAAATCGAAGTGATAGCAGTAAGTGCAAAAGGCGCACCAGCTCTCAAAGACTCCTATGAGCTAAAATCTCCAATAGATTCGCTGAGTGTACGTACTATTGCAGACGGTATTGCAGTACGAGATACCTCACCTATTACTCTTTGCCATATACTTGAAACTGTAGATAGATTTATCAGTGTAGATGATGAAGAGATTGCGAGTGCAATTTTATTTTTATTAGAGAGACAAAAGCTTGTTGTTGAAGGTGCTGGAGCAGTTGGTGTTGCTGCACTTTTACATAAAAAACTAGAACATCTCAAAGGTAAAAAAGTAGCCATAGTTCTTAGTGGCGGAAATATGGATGTGACACTTCTTTCTGTGATTATAGAAAAAGGTCTTTTAAAGTATGGTCGTAAGATGAATGTGACAGTAACACTTGTAGATAAACCTGGTTCTCTTATGAGATTTACAGAGATATTGAAAGAGTTACAGGCAAATATAGTCCATATCGCATATGATAGAACTGCGATTTCTTTGGATTATGGTGATGCGAATGTTACTGTACATATGGAGACAAAAGGTGAAGAACACCAAGCCAATATCAGAAAAGTACTCAAAGAAGAGGGGTATCTAAAAGATTAAAAGATATGGAGCCTCTCACATCTAAAAAATTAAGTGATCCGATTCTTTTATTAAAGATATTAGATGATGGAAGATTCTTAGTTGTAGATGCTAAAACCAATATCCGTTATCTTAAACGTGATACATTAGAGATAGAGGGTGGTTTTAGGGCTAATATAGAGCATGAAAGTTTCTCTCATCGAGTTGTTTCTTTTAGCTTTGATGGTGCCTACTTCGCCTCACTCAGTACTGATAAGCAAGAGGCTAAACTCTTTAATGCCACAACCAAAAAATTTATCACTAAAATCGATCGCCATCATGGAAAAATTTCTTGTGTAGGGATTGACCCACAAGGACGCTATATGTTTTCCTGTGGCGAAGATGGTAAAACTTTTGTGGTAGATATTAAAACTAAAAAACTAGCCTATACTCTTCCGATACACAGAGATAGTGTTGAAGATATCGCTTTTAGCCCAAATTCTCACTACGTAGCTACTGCTGGATATGATAGATATATTTCACTTTTTAATCTCGTACAAATCACTCCAAAATCAGAGCTAAAAGCACATAGTGCACCCATCGTGAAACTCCTTTTTATTGGAAATAAACGACTTTTAAGTATAGATAAAAAAAATATTGCGATTATTTGGGATATCCAAAAAGAGAATGTAATTGCCCGCTTAGAAGGAATTCATGATGACGTTCTTTCGTTGACATGCCATGAAGAATTTTTATTTTTGGGAACAAAACTAGGGTATGTAATGGTATATGATTTAAAAACCTATAAACAAATTACCCATAAATATATAAAAATTACAAGTGCTATAACTGCACTTACTTTTGATCCACTTGATAACTTTTTACTTGTAGCAACCGAAGAGGGGATTGTTTTTCGCTACTTTATCTACGAGGGGCAAGAGGAGATGCAATCTATATTAGAAAAGAAAAAATATCTTCTTGTGGAAAAAATGATTGTACAAAATCCGATGCTCATCTACACTAAAACTTTTTTGCTTTTTAATGCTTTATGGGAGAGGACACTAGAAAAGGGGATAATTTATCTTCAAAATAAAGATATAAAATCAGCACTTGCAATTTTTGAAAGATTTCAAAAAATTCCATCCCGTAATAAAATAATCCAAAAAGTATTGTCACAATATAGTGAATATTCAAAATTTATAACATTTATAGAACAGAAGAAAATTGCCTTAGCTTACTCACTTGCTTTGCAATATCCTTTGTTGCAAGAAACACCTTTATATCTTGGCATGGAAGATGGCTGGAAGAGAGATTTTGTAATAGCACAAAAACTTTCCCTCGATGAAAAAAATAAAGAGCATGTGGATCTGATACTTGCCCCTTATAGAGGAATTGCGAAAAAAACAAAACTTATCAAAGATTTGCTTACAAAAAGTAGCGTTTATCTGCGTTTTCGAGTTGCTTTAGGGCAACAAGATTTTGTAGTTGTTTTTGAGCTTATCAAGCAAAATAATTTTTTAAAAGAGTTTCCTGAATATGAGCAACTGAGTGCATATAGCGATTCTTTATATATCAAAGCAGATAAACTTTTAAAAGAAGAAAATACGCATGCAGCAGTGAAAATCTTTAGAACTTTACGTAATTTTCCTGATTATGAGAGAGAAGCAAGAGAGAAGATAAAAGAGATTGAAGCAAAACAAAAATTTTTCACTGCTATAGAAGAAAAGGATACAGTAACTGCGTATAATCTTTTAGCTGAATATGAAGAGTTATTGAGTACCAAGGATGGTTTATTTCTTCAAGAGAGATGGAATCAAGATTTAGCAGTTGCAAACAATTATGCACTCTTAGGTGATATAGACGGAGTGAAAAAAGCTCTAGAAAATTATATCTCCATAAGCTCTAAATATCGTTCTTTAGCTATTGTGTTTGGTTGGTGTTATATGACACAGTTAGAAAATGCCATGGAAAAAGAAAAATCAAAACTAGAGATAGAAAAAGGGATAAAAAACTATGTTTTAAACTTTGGACTCACGGATCAGATTTTAAGTCTTAGTGAGATTTTTGAAGCAAATTATCCTGATTCGAAACTTAATTTTGAACTTTTAACGAAAGGCTCTTTATCGATGTGGCGCCCATCTATGAGTGTAGATTCTATTTTAGAATAAAATTTATGACTTTTTTTAACTTTAAATAGAGCACTTTTTGTATATAATCTACAGATTTTTTAAACAATAATTACTATAAGGAGATTTTTCATGCAAATAAGTGGCGCACAGATGGTTATTGAAGCGTTAATTGCTGAGGGTGTAGACACAGTGTTTGGCTACCCAGGCGGAGCTATCATGAATATCTACGATGAAATATATAAACAAAACAAGTTTCACCACATTTTAACTCGCCACGAACAAGCAGCTGTACATGCCGCAGAAGGCTATGCAAAAGCAAGCGGAAAAGTTGGCGTGTCTATGATTACGAGTGGACCTGGATTTACCAATGCGGTAACAGGTTTAGCTGATGCATATATGGACTCTATTCCACTTGTCGTTATTAGTGGGCAAGTTCCTATGAGCCTTATTGGTACAGATGCATTTCAAGAGATTGATGCTGTTGGAATTAGTCGCTCTTGTACAAAACATAACTACCTTGTCACAGATGCAAAAGATCTTCCTCGTATTTTAAAAGAAGCATTTCATATAGCATCAACAGGGCGCCCAGGACCTGTACATGTTGATATTCCAAAAGATGTTACAGCGCAAATTGCAGAGTTTGATTATAGTATTCCTGTGGATATTGCAACCTATAAGCCAACAGTCAAAGGGAACTCCCGCCAGATTAAAAAAGCGATGGAAGCGATAGCTAAAGCGAAGCGTCCACTCTTTTATCTCGGTGGTGGGATTATTAACTCTAATGCAGCCTATGAAGTACGTGAGTTAGTTGCTAAGACTGGAATCCCAGCGGTTGAAACTTTTATGGCTCGCGGTACACTTACACATACGGATCCGCTTCTTATCTCAATGCTTGGAATGCACGGAAGTTATGCAGCAAATATGGCAATGAGTGAGACGGATTTGGTTATTGGTCTTGGTGCTAGATTTGATGATAGGGTAACAGGGAAGCTCTCAGAGTTTGCAAAAAATGCAGGGGTTATCCATGTTGATATAGACCCTGCAAGTATCTCAAAACTTGTTAATGCTGATTTTCCTATTGTCGGAGATATCAAAAATGTTGTTTTAGAGATGCTTGAACTTAGTTCTTCTGTAAATCCAGAAAACTATGAAGGATGGAGAGAGACTATTATAAACTTTGATTCACTTCATCCACTTACGTTCCATGAAGATACAGATCGTATTAAACCTCAATGGGTTATAAAGCGTGTAGGTGAACTTTTAGGTGACGATGCAAATATTTCTACAGACGTAGGGCAACACCAGATGTGGGCAGCGCAGTTTTATCCTTTTAGTCGTCCACGTCAATGGATAAGCTCTGGGGGACTTGGTACTATGGGCTTTGGTTTTCCAGCAGCTATGGGTGTAAAAGCAGCATCACCGGATAAGATTAGTATCAACTTTACAGGAGATGGCTCTATTTTGATGAATATCCAAGAGCTTATGACTGCGGTTGAGAAAAAGCTTCCTGTTATAAATATTATTTTAAATAATAATTATCTTGGCATGGTGCGTCAGTGGCAAACGCTTTTTTATAATAAAAGACATAGTGAAACAGACCTCTCTGTGCAACCGGACTTTGTAAAACTTTCAGAATCATTTGGTGGAGTTGGGTACCGTGTTACTACAAAAGAGGAATTTGATGCAGCTCTTAAAGATGCGATAGAGAAGAATGTTGTTGCACTTATCGATGTGGTTGTAGAAAGACTAGAAAATGTTATGCCAATGGTTCCTGCAGGTGGAAGCCTCTTTAACATGATGCTATTAGAGAAAAAGGAGAATAAATAATGGAAATGAATGAACGTAGAGTAATTTCAGTCATTGTTGTAAATGAGGCTAGTGTGCTTTCTCGTATTACCGACCTTTTCTCTGCACGTGGATATAACATTACATCTCTTACTGTTGCACCGATTCCAGATAGTAGATACTCAAGACTCACTATTGTTACATCGGGTTCTGTTCGTGTAGTGGAACAGATTACGAAACAACTCCATAAGCTTATCCCTGTACTTAAAGTATATGAACATGCTGATTTAGTTGAAAAAGAGATGGCTCTTGTGAAGTTTTCTATGGCTGAAAATATTAGTGATATTACAGCAATTTGTGAAGCATATAATGGCAAAATAGTAAATGTTGGCAATGATGTTATTATCACAATGGTTGTAGATGATCCAAAACGAGTAGATCATTATTTAGACGCAATCAAACGATACAATCCTAAAGAGATTGTTCGTAGTGGTACTGTGGCATTAGAGAGATAAAAAAATGGATATAAAAACAGCTGCACAAATAATTGGAGCCGAGTTTAACGGTGAAAATTTTAAAGTAAGTGGTATGAATACACTTAAAGATGCTACTAAAACACAAATCTCTTTTATATCAAATGCGAAATATAGTAAAGATATAGAAAATACAAATGCAGGCGCTGTAATAGTAACTGAGGCTGGAAGAGCGAATGTTCCGCAAGGTTGTATCGCTTTGGTTGTTGCCAATCCTTATTGGGAGATGGCAACACTTAGTAAATATTTTGCACCACCTATAGAAGATAATGCTTTAGCAGAACCTCTCATTGGTGAAGGAAGTACTATCTCCCCTAAGGCTGAGATAGCAAACGGTGCAGTGATTGGTAATAACTGCACCATTATGGCGGGTGCTTATGTAGGGGCTAAGACTATTATTGGTGATAACACTATCCTTTATTCAAACGTAGTAGTGTATCGTGATTGTAAAATAGGTAGCAACTGTATCATACATGCCAATACAACGATAGGGAGTGATGGATTTGGTTTTGCAACTGATCATACTGGAGTGCATAAAAAAATCTATCAAAATGGTAATGTTGTGATAGAAGATGATGTAGAGATTGGAAGCTCTGTAGCAATTGATAGAGCTGTTTTTGGCTCAACTTTAGTAAAGCAAGGTGTCCATATTGACAACCTTGTTCAAGTGGGACATAATTGTGAGATTGGTGCATATTCAGTGATGGTTTCTCAATCAGGACTTGCAGGCTCTACAAAACTAGGTCGTAATGTTGTTATGGGTGGTCAAAGTGCCGCATCAGGACATTTAAGCATTGCACCTTTTAATACCTTTGCAGCAAGAAGTGGAATCACTAAAGATATCACAGGCTCTGGCGGTACATATGCTGGCTTTCCTTTGATGGAACATAGGTTATGGCTCAAACTTCAGGGGAAAATTGCTAGACTGTTAAAGTAATATTTCAAGGAGAAAACGATGGCAAAAGCTATACCTTTACATGGAACAAAAAATGGAATTATTTCTATCACGAAGATAGAAGAACCTTATGGTGCTGGAAGTGCAACAGTAGTAAGCGTAGGTGTTTCTTTGAGTGGTGATGAGATGACACCTGATTGGAAAGTGCATATCCCTTTAGACAATCTAGAGGATGTGATGAAGGCACTTGGAGAGATTAAATAATCTAAATTAAAAGGAGAGTTGTTGTTACAAAGAGCATTATTACTGTTGCTTCTATGTACAACACTCCTTTTTGCAGAAAAAATTCCTCTCACGTTTAAGGGAAACTCTACCTTTACAAAACGTGAACTTTTTGAGGCTTTAAACCTTCATAAACCTTACTTTTATGAGTTCTATCTTGATGCTCCATCTATCAATCCAAAAATAATCTCTTTTTTAAAACAAACATTACAAAATTATTATAAAACAAAAGGTTTTTTTCATGCCAAAGTGATAGAAAAAAACAAAAATGGAAAAATAATTTTTATCATTGATGAGGGTGAGAGTGTTCTTGTGGAATATATAGAACATGATACAGATTTAGATACGCAAAGCTTTATTCCATTTATAAAAGGGGATAGATTTGATGCAGATATATTTACACAAAGTAAAGAAGATTTACGATTTATTTACGCAAATGAAAATTATTGTGCACCGCAGATAGAAGCAAAAGCATGGATAGATATCGATTTAAACAAAGCCTATTTATCGTATAAATCGAGAAAAAATGGGGTATGTCGTTTTGGTGCTATTGTTATAGAACCCTCGGAGACAATAGAGATTGGTATTTTAGAATCTCTTCTATATTTTGAAGAGGGTGAACCTTTTTCAGCTTTAAAAATAAATCAAAGTTACCAATCTCTTTATAGTTATGAGGGGATAAAAAAAGCGAGTATTGATACAGAGGTAAAAGAAAATAATGAGGTAGATATAAAAGTAAAGGTTTCTACCAATGAAAAACCAATTCGTTTTGAGATGGGGATTGGGATAAGTAGTGACGAGGGTGCTATGACACTTTTAGGGATTAAGCATAGAAATTTTTTAGATAATTTAAAAACAATAAGTCTTTATACACGCCTTGCTCAGATAAAACAAACTGTAAAAATAACGTATGACATGCCTCTTTTGGATAAAAGTTTTTTTGGAAGTGATATAGGGTATGAAAATGAGGATTTTAAAAGCTTTAGTGAGTATAGATTTTTTTCTAATTTGTATCTAAAACAGAAATTTTTTCCTCTTATTTTTCAAGAATCTATAGTATTTGACAGTTCAAAAACCTATGACATGGAGGATGTACTTTTATTTCCAGAGAAGTATCTTTTTGTAACTTCTTTAAAGTTAGAATTAAATTATGATACCAGAGATAAGATACTCGAACCATCTCGAGGATATTTTATAAATGTTGAAGTGATGGGCTCTTTAAAAAACAACCTCTTTTCTGATGCAAGTTATTATAAATACAAACTAAGTGGTGGCTATATCACACCATTTCTTTTTAACACACTCGCTCTTAAGAGCTCTCTAGGCTCTTTAAATATTTATAAAGGAGATATTCCAGCCTCATATAGATTTTTTGCTGGAGGGATGCAAAGTAATCGTGGATATGGATATAGAAAACTAGGTCCAACAGATGAAGCGAATAACCCTAAAGGTTCAAGTTCACTCTTAGAAGCTACTGCCGAGTATCGCTTTGGAATTTATAAAGCATTACGTGGAGTTGTTTTTAGCGATATTAGTTTTTTGGGAAATTATGAAGTTCCAAATTATGATAAAAATTATTTGAGCGCAGGGGTAGGTCTAAGGTATAAAACTCCCATAGGACCCATTGCTATTGATGCTGGATTTGATACGAAACATCCAAAAGAGCAGTATGCATTTCACTTTCGTATAGGGGAGGCATTCTAATGAAGAGATTCTATACTTTTTTCCAAGCAAGCACAATACTCTCTCTCTTAGTAGCATATGCTATTGTTTTGATTTTTTTTCATAAAGATGTTCTCCCTTTTTTAGCGGATACATATCTCCATGAATATGGAATAAGCTACGAAAGTATTGAGGGAACACTTTTTAGTGGTGGGAAAATAAAAAATCTCAAATACAATGGCTTACATGCCAAAGAGGTAGAGATAAAGTATAATTTTTTAAAGCTCTTACGCCCTACACCACGGATAAATTCTATACATGCCAAGGGTGTACAGATTGATTTAGATAGTTTCTTATCACAAGAGGTATCTACAACTTCTCAAGCAATTAATATATCAAAAATAAAAATCGATGATTCTACTTTAGTGCATCAAAAGAAAAAGTATAAATTCAACCTTCAAGCCTCTTATTTTACAATGCGCGAGACTATTGATATAGAAAAATTCAATATTTCATTAGAAAGCTTCTATGCAAACTTAAAAGCAGAGGGAAAAATAGTAAGAAATCATCTCCATGCCAAAGGTTTTACTACACTTTCAAAAGATATAGAGGATGAGTATCTCGATTTTTTATCTTTTGTTCCAAAAAATATACCTTTTCTAGTCGATATAGATTCAAAAATGCTTTCTCTACAAATCTCGTTAGATACACTCTCTCTCAAAGAGCGAGAGGAGTTAAAGTTACATGCTATAAAGGCAGAACTCTTTTATAACTTTACTGATACAACTTTTGAAGTGCTGAGTGATTACAACTTAGAGTATCAAGAGTATGGCATAAAGATAGTGCAAAAAAGCTTTTTTGATACGCACGGAACCATTTGGAGTGGACTTGATGCAGTTATAAAAAATGCCCCATTTTCTTTACCATTTGAAAGCTTTTCTATGGATATGAGAAAAGATACAAATCTCACAAATATTCAATTTAAAGCAGATGGTTTTACTATTGCTGCAGAGAGTCCTGATTTAAAAGAGTTTCATTTTGATTATGAGATGTTTTATGCAAAAGGTAAAGCAAATCTAACACTTTCTGAAGATGAAAATTACCTTGAAGCAAAGTTTATTTTACTAAAAACGTTTCCCTTCTTTGATACCCTAAAACTTCATGAGAATAAACCCATCACAGTTGCTCTGCACCAAAAGGAGGATAGATTTACAGCAAGCGCATTTATGGGTGAGGATACAATCACAGCATTTTATTATAATCAACTTTTGCATGGTTTTATAAATTTTAAAGCGGCTGATATTTGGTTTAATTCTGATGTAGAAACAAAATATCTCTACGCACACACAGTGATACCATCTTTAAAAGATACACTTACAAAATTCCAACAAGAGAATCTCGATATAGACGCCAAAGTAGAGATAGAAAGTGTAGTCAATTTTAAAAAATCTCTTAAAATACAATCAACTCTAACGCTCCCTTGGTTTAGTATTGATATGAAAAAATCTGGGTTTTTTAGTGGTACAGATGCTCATTTTGACTTTGTTTATAAAGAAAATGAATTGCAGCTCAAAGAATATCAATTTTCTGTTATGAATCATTTTTTTTATTCTAAAAAACCTTCAAAAGTTCTCTTAAAACCAAATGGAGATATAGAACTAAGTGAGTTCTGGATTTATGATTCGCTCCAAGCCAAAGGATATCTGCGCACTGTAGATGGAAGTGGTTATTTAAAGCTTACAAGTGATAGTTTTACATATATTAGGGATGACGCAAATCTTACACTCAAAGGGACGATAGAAGCTAAATTAGATGCTGATACAAAGCAAACTATAACAGGAGAGATTGTACTCACTGGGGGTGAAATTTCATATCAGCTTCAAAAAGATTATGCTATTAGTGATGAGGATATAGTGATACTTCAAGATTTTGTATTTGAAAAAGATGGTAAAGAAAAAACAAATCGCTATGTCCATATAGAGATAAAATCAGAAAAAGATGTTGACTATAA
>JAVETY010000175.1:0-3308 GCA_034005815.1 Sulfurimonadaceae bacterium | reverse complement strand
GTAAAAGATGCGTTTGCAAATAAAGAAAGAGAAAAACTCCAACAGATTTCACAAGGACGTTGGGATACGCTTAGAAAAGAAAATCAATACTTAAAAGTGATGCATTTTATCTTAGCCGATGGTCAATCTTTTTTGCGTATGCATGATGTACCAGTTTTTGGAGACAATATCGCACAAAAGCGCCCGATGGTTGCAAAAGTGAATAAAGAACAAAAACCTCTTGATGGATTCGAAGAGGGCGTTTATGGATTTTTATACCGTGTTTTTCTCCCTGTTTTTCATAATGAAAACTATATTGGAACGCTTGAATTTGGTTCTGAACCTAAACAGATATTGGAGGAGATGCTCTATTACAACAATATAAGCGGTGCTCTTTTTCTAAATAAAAATGATAGTACAAAAGCTAGAGATGGTTTTAGTTTAGGGAAGTATCACCTTGTATTTGATAATTTTGAAGAAGAAGATTCTGTAGTAGAGATTTTAAAAGATTATGATTTTCTCACTCATGCGCATAAAGAGGTAGATGGTCATGTTTATGTTCTTTATACCTTTGACATGTCAGATTTTAATGGAGTGAGTACTGCAAAAGTTGTTTTTATCAATGATATTACAGAAACTGTAGCTCTTTATAATGAAAGGCTTCAAAGTCTTTTTGTCTTTTTGTTTTCTTTGCTGTTTATTTTACTTCTTGTTGTTAATGTAGGTTTTAAAAAAATTATTGCTATTTTAGATAAAACAAACAAAGATTTAAAAACAAATGAAAAATTTTTACAATCGATTTTAGATAACTCTGCACATGCCATCATTGCAACAGATAGAAATGGAATGATAACTATGTTTAATAATCAAGCGCAAAAGTTACTTCAATATAGCGCAGAGGAAGTAATAGGTAAAAAAAACATTGAAATTTTTTATCATAAAGAGGATTTAGAAAAAAAGAGTATAGAGTTATTTAAAAAAATCAAAAAAGATTTCATGGCAGATTTTAGTGTCTGTGTAGAAAAAACAAAACAAAATATTGAAAATAGAGATGAATGGAGATTCTTAGATAAATATAACCATCCCTACGACGTACAAGTGAATGTAACAACACTGAGTTATAACGGAGATATGATGAGTGGTTATAACTTTATTATCGAAGATATAACAGCTCAAAAACTAGCCAATAAAAAAATCAAAGATTATGTAAAACTAATAGATCGAAATATCATCACATCTACAACCGATTTAGATGGAAAAATCATTCATATTTCTGATGCTTTTTGTCATGTTTCAGGATATGAAAAAGAGGAGCTTTTAGGAAATAGATTTGAGAAAATACGACATCCAGATATAGAAAAAGAGCTCTTTAAAAATATGTGGAAAACACTTTTAAATGATAATATTTTTATTGCAGAGCTAAAAAGCCTCAAAAAAGATGGTGGATTTTTTTGGGTTGCTACAACTATCTATCCTATCTATGACAGTGTGAAAAATAAAATTGGTTATACGTCAATAGGAAGAGATATTACAGATAAAAAACTCCTAGAAGAGCTTGCCATCACAGATGGACTGACAGATATTTATAATAGACGCCATTTTAACAATCTATTTACTCAGATTATTACCCAATCAAAACGTAAAAATGAGTTACTCTCTTTTATTATTATCGATGTAGATTATTTTAAACTTTATAACGATACATACGGACACCAAAAGGGGGATGAAGCCCTTAAAAAAGTTGCTCTTGCACTTAAAAATTCTCTTAAAAGAGCAGATGATTACTGTTTTAGATTAGGTGGAGAAGAGTTTGGTGTTGTCTTTAAACCTAAAGATAAAAAAGAAGCACTCGATATGGCAGAAAGTATAAGAAAAAAATTGAGTAGTTTAAAAATACCTCATGAGACTAGCTTAGTGGATAAATATCTAAGTATCTCGATGGGAATGATAACAAAGTATGCCAAAGAGATTAAAAATGATGATGAAATCTATAAGGCAGCAGATGACCTTTTATACCAAGCAAAAGAGGAAGGTCGTAACCGCGTCGTATCTAATTAAACATTTTTCTCGTTATAATTGCGCACTTTTTTAAAGTGAAAGGTTTATATGTTTCTTTTTACTCTTGCTATTATCACAGGTTTTGTTTTGCTTGTTTGGAGTGCGGATAAGTTTGTCGATGGTGCAGCTGCTACAGCTAAACATCTTGGAATGCCAAGTCTACTTGTAGGTGTACTCATAGTTGGTTTTGGTACAAGTGCACCTGAAATGGTAGTTTCTGCAATGGCGGCACTTGATGGTAAACCTGCGTTAGCTTTGGGTAATGCTATTGGTTCAAACATAGTAAATATTTCACTTATCTTAGGTGTGACTGCTTTAGTTGCACCTATCGTAGTAAACTCTAAGATAGTACGTAAAGAGCTTCCACTTTTAATCGTTATTACACTTTTATCTGGAGCGCTTCTTTATGATGGTTCTTTAGGATTGTATGAAGGTCTATTGCTTCTAGTTGGATTCTTTTCTGTGATTGGGTGGTCGGCATACTCTGCATTGACTTCAAAAGGCGATACCTTAGAAGATGATATGGATCAAGAGCTTACACCGCTTATGAGTCTTAGAGCAGGAATTACATGGCTTATCGTTGGACTTCTTGTGTTAGTGGCGAGTTCACGATTGCTTGTTTTTGGCGCAGTGGGAATTGCAGAGTCATTTGGTGTGAGTGAACTTATCATCGGTCTTACTATCGTAGCCCTTGGAACTTCTCTGCCTGAACTTGCTGCTTCTGTTGTAGCGGTCAAAAAAGGGGAACATGATATAGCAATCGGAAATGTCGTAGGCTCAAATATGTTTAATATTTTAGCTGTTATCGGTATTGCGGCTGTTATCCATCCTATGACTAATCTTGATCCAGAAGTTCTTTATCGTGATTGGAGCGTGATGTTTGCTCTTACAATCGCTCTTTTTATTATGGCGTATGGGATTAAATCACGAGGACGTATCGGTCGTTTTGAGGGGGCTTTATTACTTACCTCTTATGTAGCGTATAACAGTTATTTAGGTTATACGCTAGGGGCGTTTTAGAGTCTCTCCCAAAACGTTCCCTCTGGTGTATCCATAATAGATACACCAAGAGCGAGTATGGCATCTCTTAGCGCATCTGCACCTTTAAAATCTTTCTCTTGTTTTGCTTTATCACGAAGTACAATCAAATCAAAAATCTTCTCTTTTGTAGGAATATCAACTCCAAGTTGAAAATACTCAAAAGGATTTTTGATACCAAATCCTAGAACTTTTTCTATATATGCAAGGTTTGCAACTATCTCTTTTTTGAG
>JAVETY010000042.1:0-13777 GCA_034005815.1 Sulfurimonadaceae bacterium | reverse complement strand
TACTGAGTGCTATTACGATGAGCATGTAGATTTTTATCTCCCACAAACATCAGAAGTGATACTTAGTATGCCGTTTTCAAATGAGCGTAATCTTTTTAAGAAAATAGAGCAGATTGAAGCGTTTATCGTCAGCTACCAAGTAAAAAAAATTACAGCTGTAACTATGAATATGGAGATTAAAATCTCGCACCCTTTTGCAAAAATCGAGATGGTCCCTTTTGATATATGGGCGCTAGGAGATTAGCTTTATTTTTTCTATCATAAAAATAATAATAAATATAAGTTTGTGATTTTTAAGACTCTTTCTATGATAAAATAGCTCAAAATTTTAATTTGTGAGGGTCCATTATTATGTTTTTTCAAAACAAACAGGACAAGCAACGTATTGTACAACTAGAAGAACAGGTACAAAAACTTGCAGAAGAGATGGAGTTTTATAAAAATACTGCCAAATTTTCTCTAGAAGAGATGTTAGTTGTACTTGATAAAAATGGAACCATCGTATTTCAAAACGATAGTGCTTCAGAAAATATAAAAGCTAAAAATGAACTCATAAAAGAGCTTCAAAAAAATAAAACTATCATTGATGTGCAAGGGTGTACAGGTAAAGTCGTTTCATCAAAAGATGCTGCTTCTGGTTGTACACTCTATCGTATCATCAAAACTGATATGCGTGACACAAGAGATAGTGAAATTCTAGGCCTCCACCAACGCTCTATTAAAGAAGCACTTATCGATACACAAAAAACATTTTCACAAATGTTAGATGAGCTCAAAGTGATGAAAGAGGAAACAAACACTATTTCAGAAGAGTCTCGTGAAGGGCTTGTACTTATTAAACAATCTTCTAAAGATATGGACACGTTAAGTGAACATATGCAAAACAATATGCATGGAATGGACTCACTTAATCATAGAAGTTCAGAGATATCTACTGTGGTTACTCTTATCCAAGACATAGCTGACCAAACCAATCTTTTAGCACTCAATGCTGCCATTGAAGCAGCACGTGCGGGTGAGCATGGACGTGGATTTGCCGTAGTTGCTGATGAAGTAAGAAAACTAGCAGAAAAAACTCAAACAGCAACAAAAGAGATCTCACTTGTAGTCAAAGCGATGCTTCAAGAAACAAACGAAGCGCAAACAAGCACTAGTGTTGTCAATGAGATAGTTGAAAATACAAAAATAAAAACAGAAGAACTTGCAGTTAAAATCAATTCATTTGAAAAAAATTCTGCCCGTAATAAATATGAAGTGGAATATATAAGTGATAAGATTTTTATCTCACTTGCAAAAATTGACCATGTTATCTATAAACATAATGTGTATGCCCTTATCTTTGGTGAAGAAAACACATTTCAAACCACAAGTCATAAAGAGTGCCGCTTAGGACAATGGTATTCTAATGGGATAGGAAAAGAAAACTTCTCACAAATGCCATCTTATGCAAAACTCGACCATCCACATGCCATGGTACATGAACAAGCGAACCTCCTTGTAGCAGAGTGTGCTGAAGGTAAAGTGCTATGTTCTAAAGAGGTTATAGAGAAAAGAATTCATGCGATAGAAGATGCAAGCCGTGATGTGTTTAAATATCTTGATGAACTTGTAGAACAACGAACAAAACTCGTAATGCACGAAGCTGCAGCTAAATTATTTAACTAGGAAGATAGGATGAATACTAAAAAAATTAATATTATGATTATAGATGACGAAGACCAAATTTTGACAATGCTTAGCAAGTTTCTCTCACGAGATGAAAACTATAGTATAAAAACTTTTGCAAATCCTCTTAGTGCTATTGCATCGATAGATAAAAATACAGATATTATCCTCTTGGATATTATGATGCCACAAATCAATGGGATAGATGCGCTTCCAAAAATTTTGGAGAAAAATCCAAATGTAAAAATACTTATGATGACAGCGTACTCGACACTCGATAAAGTTCTCAATGCTCATAGACATGGAGCGCATGACTATATCATGAAACCATTTTCTTCTTTAGATGCTTTGGGAAAAAAGGTGAAAGAGATACTCCATAAATAATCACATGCCATACAATGAAATCTCTATCCTCTTTGTTGAGGATAACCCACAAATACATGCTGAAATCCTTGCAT
Source organism: Sulfurimonadaceae bacterium (assembly GCA_034005815.1). Classification (GTDB taxonomy): domain Bacteria; phylum Campylobacterota; class Campylobacteria; order Campylobacterales; family Sulfurimonadaceae; genus Sulfurimonas. Next base: position 11,654 of record JAVETY010000042.1, on the reverse strand, counting down.
TTTTAAAAACAAAAAAGTTTAAAAACATCTATCTTGCCCACAATGGTGATGAGGGTTTACGCCAGTACTATCAGCACAAACCTGATTTAGTTCTCACAGATCTCACCATGCCAATTATGGATGGTTTGGAGATGTCTGAAGTGATGAAACAAAACCCTTTAGATATCCCTATCATCCTTATCACATCTCATTTTCTTAAAGAGATTACAGAAAAAGCTATCGATATTGGGATAGATGGCTATCTCTTTAAACCACTCTCTCTCGAACGTCTGGATATCCTTTTAGAAAAACTTACTTCTAAAATTCTTTCAAAAAGAGATTTCAAAACAGAACAAAAATTACTCGAAGAGTATAAAAATGCACTCGATATGAGTGCAGCTGTAACCAAAACAGATACGGACGGTGTTGTCACCTACGTCAATGATAGATTTTGTGAGATGACAGGCTACTCCAAAGAGGAGCTTTTAGGCAAGACGCACCGCATTATTAAACACCCAGATACTCCAGAACTTGTCCATAAAAATATCTGGTCTACTCTAGGAGAACAAAAGGTTTGGCAAGGTCACATCCAAAATATCAATAAACATGGAGAAGCTTACCACGAGAATACCGTGATTGTCCCTATTCTCGATGATAATAATGAGACTCTAGAGTTTATCGCAGTGCGTCAAGATATTACAAAGCTTTATCTCCATGAAGAATTTTTAAAAAAACGTATCGAAGAGGAAGTTCTTAAAAATACTGCACTACGCCGCAAGCAAGAGGAAGAAAATCTTATGGAGGCAAAGTTTGCAACCATTGGAAAGATTGCTGCGGGGATAACACATGAGATAAATACTCCCCTTACCTATGTACGAGGTAATCTTGAGCTAATGATAGATGATATAAATAGACTCGATGATGCTATCAAACAAAAAAAACACCTTATCGAAGATAGTCAAACTCTTCTTGATGGTGTCAACCGTATCGCCAGTATTGTTGAGTCGATGCGTGAGATGGCATCACAAGCGAGCGAAGTTTCTAAGCCTCATAACCTCTATGCTTCCCTTATCACAGCACTCATACTCACACACAATAAAGCCAAACATATTGCACCTATCTTCCTACAAGAAGAGCTTTTTACTCTTGGCATGTCAAAAGAAAAATATCATTTTTGTGCCACGATACAATCACAAAGGATAGAGCAGGTGTTTGTGATTATCATCAATAACGCACTTGATGCGCTCAAACATATCGATAACTACGATAATCGTTCTATAAAATAACTATTACAAAAGAGGAAAATATGATAGCTATTCGTTTTCTTGACACAGGAGGAGGGATTGATGCGTCCATACTTCCTACAATTTTTGATCCATTTACAAGTAAAAAAGATGAGGGTGGTATGGGAGTGGGACTCAATGTAGCGCAAAAGATTATCCATAATCATCAGGGAACCATCTCTGCAAGTAATCAAGAAAATGGTGCTCTTTTTGAACTATTTCTACCTTGTGATGGTTCAATATGTCATTAATCTTTTGTGGCATAGATGAAGCTGGGCGTGGACCTTTGGCTGGTGACCTGGTTATGGCTGGATGTATCTTGCATGCCTCTATTGATGGACTCAATGATTCTAAAAAACTTACAGCTAAAAAAAGAGAGAAACTCTTTGTAGAGATACAAGAAAAAAGTACATACCATATAGTAAGGTTTAGCGCATCTGATATAGATACTCTGGGAATTTCAACATGTCTTAAAAATGGATTGATAGAGATCACCCAAAATCTGCAAGCAGACAGTTATCTTTTTGATGGAAATAACAACCATGGTCTCTCACATATAGAAACGATGGTGCAAGCAGATGGCAAAATAGCAGAGGTAAGTGCTGCTTCGATTTTAGCAAAAGTAACACACGATTTTGAAATACTCGAACTTGCGAAACTCTATCCACAGTATGAGCTAGAAAAACACAAAGGGTATGGAACAAAACGCCATGTAGAACTGATAAAACAATATGGTTTGAGCGATATCCATAGAAAAACATATAAAATAAAAGCGCTCGAACCTACCCTTTTTTAGGGTGAGGATGGCAATAACACCATCCTAATCAATAGGATAAATCTCCAAAAAAAGTTAAAAATTTTCGAGTAAAATCACATTAACACACGTTCCTACTTCGAGAAATGTATCTTCTTCTGCGCTTACCATCAAACCACTTTCGCCTAAAAGATTTGTAAGTATTGCAGAGCTTCCCACTTTTTTATTTTGAAAATCTACAAAATATGCACCATCTTCAATAGTAATATTGCATGCACTAAATTCTGTGAGAGTACTTCTTTTTCTAAAATCCTCTTTGAGCTTTGCGGCTACAATCTTATAAGGATTCTCTTTACCAAGCATCTTTGCAATGAGTGGTAGTACATATAAAATTGCAGTGACAGTTGAAGAGTACGCAAATCCAGGAAGTGCTACGATAAACTTCTCACCTTTTTTTGCAAGTAGGATATGGCGTCCGGGTTTGATTGCAATCCCTTTGTAGATCACCTCAGCTCCGATACGTGGCACAATCTCTTTGACAAAGTCAAAATCTCCTACACTCACTCCACCCGTAGTGACTAAGATATCAGAGACAGCCAAACCATTCTCTATCTCTTTTAAAATAGCGCTTTTGTCATCACCCACAACTCCTAGTTGCACAGATTGTGCGCCTACAGAGTTAAAAAGTGCTGCGAGTGTGTAGTTATTGGAGCTTCTAATTTGTGCATCACTTTGGCTTAACATGCCAAGGTCTAAAACTTCACTTCCTGTTGCTAAAACAGCCACACGAGGTTTACAAACCACTTTGGCATGTACGCAATTAAGCGCTGCTAAAATACCTATCTCAACAAACCCTAGTTTGGTTCCTTGCTTGATTAAGATATCACCCTCTTTAAAACCCTCAGCGATGGGTCGTACTGCAAAACCTTGTGAGACTTTTTCATTGATTTGTATCGTGTTATCCAAAAATGTGACATTCTCTATAGGTATCAGCGTGTCGGTACCTTCTGGCATTTTTGAGCCTGTAAAGGTTTTGATACACGTTCCCTTTTGCACCACTCTTTTTTCATCATTCCCAGCAGGGTTTATCCCGACAACGCTCAGAGTTTCAATCTCTTGATCAGCAAAAGAGAGCGCATATCCATCCATCGAAGCTGTTGGAAATTTCGGGTCGTTATACTCAGTTACAATATCTTGTGCTAAAACACGCCCTAGCGCATCATGTAAACCTATATTTTCATAGCGAAGTGACGGAATTTCTAAAAGATCTAACATATTTTGGCTTGTTTCATACGATAATAGACTCATTTTTTAATTCCTAATATACCACTTCCACCAAGAGCCGTGGAGCGATCTTTTGCATAGATACGTTTGCCGTCTTTTAAATCATATTTCCAGATGGGTGCATTGGCTTTAAAATCTTCTACATAGATATCGATAAGCTCGAGTGCTACTCTGCGCTTAGGGGAATAGACTGCTGCAATATAAGAAGACTCATGGTTCTTTACATCCCCACGGCTATGCGCCATTTTGATAATTGCTCCACACTCTTTGGCTCGCTCTTGCCATGCCATAAACCAAGAGTTAAGTATCGGTTCATATATATCAAAGCTCAGCCCATCGATACCACCCTCATCTCGCACCGTACCTACAAAGGGGATAAAAGCACCATAATTTTTATCACTTTCTAATTCGTACCACTCTTTTAATATGGCAGGAACATCGAGCCCACCATCATATAAGTACATCACGCTCTCACCCTCCACAAACAGGGGGAAGAAGGGAGACTTTATCACCACTTTTAAGTGCTGCATCCAAACTACACACTAAGGTATCATTGATAGCAACGGCTGAGTTTTCAAGCCACTCACCAAGCTCACTATCTTGTTGTAAAATTGCTGCTAATTCATTAAGATTTGTTATTTGTAACAAAAGAGGTTGTTTTTCTATCGGTCCTAAAAATTCTACTGTGACCATGGTGAACTCCTTCATATTTTTTGGGTTTGATTATATCTAAATAAGCTAACTGATGTATAATTCTTGCGATATAATCTTTAAGGTAGCGTATGATTTTTGGAAAAATAGAGTATCTCAATCTTCTTCCGTTTCATGTATTTATGAAACGTTTTACCAAAGATTCTGCAAGTAAAATGGGGATGCACTACAAACAAGGTGTTCCTGCCTATGTAAACCAAAAGTTTATCTCTCGTAGAGTGGATGCTGCTTTTATCTCCAGTATTAAGGCGCGCAAATATAAAAATGTAGCTCTTGGTATTGTGGCAAAAAAAGAGGTGCTCAGTGTGCTGGTGGTTCCAAATACACACACAAAAGATGATAAAGAATCAGCCACCTCCAATATGCTTGCAAAAGTATTACATGTAGAAGGGGAAGTGCTTATCGGAGATAAAGCATTGCGCTATTATCTTCACAATACCAATCATATAGACCTTGCAAAACTATGGCATGAGCGCTACGGCCTCCCTTTTGTTTTTGCTCTTTTATGCTACCACAAAGATGAAGCAATATATAAAAAAATCACCCATCAATTTCTCAAGCAAAAAGTAAAAATCCCTCACTATATTTTGCAAGAAGCATCAAGAAGAACTGCTATTGCACCAAAAGATATTCTCCATTATTTAAACTATATTTCGTATCAAATCGATGCAAAATCACGACTGAGTTTAAAAAAGTTTTATAAAGCTGTAGATAACCTTGGCTAATATGTTAAAATGTCATCTATGAAAAAAATCGCACTTTTATTTTTAACTCTTATTCTAAGTGCGTCTGAGCCAATCGCACCCATTCCACATACAAGTGGAGCAGATATAAACAAGGCACTCTTAGGTCAAGAACTCTTTTTTGAGACAGCGCTCTCTAGAGATGGTTCCACCTCTTGTTTTAGTTGCCATAATGTATATGAAGGTGGAGCTGACAATAAAGCAGTTTCTGTTGGATTTGCAGGCAAAGAGGGGGATATAAATTCCCCAACTGTATTGAATGCACGCTATAACTTTACACAGTTTTGGAACGGTCGCGCAAAAGATTTATATGCACAAGCAGATGGACCGATTACAAACCCTGTTGAGCACAATATGGACAAAGAAACAGTTGAGAAAATATTAAACAGTTCCAAAGAGTATAAGGAAAAATTTAAAAAAATCTATAAAAAAGAGAATATTTCCTACCAAGATGCTATCGATGCCATTGTAGAGTTTGAAAATGCACTTATCACTCCCCATGCGAAGTTTGATAAGTATTTACACGGCGAGATTGATTTAGAGATAGAGGAAAAAGAGGGATACAAACTTTTTAAACAGTATGGATGTATCACATGCCATAACGGAATCAATATAGGTGGTAATGCATTCCAAAAAATGGGTACATTTATCCCTTATAAAACCCCTAAACAATATCCTGATAAAAAATCACTTACAGGCAAAGCTGAGCATGCCAATGTTTTTAAAGTACCAACTCTTCGAAATATCGCTCTTACTGCGCCTTATTTTCATGATGCGGCTACTTCATCTCTGGATGAGGCAGTAAAACTTATGTCGTATTACAATCTAGGGATTGAGATGCCAAAAGAGGATATCAGAAGAATTGTTCTCTTCCTCCATACCCTCACCGGTGAAAAACCAAAAATCTTGGAGATGCCATGAGTTTAGTGCGTCTCTTATTTTCTGTAATTTTGATGGGGATTATCTCTGCTGTATCACTTATCTATTTTTATATCTTACAAAGAGATGTAACAACACAAAACAAAGAATTTCTTATCGAAATGAGCTCTTTTAAAGAGAATCAAACAACGCTTACCAATACCATTCTTCAAAATTCTCTTTTTGCGTATCATAACCAAGATAAAATTAGCGCCAATGTGAATCTACTGAGTGATGCCTATAAAGCTTTAAAAACATCAAAACTTTTAGAAGATGACAGCTACGCAGATGTTGTTGTAAAACTTCAACTTTTAAAAAATGGTTTGGATAAAAATCTAGAAAGTCTCAATCAGCACCTTATGCTTAATGCTGGTATTCGTAATTCTCTTGTCTTTCTTTCACGTCATATAGAAACGATTGAACTTCAAAATAATGAAGATTTTCAAATCTACACCAAAGCAAACCGTATTTTAAAACGCTTTAATGATACGATGCTTACATTGGATTTAGATTACCTCAAACGAGATGATTATCTTCTTCAAACTAACCAGAGTAAAAACCAAAAATTTATAAAAGTTTTCAATCTTCACTCTGAATATCTTATAAGTAATCTTCCACAATTTATGCTTACCACAAAATATCTCCTCAATAATAATCTTATTGATACCTTTGAAGAGATGAGCAGGACCTATGAAGAGATTGTGGTCAATGACATAAAATCTCTTGATATATTTGCATCGATTCTTTTTAGTGTTTTTCTTCTCTCTCTTATGCTTATCTTACTTTTTGCTATAAAATATTTCTCAGAAAATAAAAAACTCTTAGCCACAAAAAAATCTTTAGAGCACTCCATAGCGTATGATTTACTTACAGGTTTGCTCAATAGAAAGTCGTTTACCGATAATCTAAAAGGACTCGATAATCCCCATGTACTTCTTATCAACATCGATAGTTTTAAACATGTCAATGATATCTATGGAAATACTACGGGGAACAAAGTGATTCAAGCTTTGGCACAATTTTTATTTGATTATTTTCAAGATATTCCACATTACGCAATTTATAGAACGGGTGGAGATGAGTTTGCAATACTTTTTGAAACTATCTACGAGGAAAAAGCACTCCAAATAGCGCATGATATCCATCGCAAGATAGCAGACCACACTTTTAGATTTAACTCGCTCGATATAAACCTCTCTGTAAGTATCGCTAGTAATAATATCAAACCAATACTCGAAAACGCAGATCTCGCTCTGAAGATGATTAAAAAAGATCTCTCTAATAGAGTTATCGCTTATAAAGAGGAGCTCAACCTCAAAACAAATGTAAGACAAAACCTTCAAACTATCGATAGGATCAAGAATGCTATAAAAGAGGATAGAGTTATCCCCTATTTTCAACCTATCATCAATCTTCAAACACAAAAAATAGAAAAATATGAGGCGCTTGTGAGAATCGTTCTTCCTGATGGAAAAATTCTTGCACCAGTTCATTTTTTAGAAACTGCCAAAAAAACCTCTTACTACCTTTTACTCAGTGCTATTATGGTGAAAAAAACAATGCAAGTCGCCAAAGAGTATCCGCAGTATAGATTTAGTGTCAACCTTTCTATGCTTGATATTTTAAATAATGGCCTTACAAACTCCATTTTTGAGATACTCAAAAAAGACCCAGAAACTGCTTCACGTATCGATATAGAGCTTGTTGAATCAGAAAGCGTCGTGGATATTTCACTTGTAAAAGAGTTTATCGATAAGATACATGCCATAGGTTCATTTATTTTGATTGATGATTTTGGAAGTGGTTATTCGAACTTCTCTTACTTTGCAGATTTAGATATCGATATCGTAAAAATAGATGGTTCACTAGTCAAAGAGCAAAGTAATGAAAAAAATCTCCATATGATTAAAAGTATCTATAATTTTTCAAAAGGTTTAGGACTTGTATCTGTTGCTGAGTTTGTAGAAACGCAGGAAGTTGCTCTCGTACTCAAAGAGATAGGGATAGAGTATGCACAAGGGTACTATTTTAGCCCTCCAGTACCTCTTCCTCTCGAGTACGATGATGTTGATATCTAATCCTCTATAAGAGATGCTAGCTCTTTTTTATAGGTTGCTCTATCAAATCTCTTATGCGGACTTACACCACTTTTTACTGCTGCTTCTGCCACTGCACTTGAGACCTCTACGATAAGTCTTTTATCAAAAGGTTTTGGGATAAGATACTCTTTGGAGTATTTAAACTTTTTACCATAAATCTCTTCTATATAAGCAGGAACTTTTTCCTTCGCTAAAAGAGCCAAAGCTTTCGCAGCTGCTACTTTCATCTCTATATTTATTTTCTTGGCATGTACATCAAGCGCACCTCTAAATATAAAAGGAAATCCTAAAACATTGTTTACCTGATTATCAAAGTCGCTTCTCCCTGTTGCTACGATAGCATCTGGACGTGCTGCTTTTATCACATCAGGAAATATCTCTGGGGTAGGATTTGCCAGCGCAAAGATGATAGGATTTTTCTCCATTTTCATAATATCCTCTACACTAAATGTTCCAGGCATTGAAAGTCCTACAACTACATCCGCACCAAAAAATGCTTCTGAGTGACTGATATAGCTCGGTTGTGCAAACTCACGCTTATACTCATTTAAGTCACTTCTACCATTATGAAGAACACCTTTGGAGTCAATCATCACTATCTTTTTTATACCCAAATGTTTATACATCTTCGCACATCCTATAGCTGCCGCTCCCGCACCTACAATCACGATTTTTAAGTTTTCTAGTTTTTTCTCTGCAAGCTCACACCCATTTATGATTGCTGCACTCGATATAACCGCCGTACCATGTTGGTCATCATGCATCACAGGGATGGTGAGTTCCTCGATTAATCGTCTCTCTATCTCAAAACACTCAGGTGCTTTAATATCTTCCAGATTTATCCCTCCAAAAGTGGGTGCGATGGCCATAACAACGGAGCAAAATCTATCAATGCTAAGAGTATCTACCTCTATATCAAAACAATCAATCGCAGAAAACTTTTTAAAGAGCACACCTTTGCCTTCCATTACAGGCTTGGATGCAAGTGCGCCGATATTTCCAAGTCCAAGCACCGCTGTACCATTAGAAATAACCCCAACAAGGTTTCCTTTGGAAGTATATTTATACACATTTTCTGGATTTTTTTCTATCTCCAAGCAAGGTACTGCAACCCCTGGAGTATAGGCTAGGCTCAAATCTTTTTGAGTATTGAGTGGTTTTAAACTCTCTACACTTATCTTTCCAGGTTTTGGAAACTGATGGTAGTCTAGAGCTTCTTTATCATTTTGCTTTGGCATGTTGACCCTCATTCATAAAATATAATGTTTTATTATAACCTAAAGAGGTGATTTCGACTTATACCTTGATGATGAGCGGATTAAAAGCCTTAGAGGAGAGTATCACTCTATCACCCACAAAAAGGTTCTCTATCTCTTTGGCATTGGCGACAACTTTGACAATATCATGTGCAACTAAAAGTGTCACTATAAAAACTATATCACTTTGCGAAATATCGAGTATCTCAGCACTAAACTTAAACTTCGCACTCAGAGCACTGCCACCAAAAACCTCTGAGGCACTTGCAGATTTTACTATTTTTCCATCTTCAAGTTCTATCACATGGTTGGAGAGTTTATACACCTCGGCAATATCGTGGCTTACTAAAAGTGTGGTGATTTTGAGATGTCTTTGTATTCGTAAAAGCTCATCTTGAAGTTTTGCACGCATCGCATAATCAAGTGCCGAGAGTGGTTCATCTAGAAGAAGTATCTTTGGTTCACGCATCAAAGCACGTGCAAGAGCTACTCTTTGGCTTTGCCCACCTGAGAGCGTTTGTGGAAATGCACTCGCTAGATTTGTAAGCTCTGTTAGCTCTAGTATCTCTTCTACTTTTGTATCATTTTTACCCTCTAATGCATACGAGAGATTTTGTCGTACTGTCATATTTGGAAAAAGTGCATAGTCTTGAAAAACAAATCCTACTTTTCTTTTTTGTGGTGGAAGATTTATCTTTTTCTCACTATCAAACCACACTTCATTATCTATAATTATTTTTCCAGATGTTGGGTTTAAAAGCCCCGCTATCATCTTTAGAATCGTGCTTTTTCCAGCTCCACTTTTTCCAAATAGCACTGTAAGCGCACCACTTTTGAGAGATGTATCAATATCTAGTTCTATCTTGCCAGATGCACCGCGAAGCTCTTTAGCAAGTGTTAGTTGACAACTCATAATCTCGCCCTTAAAAAACGTTTGTTGATAAAATAGACAAAGAGTAAGATTGCAAAGGAGATGATAAAGAGCGTCAGTGCATATTGGTTTGCGAGATCATAGTTCAGTGCTTCCACCTCATCATAGATAGCAATACTTGCCACCCTCGTCTCCCCTGCAATATTTCCACCCATCATAAGCACCACACCAAATTCCCCTACAGTATGCGCAAATGCTATGACAATCCCCGTAAGAACAGAGGAACGCATATTTGGAAGGAGTACATGCCATAAAGTATTGATACGGCTTTTACCTAAAGTATATGCTGCATCTATTAAGTTACGAGGAAGTGCATTAAATCCATTTTGAATAGGATGCACCATAAAAGGGAGTGAAAATATCATAGAAGCAATAACAAGACCCTCAAAGCTAAATACAAGACGTAAATCAAACATCTCTTCAAGCCAAATACCAAAGCTATTTTGCGGACTAAAAAATACTAACATATAAAATCCCAAAACACTTGGAGGAAGTACGAGTGGCATCGAAACTATCGCTTCAAAAAAAGGTTTCATTCGGCTTTTAGTAAATGCCAAAAAATATCCAACAGGGATACCAATCATCAAAAGCAAAAAGGTAGTTACGCCTGCTAGCTTGAAAGTGAGAAGCATCGTTTCTACAAAACTCTCTTCTACTATCACATCTCTCCCTTTTGTAGAGTAATCTCATTTGCTTTTACAAACCACAAAAAATCTTTATCTACTTCTAATTTGAGTCGAACTGCTGAGTGGTAAGTGATAAGGGCAACTATCTCACTTCCAAAAAAATCAAAAGTAATCTCACTCAAAATCTTCCCATGTTTTATATGTTTTATGAGAGATACGAAACTATTACTCGCACTCACACAAGATTCTTTTGTTGCTACAAAAACTTCACTCTCTTTAAAAAGTAGACTAAAACTATCACCCGTAGTAAAGTTACCAAAAGCATCTATATCTAAAAGTAGCGTATAAAATTTCTGTCCATCGGCATCTAAAACAAGACGGCAAAGTTCCCCTTCTACTTCGTAACTCTCTAAGGTGGCATGGAGTTTATTCACAGCGTTTCCCAAGGGAAAATTTTTACTTTGATATCCAAAGGTTTGGCATGATACGGCGCAGAAGTGACAATAAGGTCAACTCCACACGCTGCAAAACTATCTACATTTTCTAACTTTACTCCACCTGTAGCAGAGATCAAAATATAAGGGAATTCACTTTTAAGAGTTACACATCTACGAAGTTCATCTGTCGTCATCTTTTCACATTGGAGTACATCCGCTCCCAAAGTAGCAAAATACCTTGCACTCTCATAGTTATCTACCTCTACCACAATTTTCTTTTCCATAAAGTTGGATTTGAGTTCAAAAAAAGCTTTTTCCAGCTCCTCTTTTGTAGGTAGAAAGTTAAGATGTTGCTCAAATACCAAAACAGAATCATAAAGCCCAAGTCTATGTGGTGTAGCTCCACCAGCGATAATCGCATCGATACTGAGCTCTTTTGTCATTGGGAAGTTTTTTCTAGTCGTCACTATCTTGGCATGTGGGTTTATTTGTTGTGCTTTTTGCACCATCGCCTTTGTATAGGTGGCAATTCCACTTAAATATTCTAAAGTATTTTGAGAGATTTTCCATAATTTGTGTAAATCTTTTGCCGAGCCTGTTGCCTCAAGAACAAGCGTTCCTCCAGCAACATTG
>JAVETY010000174.1:0-3382 GCA_034005815.1 Sulfurimonadaceae bacterium | reverse complement strand
CTTATCGATGGTGTAGTTGTAGTTAGCCCTGCAAATATGGCTGAACTTATACTAGATAACGATACAAAGATTCTTAGCTACTAATTTTCAAATAAAACCCGATGATTTCGGGTTTTATCCCCTTTTTATACCAATCCTAAACCTACTTTTTGTTTCTCTTTATCGATGCTTAGCACTTCTATCTTTGGTAGATATTGATTGAGTGAAAGTACTTCTAGAGGGTGGCTGATACGTGATGTGCTCATCTTTGAGATATGTATCATTCCATCATTTTTAAGACCAATATCTACAAATGCTCCAAAGTCGGTGATATTTCGTACGATACCGCTTAAAAAACTTCCCACGACTAGAGTATTTATATCAGTTAAACCCTCTTTAAATGGGATGATTGGAAGTTCACTTCGTGGGTCAAATCCTGGTTTGGCGAGTTCTTTTATGATGTCCTGTAGCGTTTGTACTCCAACATGCCAAGAAGATGCAAGTGTTTCTAAGTTGGTTTTTTCTATATCTGTGTTTTGGAGTTTTTTTGCTATCTCATAACTCTCTGGATGGATTCCTGTATTGTCAAGCAGGTCTGCGCCATCTTTTATCCGCACAAATCCAGCTGCTTGCTCATACGCTTTTGCGCCTAAGCCTTTGACTTTGAGCAGTTGTGATTTGCTACGAAAAGCGCCATTTTTTTCTCTAAACTCTACTATGTTTTTGGCGATTGTTTTACTGATGCCCGCTACAAATGTAAGAAGTGAAAAAGATGCGGAATTGATATCGACACCTACGTGGTTTACGAGGTCGGTTGTCACATCGCTTAGTTTTTTCTCTAGTAGTTTTTGGTCTACGTCGTGTTGGTACTGTCCGATACCTAGAGATTTTGGATCGATTTTTACAAGTGCCGCCATTGGGTCACGAAGTCTTTGTGCTATGGAGATTGCTCCGCGGATTGTAACATCGAGCGAAGGATACTCTTCTGCTGCAATTTTCGAGGCGCTATAGACGGAGGCTCCTGCCTCACTTACGACTGTGTAACTCAGTTTTATCCCATCATGTGCTAGCTTGGCAAAGAACTCTGTAGTCTCACGTGAGGCTGTGCCATTACCTATAGCTACGGCTGTGATATTGTACTTTTTAGCGAGGTGTTCTACTACTTTTTTGGAACCTGTGTAGTCATTTTTGGGTTCTGTTGGATAAATGATGGCATGTTCAAGATAGGTTCCATTTTCATCTATGACAGCGAGTTTGCATCCTGTACGAAATGCTGGGTCTGCACCTAAGATAACACGTTTTGTAATCGGCGGAGTCAGAAGTAATTGAGAGAGATTTTTACCAAAAGTTTGTATTGCTGCGAGGTCTGCACGCTCTTTGAGTATGGCATGTGTCTCTCTTTCTATCGATGGAAGTAAAAGGCGTTTGAGTCCATCTTTGTACGCTGCAAATAGATACTCTTTGCTACTTTTAGCATTTCTTGGGATTTTAAAGCTCTCTATATTTGCTTCGATACGCTCTACATCGGTGGTCACTTTTACGCTCAGTTGTTTCTCTTTGACTCCACGCATAATTGCAAGATAACGGTGACTTGGGATGTAGGCTACTTTTTCAGATTTATCTACAAATGATGCAAAAAGACCATCTTCTACTAACTCTTTTGCTTTTTTAATCTCTAGCGTTCCATGGCGTAACATCGTATTTCTAATAGCTTCACGCTCTCTTGGCATGTCAGCATAGTGCTCCGCTACAATATCTTGTGCTCCGGTGATAGCCTCTTCTAAAGTAAGCTCTTTTGTGACAAAGGTTTTGGCTTTTGTGAGAAACTCCTCTTTGGTTAGAGTTGCTCGCTCTAAAATCTCAGCAAGAGGTGTAAGTCCTTTAGCGATAGCCGCACTTGCACGGGTGTTTTTCTTCTCTTTAAAAGGGCGAAATATATCTTCTATAATATTGAGTGTTTCTGCTTCGTTTATGGCATGTTTGAGTTCAGGAGTAAGTGTTGCGCGCTCTTCAATCAGGCGGAGTACTTCCTCTTTGCGTACTAAGAGTTTTTTGGCACTCTCATAGACCATCTCAAACTCACGCAATGTTTCATCATCTGCGCCACCTGTGAGCTCTTTGCGGTATCTAGCGATAAAGGGGATAGTCGCACCACCTTCTAAAAGGTCTAAAATATTTTTGATATGTGTTTGGCTCAGTGCGGTTCTTTGGGTTAAAAGGGCTATTAGATTTTGCATTTTCAGTACTACTTTTTTTGAAATTATATTTAAATTTTATGAAGCGTTTGACAGTGATTTTCCATCCATTCCCATGTACCAAAACCACTCTCGGCATTGATATGCCCTGCGTTTTCTAGCATCTTCATCTCTACATCCAAATCTTTTTGAAGTTTGTTCGCATCTTCCACCGAAAGGTAAGGGTCATTTGTTGATGTGATAAGAAGTATCTCTTGGGCATAAAGTTCTTTGGGCGCTTTAAGAGGAAAAAAACTGTTCAATTCAGGGATAGCACAATCAAGACTAGGAGGAGCGACAAGATAGAGCTTTTTTATAGGTTGAAGCGATGCGAGCGAAGCATCATTACAAAGATGAAACCAAAGTATATTTGCCAAAGAGTGACAAATTACCACATCAGGTTGGAAAAATTGTAGATGCTCTACAAGCTCTTTTTTCCAGATATCTAACTTTGGCATGTCAGGACTGCTAAATGGAAAAAAGCTTACGCATCCATAGTTTGCTGCCAAAGTCGAAGCTAAGTGACTTTGCCAATGTGGCATGTCACTTCCACCCCATCCGTGCAAAATCAGATAGCGCATTTTAGAGCCTTTGAAGACGCTTGAGTTCATCTTTTACTTTTGCTACGTGCTCTTTTACACGCACACTATCCCAAAGAGCTGCAATCTCCCCTTGTGGATTGATGATAAAAGTACTTCGTACAATTCCCATGTATTCTTTACCGTAGTTTTTCTTGAGTCTCCATGCACCATACTCTTCTATCATCGTAGTCTCTTCATCGCTGAGAAGTGTGATACTTAAATCTTGCTTTTCTATAAAGTTACGGTGGCGTTGTGTGCTGTCTGCACTTACACCAAGGATAATCGTATCACGCTCTGAGAAATCAGGAAGCGCTTCACTAAATTCACATGCTTCAGTTGTGCATCCTGGAGTTGAATCTTTTGGATAGAAATAAAGGACAATCCATTTTCCTAATAAATCTCGTAAACATATCTCCACATCATCTTGATTTGGCAGACAAAATTCTGGAGCTTTTTGACCTAGTTCTAACATAATATTTTCCTTTTTCTGTATATTAAATATTCTTTTTTCTTTTTTGGTAGTAGACGTACCACGCACCTAAAAGGAGTAAAATTACCATAAGAATAATGGTAATTTGCTTGAGATAC
>JAVETY010000173.1:0-3383 GCA_034005815.1 Sulfurimonadaceae bacterium | reverse complement strand
ACGTATTTTAGTAGCACTTGGTGTTGGATGTGGTGTTCTACTCGGAACATATAAAATAGTGCAAGGGTTTGATATTTGGCTCCTTATCACTTCACTTTATGGGATTGTAGTGCTTTTAGTATTTTTTGCACCCAAAGAGATGCATGCCTTTGCATTTGACTTAGGTGGGGTTACTACGTCTGAGATTACAGTACCCCTTGTAGCTGCCTTTGGTATCTACCTTGCGACTAACATAGAGGGAAGAGATGTATTAATGGATGGCTTTGGACTTATTGCATTTGCTTCTGTTTTTCCTATGATTACGGTTCTTACTTATAGTATATTTGCGAAAGGGTTTAAAAAATAATCTTGCGTTTTCAAGAGGTACATATCCCAAGTGCCTCTTAACCATTTTCAAGCTACAATACGCTAATTTATTTATGGACAAACAACACTCATGGCACTTATAGACCTACTCAATATTTCCAAACACTACTCCGCTCAAAAAATCCTCACTGATATCAATTTTCACGTAGATGAGGGTGAACGCATCGTTATCATCGGTAAAAATGGTAGCGGTAAATCTACTCTTATGAAAATCATAAATGGAACTCTTGTTCAAGATGCTGGAGAGAGAATCGCTCGAAATGATCTTGAGATTAAAATGCTCGATCAAAGACCTGTGTTTGACCCAGAACATAGTGTACGCCAAGCAGTTGAAGCAGGACTCAAAGAGATAAACACTGCAAAAGCGCGTTATGACGAACTTTCACTTTTAATCGCAGATGATTTTGAAAACAAAAAGCTCCTCGATGAGCATGAAAAAATGGCTCGTTATATCGATCATCATAATGGATGGAATCTGGATGATAAGATAGAACGCATTATCCAACACTTTGACCTTAAGATGTATGAGCATAAACCTGTTATGCTTCTTAGCGGTGGAGAGCAAAGACGTGTTGCACTTGCCTCGTTACTCCTACAAAAACCTGATGTGCTATTACTCGATGAGCCTACCAACCACCTTGACGTTTATATGGTGGAGTTTTTGGAAGAGCTCATCATCAAAGAGAAATATACGCTTGTTTTTATCTCTCACGATAGATATTTTATAGATAGAATTGCTACAAAATCTGTTGAAGTGGAAGATTGTGGGATTCGAGAATACCGTGGCGGTTATAACGATTATCTCATCCAAAAAGAGGAATATATCCGTACCCTAGAAAAACAACATGATAATCTTTTAGATATATTAAAAAGAGAAAATGAGTGGTTTGCTAAAGGGGTACGCGCACGTCTTAAACGCAATGAAGGACGCAAAGACCGTCTCATGCAATTACGCCAAGATGCAAAAATAAACCCATCGAAGATTAAAACGATGTCACTTGAGCTTCAAAGAGAAGCAAAAAATTTCAACCGTGACAAAAGCGTCAATAAACAAAAAATGCTCTTCGAGATAGAAAAACTTTGTATCACTTTAGGGGACAAAGAACTCTTAAAAAACTTCTCTGCACGTATACTTCAAAAAGATGTTATAGCAATAGTAGGACCCAATGGAAGCGGTAAATCAACACTTCTTAAAACTCTTTTAGGCCGCATACAGCCCACTTCTGGGACGATTAAAATAGGAACATTTACGATAGGATATTTTGATCAGCATCGAGAAATGTTAGATGATGAGAAAAATCTTATAGAGACGTTTTGTCCAAATGGTGGAGATAGAATCAGTGTTCGCGGAGCTGATATGCACGTCTATGGATATCTCAAAAACTTCCTCTTTCCTAGAGAGTTTTTAGAAAAGAAAATCGGCGTGCTTAGTGGTGGAGAGAAAAACCGTATCGCCCTTGCTCTTTTGTTTACTAAAAACGTTGATATCCTTATCCTCGATGAGCCTACAAACGACTTAGATATTCCAACGATTAATATTTTAGAGGAGCAACTCACTCACTTTAGTGGTGCAGTTATCATCGTAAGTCACGATAGATATTTTGTTGATAAGATTGCAAAAAAACTCTTTATATTTAAAGAGGACAAAACTATAGAAGAGTCTTTTAAGCCCTACTCTGAATATCTAGAGATGGAAAAAGATTTAAAAGAGCTTGATGCACTAGAAAAAGAGGTAAGTACAACCGTTACCAAAGAGACAGATAAAAAAGAGAAAACAAAACCAGCAAAGCTTACATTTAAAGAAAAAATAGCTTTAGAAAAACTCCCTCTAGAGATAGAAGAGTTAGAAAAAAAGATAGAACAACTCAATCTAAAACTCTCAGATCCAAAAAACTATGAAGATATAAGTGTTACAGAATTAGCAGATGAACTCGCCGAGTTAGAAAATCTTTATGATGCTAAAGTAGATGAACTCTTAGATTTAGAAGCCAAAGAAGAAGAGCTAAACGCCCTCTCATGAAAAAAATATTCTTTATAGCATGGAGCTTCTTTACTCTATCCTCTCTCCATGCCATGCAAGAAGCCAATGAAACAAATCTCATCGATGCCTCCATCGACTTTCGTACATTTTATTATTATGGAGAGCGTGAAAACCGCGCAGAGAGAGAAGCCCTTGCCATTGGAGGTATTCTCAAAGCTACAACGCAAAAGTTTTATGGTCTAAGTGGGAGTGTTGCCTTTTACACAAGCCATGACATGCTTCATTATGGAGCCGATGCTGATATGCGCTATGGCACCTTCGATAGAAGTAATATCGCCGGTGGTAGTGAACTCGTCCTAAGCAATGGAGATGCCATAGATACAATTGGTGAGGCGTATATCGAATACTCTTTTGCACAAACTTCTCTGCGCTATGGTCGACAAAGAATCAACACGCCACTTGTCAATGATTTTTATAATAGATTTCTACCCAACAGCTTTGAAGCCATAACACTCGAGAGCCATGAGATAGAAAATACGAAACTTTTTCTCTCAAATATCTCAAGATGGAAATATAAAAGTGAAGCAGATTTCAAAAAGTTTACAACCGATAGTTCCTCTTTTAAGTCTCTTTATATAGCTGGTGTTGAGCATACTCTCACCAAAGATACAAAATTCTCCCTTTACTATTATCGTATGCCTCAAATGCTACACTCAGGCTATATAGAAGTGGATACTTCTGAGTCTTTAACACAAGAGATAAATCTTCGTACTCAGCTTCACTATCTTTATCAAAAAAGCCTACAAGATGCTCTACTAGGAGATATCGATACCTATTTAGCAGGAGCTAAAATCACTCTTGATTACCGTAATAGTTGGTATCTTAGTGCCCTGCTTGATAAGGTTGGAAACGATACCATCCGTGCAACCGGAGCAGATTATGCCAATCTTGGACTTTCTAGTTTTATTAACTATACAGACCTTCAAATAGACGGCGAAGCACTCAATGCAAAAGCCCTCTCTTATGGCATTATCTT
>JAVETY010000172.1:0-3395 GCA_034005815.1 Sulfurimonadaceae bacterium | reverse complement strand
ACGCTCTTCCGATCTGCTTTTCGTGCCAATACTTTGACACTTTGAGTGATATCTTCTGAAGCGATATGGTAGTGCTCATGGAGCTTATCGAGTGAGTCTTCTATCTTTCTTGTAAGGGTAAGACTTAGATTGTCCACTTGCATTTTCATCGCTAAGAGATGTTCATCTTCTGAGTTTCTTATCTCTTGCACAAGCGTATCAAGTTGCACTTGTGATTTTGTATAATCTGCTTTTATCGCATCTACATCCTCAACTAATGACTGCATCGTTCTATAAAGAGTATCGAGGGCACCACTTCTCTCTTGAAGTTCTTGCATCTTTTTTGATGAGAGTACTATTTGTTTCATAATCATCTCACTATGATTTTTAATCACACCCAAACGATTCTCATCTTCATACAAAGTAGTGTTGATACCCTCTGCATGAGATTTTAAAACTAGCATCTGGTTTTCAAACGCTTTACTTACTCCGGCTTGTTGTCTTAGGGTATGCTCTATTATAGAGTCGGCTATCACACGTGAAACGCCTTTTATCTCCTCCATCGCACGCAAAACTATTGCAAACTCTTCTTTAAAATCACTTTTTTTCTCTGTTGTTTTTTGTAAAGCTGCAATAATTTTGTTATAGTGTTCTTGCTCTGCTACGCGTAAAAGACGAATATGTTCATGCATTGTACTATCGAGCTCTGGGAGTTTTACTGTTGTAAAGGTTTCTAGCGATGTATTTGTATTTTGGTGCCATGATTCTAACTCATCAAATTTTTCTAAAAATTTCTCCTGATTGTGCATGATAGATTCAATCGATTTAACATCTTGTTTGAAATGCTCTCGTAAATTACCTTTGACTGCTTTATCATCTTGTTCTGAAAGAATCAGCTTTGTTTCTATCTCTCCTACATACTCTCTTAGTTGTTGTATCTCTCTACGTAAATCGAATTGTACTTGGATTTTTTGTTTAGCATTTTCACGCTCTTGGGTTTGATGTAACACATTCATCACGAGATAAAAAATCAGTGCAATTAAAAAAGGTAAAAAAGAGTCTCGCATAAGAAGAGGAAGATTATTGGTCTGAGAATAAAGAACAAAATGTATTACAGAAGCGATCGCTCCAATACCAATCATAAGAGGTGCATAATTAATTTTATTGGATTGTTTTACGATGGTGAGTTGTCTAACAAATAAAAGCGTCATAAAAACAAAAGCAATAATTATATCGATATCAATCATACTCACAACCCATGTTAAAATTCAATGATTGTATCATAATCTTTTATAAAACTATTTTTAAAAGCTCTTGTGGCTTCGCAATGACCGTATGATGCTCCGCGATTGGAGTAAATCCCCAGGTAGCAAATACAGAATCAATTCCTGCATTTTTTGCACTAAGCATATCTTTAGAATTATCCCCCACCATCCATGCTTTATGATTATTTTTATCAAATTTATATTTGTCTAAAATATAATCAAGCATAAGGGGACTAGGCTTCGCTTCTGGTACCATATCAGCTCCGATAATCACATCAAACTGCTTTGCCACACCTAAATGCTCTAGCATCCTCTGGGCAAACTGTGTAGGTGCATTTGTAGCAACTGACATTTTTACACCTGAAGCTAAAAGTGATTCTAACGTTTGCTCTATACCCTCATAAAGATAAGGGTTTAAGATACATTGCTCAAAGTAGTGACTCTCAAATAGATTGCGTGCACGCTTCTCATACGTCTCTGTAGCATAAAAAAGTCTAGGGAGATTACGCTCATGCATATTGATAGCTTCAACTATAAATTGCTCTGTGAGTGGAGTGAGTTTATAGATCTCTTGGCGTACATAATTGACTGAACAAGTGATATCTTTTTTAGAGTCAATAAGTGTGCCATCCATATCAAAAATAACTACTTTCATCTTTAACTCATCTTTTGATAAAGTTCGATAAGTGCGTCTACAAAATACTCTGAATCATTAGGACAACGACACACTTTATAATTTGTAAAGCCTAGTTCATCGGCTATCTCTTTATACTCGATTGCAAGCTCATAATCTGTTTCAGAGTTATCTATCGTAAATGCAAGTGGAAAAATCACCACATTTTTATTTGTAAGAGATTCTAGTTTTTGACCAAGGGAAGGCTCTATCCACTTAAGAGGTCCCACTTTTGATTGGTATGCAAGGTGAATATTTTTAAAGTTCAAGCCAATATCTCGCATCATTTCACGCAATATATCTACATGTTTTTCCACGTGGCGTTGGTATACATCGCCTCTATCAATCACTTTTTGTGGCAAACCATGCGCTGAAAATATGAGGTCATATTCCCCTGCACTATCTTCATCTACTTGCGCTTTTATATTTTCAATCACTGCTTTGTTGTAGTTTTCATTTTGGAAAAAGTGCTTGATTTCAACGAGTATTGCATCTTTTCCATGGATATGGTACTGCTCTTCAAAATCTTCTAAAGAGGACTTTGTGGTGGTTGTGGAGTATTGTGGATAAAGAGGGATAAGATATATTTTAGAGATATCCTCTTTGTTTAATCTCTCAATCACTTCAAGTGCAAATGGTGGCGTATAACGCATAGCAAAATCAACGATAACCATAGCCCCTAGTTTTGCTTGGAGTTTTGCTACGAGATTTTGTGTAAGTCCTACGAGTGGTGATTTACCACCTATTTCACGATAAATTTCTTGTGATTTTTCTGTACGTGTAAAAGTTATCATCTTTGCTATAAAACTACGAAGCAAAGAGCTTTTGACTGTGATAATATTTTTATCATTAAACATATTTGTTAAAAATACTTCAACCTCTTCAAGGTTGTTTGGACCACCCATATTGAGTAAAACAATTGCTTCTTTTTTCATTTTTCATTCCTTGAAATTTTTCTACATGCCATAGTGAATTTGAATGCTTATCGTAGCATAAGGTTTTATTTTTCATAGGGTTAAAAAGCTAGTTTATACTAGCTTTCTATTTCTAAATGCTATTGCTATCATTATAAAAACAATGAGATATGTAATAGGTACAAAATCAGGAATCGGCACAGGATCACCTTTTGCATACGAGTGAAGTCCTGCAAGGTAGTAATTCACTCCAAAATATGTCATAAGTACTGACGTAAAAGCAAGTAGTGAAATCACTGCAAAGTTAAAATAATTATATATAGATTTAATAAAACGCAAATGCAGAACTATCGCATATACAAGGATGGTCACAAGTGCCCACGTCTCTTTTGGATCCCATCCCCAGTAACGTCCCCAGCTCTCATTTGCCCAAACACCACCTAAAAAGTTCCCTATAGTAAGAAGTACAAGACCTATCATCAAACTCATCTCATTGATAGCACTGAGCTCTTTAATCGATGCACCAATTTGTGCACTATTTTTTGCTGATTTGATTGCAAAAAG
>JAVETY010000041.1:0-14353 GCA_034005815.1 Sulfurimonadaceae bacterium | reverse complement strand
TTATCTCTTGTAATAGGTCTGATTTGTCAATATTAAAATGTTTTAAAGCGATTTCACAGGCACGAATCTCTACATGGTAAGAGAGACTTAGCTTTTTAAGTTGTTTATGAATATTTTTTATCACTTCGGATTCTTTTTCAGTATAGAAAAAAAGTGCATCATTTGAGACTATAGGTGTACAGTGAGAGTGGATAGTAAGGATAAAATCACTTTTTTGATTTAACTCCGCAAAATCAAGATAGGTTTTTTCTATCAGTTGCAATCGTGTCGCTATGTAGGTGAGGTCTTTTGCGGCACAATCAAATACGGCTTTATTTGTAATAGTATTTTCTTTTGCATATGATGTAGAAAAAGCAAGAAAAAGTACGAAGAAAAGATTTTTTAACATGTATATCCTTTGAAAATTATGTTTTTTTAGAAGAAAGATTGTAGCTCTATGGAAGTTAAAGAAAGGTGAAAAAGAAGTAATTTAAATAAAGAAATAGACCCCGCATCGTACTGCGGGGTGACGGGTTTGTTAGGTTTACTTTATATAGTTTATAGATTTTTCTAAGCTAAGAGCGCCATCAAAAAGAGTTTGTTCATCATAAGCATTTGCAATGAGCTGTAAACCAACTGGCATGCCATCTTTATTTTTACTAATTGGGAGTGAAAGAGCAGGGAGACCTGCAAGATTTACACTTAAATTATAAATATCATTAAGATACATGTCCATAGGATTGCTAAGCTCACCAAATTTATTTGCAACAGTTGGTGCAACTGGAGAGAGGATAAGATCTACATCTTTAAAGATTTTTGCATATTCTTCTTTTATGATATGACGTATTTTTTGTGCTTTTACATAATACGCTTCATAATAACCACTTGAGAGAACAAAGTTACCAAGTAAGATACGACGTTTTACTTCATCTCCAAACCCTTCGCTACGTGTTTTTATATAACTATCCTCGAGATTTCTACCCTCTACACGGAGTCCATAACGGATACCATCATAGCGTGCTAAGTTTGTAGTTGCTTCTGCAGTTGCCGTGATATAGTACGCTGAGATATCATATTTTGCATCCATCATCTCACGCTCTACGATAGTGTGCCCGGCAGATTTGAGTGCTTCTATCGCTTTTGTATACGCTTCTTTCACATCAGTACTAGCACCTTCAAGATATTTTGGAAGTGTTGCGATGGTGAGTTTTCTCTCAGCATTGAGTTTATCACTCACCTTATCATCCATTTTTGCGTTTGTAGAGTCTTTCTCATCGCTTCCACTGATAATGTCATACAAAATTGCAGCATCTTCAACGTTTTGTGTCATTGGTCCAATTTGATCGAGTGAAGAAGCGTATGCACCAAGTCCATAACGACTCACACGACCATATGTAGGTTTCATCCCAACAATCCCACAAAAAGCAGCAGGTTGACGGATACTTCCACCTGTATCACTTCCAAGTGCAGCGATAGCAAGTCCAGCAGCAACAGCAGCAGCACTTCCTCCACTACTTCCACCTGGGACACGACTATGGTCCAGTGGATTAAGAGTTTT
This sequence comes from Sulfurimonadaceae bacterium, assembly GCA_034005815.1. GTDB lineage: Bacteria > Campylobacterota > Campylobacteria > Campylobacterales > Sulfurimonadaceae > Sulfurimonas. The sequence goes on along the minus strand of JAVETY010000041.1, from coordinate 12,816 downwards.
GCCATAATAGCTTGATTCTGTTGTACTTCCCATTGCAAATTCATCCATATTTGTACGACCAAATGGGCTAAGCTTTGCTTCTAACATTTTTTCAATAACAGTAGCGTTGTACGGAGCAATATACCCTTGTAAGATTTTAGAACCAGCTGTAATAGCCCAATCTTTTACTTGAATATTATCTTTTATAGCGATAGGTATACCCTCACCAACATTGTGTACATCGATATAAGCGTTTAATTCTTTGTTGGCTTCTATCTTTGTTTTTAACTCTTCTTTAAATTTGTTTAGTTCTTCTTTGCTTAATTTGAGGGCTTCTTTTAATGTAATCACTCATTTTCCTTTTAAAATAATTGGGTCTTATTATAACAAATCTTCACTACATGCTATGAAATAATTAAACTTCATCGTTTTTATATGCAGTAAAAGCATCAACGAGATTATCAAATCCGTTTTGTTTCCCTAAGATATAGATTTCATCGAGTACATAGCAACATACGCGACCATTGGGTTCGAGTAAAAAAAGAGCATATTCCTCTTTGTGATCCTCTTTGGAGATAACAAGCATTCCATCGACATTATCACCCATTTGGGGAATATCATCGTACTCGACATCTACAAGTTTTTTCCCATCGCTTCTGTAGTATTTCATCGTAACCGCCTCGCTATTTTTTCGCTTTTTTTACTGCAAATATCCCCATTGCTATGATGATAAAAATCACAGCTAGAGTGACTGTAATCAAGCCAAATGAAACGGGCTCTGTAAAATTAAGCACCTAAAACCTCACTACATCTATGGCATGTGTCTGTTTCAGACTCTGAATGGTATTTCCAGCAACGTGGGCATTTTGCTTTTTGTGCTTTTGCTATAGTAAAACTATCTTCACCTATTTTAAAGCTTCCTAAAGAATCACTTACATCTTCTAGTTTTACACCTGAAACAACAAACCAATCTTCTGCTTCTAGAGGAGCTATATCTAAAACTGTTTTAGAGTTTGTAGATAGCACAAGTTCTAGTGTGCTTTTTATCACTTTTTCTTTTTTGAGTTTATCTACTATTTCAGAAAATGCTTCTCTTGCATCATTCATATAGCTAGCATTAAATGTTGATTCAATCACTTCAATTGGCATGTAGAGCATCTCAAAGATATCTTGTGCATCACCTTTGATGATTTTTGGAGCACTCTCTAAAATCTCATCTGCAGTATATGTAAGTATCGGAGCGATAAGTACAAGCATCGTTTGTGTAATCATAGCCATAGCGCTTTGTGATGCACGGCGGTGTGTCGCATTTGCATCATCACAGTAGAGTCTATCTTTTGTGACATCAAGATAGATACCACTGAGCTCATTTACGATAAAGTTATTAAGTAAGCTCATGCCATGTACAAAGTTATAGTTTGTAAATGATTTATGTACTTCTGCAAATACATTTTTAGCAACATTAAGCACCCAAATATCAAGTTCACTCATCTCTTTTTGTGGCGTAAGTGATTCTAAATCATTGATATTTGCCATTAAAAATCTAAAAGTATTTCTCAGTTTACGGTAGTTTTCTGCACTTTGTTTGAGAATACCATCAGAGATTTTTAAATCCCCTTGATAATCACTTGAAGCAACCCATAAGCGAAGTATCTCGCTACCGTACTCTTTGAGAACTTTTTCAGGTGCTACGACGTTACCTTTTGATTTGGACATCTTCTCACCTTTTTCATCGACTGTAAAGCCATGGGTGAGAACCCCTTTATAAGGTGCTTGATGTTCCACTGCAGCACTTAAAAAGAGTGAAGATTGAAACCAACCACGATGTTGGTCACTTCCCTCTACATAAATATCAGCTGGATAGGTTCCTGCATCGTAGTTACCTGATTTTAAAACAGCGTTCCATGTGGAGCCACTATCAAACCAAACATCTAAGATATCTGTAACTTTTTCAAGTTCTTCTGCTTTGAGCCCACTTCCTGGATAGAGTAGCTCCGCTATAGGCATAGAGTACCAAACGTCACTTCCGTGCATCTCAAAAATCATAGCGATAAAGTTAAGGACTTTTTCATCAAAAATTACTTCACCTGTAGCTTTGTTTCTAAAAAATGCGATAGGAACTCCCCAATCTCTTTGGCGAGATATACACCAATCAGGACGGTTTTCTACCATAGAGTTGAGGCGTCTACGACCAGTTTCTGGTGTGAAATTTGTTTTTACTACCTCTTGGAGTGCGATCTCTCTAAGAGTTCTTGTCTCACCAAGTGGTTTTTCATCGACGCTAATAAACCATTGTTTTGTTGCACGGAAAATCAGTGGAGTATGACTTCTCCAGCAGTGTGGATAGGAGTGCGTAAATTTACCTACTTTTAAAACACTCTCTCCCATAAGCTCAATAAGTGCGTCGTTTGATTTAAAGATATGCATCCCAACAAACTCTTCTGGATTTGGGATAAGTCCTAAACCTACAACAGTTGCATCAAAACATCCTGTTTCATCCACAGGCATAACCACTTCTAAATCATATACAAGACCAATGCGGTAGTCATCCTCACCGTGTCCTGGAGCCGTATGTACACATCCAGTTCCATTATCAATTAATACGTGTTCGCCCAAAACGATACGTGAAGTACGTTTGTTAAGAGGATTAATTGCTAAAAGATTTTCAAACTCTTTTGCATGGAATGTTTGTACCACTTCACCACTGATGACGTTTTGCTCGATGAGTGTGTTAAAAAGTTCTTTTGCTACGATATATCCAGTAGAGGTAAGTACATAATCCTCATTTGGATTAAGTGATATCCCTGTATTTGCTGGAATCGTCCATGGAGTTGTTGTCCAGATAACAGGAGCAGCTTTACCTTTGATACCTAGTTTTGCTTTTGCATTGTCATCAAGTTCAAATGCGATAAAGATAGAGTGAGACTCTTTGTCTTCATACTCTACTTCTGCTTCTGCAAGAGCAGTTCTCTCAGCCCATGACCAAAAAACAGGCTTGCTACGCTCGATAAGAAGACCTTTTTTAGCTACTGCACAAAGTGTACGGTAGATATTTGCTTCAAATTTATAATCCATCGTTACATAAGGGTTATCCCAGTCAGCGATGATTCCTAGTTTTTTAAACTCTTCTTTTTGAATAGCAACAAATTCGTTGGCATGTGCACGACACAGCTCTCTGATTTTTGCAGTTTCTAGGAGCTCTTTTTTTTGTTTTCCACCAAGTTTTTTTTCCACTTGTTGCTCAATTGGTAGACCATGACAATCCCAGCCTGGAGTAAAGCGTACAGATTTGCCATTAAAATAGTTATGTTTTACAATAATATCTTTGAGAACTTTGTTCAGAGCATGACCGATATGTGTGTGTCCATTTGCATAAGGGGGACCATCGTGAAGTGTAAATGGTGGCGCATCTTTGCGTAAACGTTTCATCTTCTCATATACGTTTGTAGAAAACCAATTGCCATAACGGATAGGTTCATTTTGAACGAGATTTCCCCTCATTGGGAAGTTTGTAGTTGGTAAAAGGAGTGTTTCTTTATAATCCATAGGAGCCTCTAATTTAGGTAAAAAAGTTTTGCATTATAGCTCTCTAGTGTTTAAATGCTTCTTTAAACGCACAAAGGTGCTATAATAACCACTCTAAAAATTGGTATACAAGGTGCGATGCAGATGAAAATAAAGATTCTATTTATAGGAAATAAGTTTGTATACAATGAAACTCTCAGGGAATATGTTTTACGAAAAATAAGACAAAATATTGATTTTATAAGTTCTATTACTTATTTTAAAGAAAATGATAATTCTCTGTTTTTATATCTAGAAAATGAGCTTAATACCTCTACGGATCTTATTATCATCACAACAAAACAAACTTTTACCACAACGGGCAAACTTATATGCACCGTGACAAGTGATAACCAAATCCTCAAAGATAATATGCTTATTCCACAAAAGGCTTCTTTATTTGAAGAGGGGAGTTATCTTTTAAAATATAAAGATTCCCAAGCAAATGTTCTTCATATAGATGAGATGCAAAAAATACCTCCAATCCTACTTGAAACGACTGTTTCAAAAGCTTTGATACATGTATTTGAAGAGGAGCGAGAGAATTGTATTGCACTTTTAACTCCCTTAGCACAAACGAATGATGTAACAATTGAGGTTTCAACACTTATTGATGGGTGGCTGAGAGTTGATATATCGAGTAATAAATATGGAAATATCTCTAATTTTATTACAACAGCGAAAAAACTTCTCTCCAATAAACTGATAGCTGCTTCCAATGTCATTCTTTACATGATAGAGGTGCTGCAAAAAAATAATAAAAAAATCACTTTTGCAGAAAGCTGTACGGGAGGACTTCTGAGTTACTACTTTACAAAAGAAAATGGAGCCTCAAAAATCCTTGATGGTTCTTTGATTACCTATTCAAATGAATTAAAAGAGAACTGGATAGCAGTAGAGCATAAACTTTTAGAGAGATATGGGGCAGTAAGTTCTGAAGTGGTAGAGCATATGAGTGAAGGTGCACTTAATGTAAGTAATGCAGACTATGCAATTGCCATAAGTGGAGTAGCAGGAGATACTGGGGGAACAGAATACAAACCGGTGGGAACTGTATATGTGGGGGTACGCTCCAAAGAGTTTCATAAAGAACACCATCTTTTTTTACATGGAGATAGAAATTATATCCAGCACCAAAGTGTGTTATATGGGATTAAAAGCCTCTTATTATTGGATAAAGAGATGTTTTTTTAGAAATAATAATAATTTCTCAAAAAACTCTTGACATCTAAAATCTATTTGCCTATAATTTCGACCTCATTACAAAATGAGTCCAATGTCTCGCTAGCTCAGCTGGTAGAGCACGTCACTTTTAATGATGTGGCCGATGGTTCGAATCCATCGCGGGACACCATAGTTATTTTCAATTATGGGCGTTTAGCTCAGTTGGTAGAGCGCTACCCTTACAAGGTAGATGTCACTGGTTCGAGTCCAGTAATGCCCACCATTTTTGTGATATACGCACAAAGCTTTTAGCTCACATACGAAAGTATGCTTCGCCAAAACCTTAGCACGCTTATCCCAAAAACAAGTTTTTTAATTTTATACTTTTTTAGTTTTATAAACTAAACATGCGCGGTGGTAGTTCAGCTGGTTAGAATACCTGCCTGTCACGCAGGGGGTCGCGGGTTCGAGTCCCGTCCACCGCGCCATACCCTCATTTTTCTCAATCACATAAATCTTGATATTTTCCAAAAGGTCTTTTTATAAAAAAGTTTCGTAAAGTTCATATTGAAATAACAAATGTTTGCAATCTAAACTGTACTTTTTGCCCTCCTAAAACATTTGCAAATCACACCATGCCATTAGAACTTTTTGAAAATATCAACAAACAACTCGCTCCCATCACAAAAGAGTTAGCGTATCATCTTATGGGTGATCCACTCGTGCTTAAAAATCTTGTAGATTATTTAGACATTAGTGCAAAATATAATTTATTAGTGAATATCACAACTACAGCCAACAACCTAAAACAAGAGCTTTATGAAATATTGGCTCATAAAACAATCAAACAAATTAATTTTTCTATTAATTCTTACAATGCTAATTCACATCAAAAATCACTCCAAGAATATCTGAGTCCGATTTTAGGGTTTTGTGATTTTGTTTTAAAAAATGAGAAAGATTTTTTTATCAATCTCAGGCTTTGGAATTTTGATGAGGAACAAAGTGCAAAGGCATTTAATAAAGAGGTGCTTAAAACTATTTCTCTTTTCTTTGATATATCTATAGATATTGAAGCACTTTATCGTGAAAAACCAAAAAACTTGCGTGTTGCACGAAAGATATTTTTACATTTTGATGATTATTTTGATTGGCCTAGTTTAACATCTCCTTTTGTCTCTGAGACAGGATTTTGTTATGGGCTTGATTCCCATTTTGGAATTTTAAGCTCTGGAGTGGTTGTTCCATGTTGCCTTGATAAAGATGCCATTATTACTTTGGGAAATATCAATGATTCTAGTATAGAAGATATTTTAAATACGCCAAGAGCAAAGGCTATTATGAATGGATTTAAAGAGGGTAGAGTTGTTGAAGAACTCTGCAAAAAGTGTAGTTTTCGCACCCGATTTGATACTCAAAATGAAAAATAGCTAAAGGAAAATAATTATCTTCTTTTATCACATGCCATAAAAGAAGATAACCATATAATATGGGAAATTTTCCTAAAGGTAGAGTATGAAAAAAGTATTTCTTTCGTTAGCTATTGCTATCAGCGCATTCGCAATTGAGCCAATTGTGAGTGTAGATTGGTTAAGCAAAAATCTTGACAATAAAAATCTTCGTATCGTAGAAGTATCCTCACAAGAGAGCTATAACTTAGCACACATCCCAAATGCAACCAATACAGATATAGATAAATGGCGTAGTGATAATGGCACCTATGCAGTGCTAAAAGATATAAAAACTATTGAGCAAGAGATTCGCTCACACAATATTGATAAAAAATCAGAAGTTGTTATCTATGCAGATATCCAAACTCCTAGAGATTTTCTCAAAACAAGTTATATTTTTTGGGCACTTCACTATGTGGGCATAGAAAATGTAGCACTTCTTGATGGTGGAAAACAAGCGTGGACAAAAGCCAATGGTACTTTTTCACAAGCAAAAGCTAGTATAAAACAGAGTGATTTTAAAGCAAAAGTAAATCCAAAAATCTTAGCTTCAAAAGAGTATGTAACAAAAAATCTTGGAAAAATCCCAATGATTGATGCAAGACCAAGTGATAACTATCTTGGAATTACCCCTACAAATGGTGTAAAAAGAGATGGACATATCAAAGGTGCGATGAGTTATTCGTGGAATTATTCGGTAGATAAAGAGTATATGTTAAAAGATGTAAAAAAACTAGATACGCTTTTTAAAGATGGGTATAACCTTGATAAAAAGAAAGAGGTACTAGTGTACTGTACTGGTGGACTTGAGACATCGTATAACTACTTTGTACTTCGAGGAGTTCTAGGCTATAAAAATGTACGCCTTTATGATGCTTCTATGAAAGAGTGGGGTAACCTCGATACTACTCCTATGACGCAGTACAAGTATGAAAGCTTTAAGAAATAAATAACTAATTCTTTACATTTACCCTCTTTAAGTGTACACTTTGTAAAAAAAGAGGGTGTAACATGCCAAGAGTCGTTGTATTGGGTGGTGGGTATGCTGGTGTAAACGCAGTGCGAGAGCTAGCAAAAGATAAAGATATCGAGATTGTATTAATCGATAAACACACCTATCACAACCTTCAGCCCGAAGTGTATAACTATATTGCTAGTAAATCTGATTTGGCAGATGTTACAATCGATCTTTTTACCCTCTGCAATGGAATTAACCATCCCCATCTTAGCTTTATGAATAAACGCGTCATTGATTGTGATTTAAACTCTAAAACTCTCCATTTTAGTGAGGGTGATAGTTTAGAGTACGATTATCTCCTACTTGCCTATGGTGGACGGACTTCATTTCCTCTTTGCATAGATGGGCTTAAAAATACAGATGACTTAAAAAAACTTCACCGTGCTTTAGTATTTAAACAAAGTTTTGAAAGCTCTTTACTTCAAAAGATAGAAAATGCATGTCGTGAATGTGTTGATAGCCATATTGTTATCGTTGGAGGAGGTCTTAGTGGTGTGGAGATAGCTGCAGAGATGGCACATTTTTCTGAAAAGTTTTTTCATGGAGGAACATTTGCATGTGATAGTATGAAAATCTCTCTTATATGTGGAAGTGGTGGGATTCTAAAAGGGATGCACCCAAAACTCATATCAAAAGCAAAAGAAAGATTACATAAACTCGGAGTAAATGTACTTGAGGGTGTACATATGCAAAGTTGCGATAACGATACACTTTATTTGGATAATAACCATAAAGTTTCTTACTCATTTATCATCTTTGCAGGGGGGATGGAAGCGGCTAATATCAGCTCAAAATTAGATATTAGTAAAAATAAAAAGGCTCAGATTGTTCCAAACTCTTTTTTACAAGTAAAAGGTTATCCCGAAGTATTTGTAGCCGGAGACGCTGCAGAAGTAAGAGATAATAAAACAAATAATATACTCGCTCCTTGTGTTTTAGTGGCAAAACATAGTTCTGAGCGTGCTGCACAAAACATACTAGCACTTGTGCAAAATAAACCTTTAAAAGAATGCAATGCAAGAGTCGATGGTGTTTTAGTTGCCCTTGGTGGGCGTTATGCTGTATGTGATTTATTTGGAAAAATATTTGTAAATGGATTTTTAGGGTATCTACTCAAAGAGTTTGTTTTTTTACGCTACAAACTCCCACTACAGAAAATCTCACGACTTGGATATAAAAAACTAAACCTTTAGAATTTTATTTGTTCTATAGGTTTTGGCTCATCAAAGAAATATCCCTGACAAAACTCAATCTCTAAAAGTTTGATCTCTTTATAAATAGCTTCGCTACTTACAAACTCAGCAACTACTTGTAGATTTTTGGTTTTCGCAAAGCTTACGATTGTTTTTACAATATCAAATTTATCTCTATTTGTATCAATATCTTTAATTAATGAACCATCAATTTTGATGATATCTGCATTGAGTTTTAAAAGATACTCAAAATTGCTATATCCTGTTCCAAAATCATCAATTGCTAAAGAGCATCCAAACGCTTTTATCTTTTGTATAAACTCATCTACCTCTTTAAAATTCTCAATCCCTTCTGATTCTACGAGTTCAAAAGTGATGTATTCTGGTGTTGTACACTCTTGTAGTTTCTGAAAAATAAAGATTTTTACATCATTAGATTCTATATCTTCTATAGTGAGATTGATACTACATGGCTTCCTTTTTGCACTTATCATCGAGAAGGACTTTTCTATTACTTTTTTTGTAATTTTTGTATATTGATTCGATTTTTTTGCTTTATCTAAAAAGAAAAAAGGTGAGATAATAGAACCATCCTCATCTATCATCCGTACAAGTGATTCATACTTTACGACATCTTGTGTTTTTGTATCCACTATAGGTTGGAAAAATACAGTAAATCTATCATCTATGAGTGCTTTTCGTATCTTATTAGTCCACTCAATATTAGATTTATACTCTTCTTCTAACGAGGTTTCCTCTGAAAAAGTGTGAAAAGCGAGTCCTTTTAGTTTGGCATAACGGTTGGCTAGATTGACACTAGAGAGAAGATGATCTGGTTGTTCAAATGAGAGGGCAATAGTTGTACTGATATAAAAAATTTTATGTTCAATTATTAAAACTTTATTATTTAAATATTCAGATATACGTGTAATCTCTTCTTTAAATTCTTGGTTTATAAGAAGATTACTAAAGATGATAAACTGATCCCCTTGAAGATGGAACAATTGGTACTCTTTGCTGAGTTGTGATTTTATCTGCATGGCGACTGCTTTTATAACTTGATTCCCAATATTTTCTCCATAAAAATCATTGATTTGATGAAATCTATTAATATCTATAAGTGCAATTGCTCCTGAACGAGTATTGGATAATATTTTGTTGAGTGCGGGTCTATTGGCAACTCCTGTGAGAGGATTCGTATGTGCGAGTGTGTCGATCTCAGTCACATCATACCGGATAGAAAGGAATTGACTAATATTTGATTCTGTATCTAAGAGAGGTACGATCACTGTATCTACTATATAAAAATCACCATTTTTTTTGCGATTTTTTATAGTCCCCTTCCAAACTTCTTTCTTAAGTATTGTGTGCCATAAATCTTGAAAAACTTTTCTTGGTGTATCGCTATGGCGTACTATATTATGGGGCTTTCCTAAAACTTCTTCTTTGGTGTAGCCGCTAAGTTGTAAAAAGTTTTCATTTGCATAGATGATAATCCCTTTTGTATCAGAGATTGTTAAAATCGAGTGTTCATCAATCGCTTTTTGGTAGCTTTGAAGTGTGACGTTAGTCTCTTCTAGCTTTTTTGTTTTATCTGCTATATCTGCTCTTAAATTTTCTTCATTAGAGACTCGAAGAGATATATCTCTTGCTATAGCCACATTGTAGAGGATGTCATTTTGGTGGATAACTTTTGCACTTACCTCTACAGCATACTCCGTCCCATCTTTAGCAGTCAGTATTGCATAATCAATAGCAGAGCTTTGCTCTTTTAATTCTTCTAGATGGTATGCAAAAGATTTGGATGTTTTCATAGGTTTTCGGATATTTTCTAGTCCGATTTCATTTATTTCATTGAGAGTGTAACCTAGTTTAGTTAAAGCAGTGTCATTCACATAAACTACATGTATACTCATCTCTTTGAGTTCTAAAATAAAAATAAAGTCCTGCGAACGAATGAGTAAATCTCCAAAAAAAAGTTGTTCTACAGCTGTTAAATCTATTTGCATAAAGTACCAATCTTTTTTATTTTAATTATTGTAGCGTGATTTATAGATAACAGTTTATTATTTTGATAAATCAATTGCTTTTTTATAAGCATCCTCTATAGCACTCATACATCCATAACGAACATTGTAACGCTCGAGTGCTCCATATCCTGCTGCTGTAGTGCCACCTGGACTCATTACAGCATCTTTAAGGAGTGCAGGGTGATTCTCTTGTATAAGCGGTGCAAAACCTTCAAATAATCCACGCATCACAACCATTGCATCATCTCTTTTCATCCCTTGTTTTACTGCTCCATCTGCCAAAGCTTCAGCGATAAGACAAAGATAAGCAGGTCCACTCCCTGCAAGTGCAGTTGCTATATCAAGCTCTTTTTCAGAACTTAGCCATAACGTATTGCCAATAGTGCCTAGAAGTTTCTCTGCTGCTTCTTTATAGAGAATGTCACCTGTAAGTGTTGTCATAGATTTTCCAACGCTTGCTGCTAGGTTTGGCATGCTACGCACTATTGCTTTTGGTTTTAAATATATTTTAATTTTTTCAATAGACGTTCCAGCTAAAACTGAATAAATAACTTTAGCATTTCCTTTTAATTTTAGAGCAATTTCTTCAATATTTGCAGGTTTTACACAAAGAATAATTTCTTTGTTATCCATTGAAAAATTATCTAAGAGTTCCTTTTGTATCTTTACTCCTAAAACCTCTTCAAACCTCTGTAACTTCGACATATCACGACCTACAACTTCAATTTTGTAGTGTTGTTTTAAGCCTTGTGCAATGCTCAGTGCCATATTTCCGTTACCAATAAATGTAATTGTATTTTTCATCTTACCCTAACTTTTTTATGTTAGTATAACATCTCAAAGAAGCTAATTAGCTTTATAAGAAAGGAACTTATGCAAAGAATTGTAATAAAAGTTGGGAGCGCAGTGCTTACCGAACATAACATGATTGCCAAAGAAAGAATGCTAAATTTGGTCACTTTAATAGCTAAATTAAAAAAGAAGTACGATGTAGTACTTGTAACTTCAGGAGCAGTCGCAGCTGGATATAGTGCGTTAAAGCTTGATAAAACAAAGCAAATTGGCAAAAAAGCGATTGCAGCAGCAGGACAACCTATACTTATGACGAGTTATAAAAAAAAGTTTGATATCTATAATATAGATACAGCACAAATTCTCTTGACGGAAGATGATTTTGATTCAAGTAAACGTACGAAGATGTTTCAAGATATTATAGAAGCACAACTCGCACATGGGATACTGCCTATTGTAAATGAAAATGATATCTCATCGACTCCAGAGCAACTCTTTGGAGATAATGACCAACTCTCCGCTCACGTTGCAAATGCTTTAGATGCAAAGATGTTAGTTATTTTAAGTGATATAGATGGGTATTATGATAAAAATCCACAAGAGTTTCCAGATGCTAAAATCTTTAAGTTGCTTCATGAGATCCCTGCAGGAGTTTTAGAAGAGGTTGCAACACCAAATGATGAGTTTGCAACAGGTGGTATTGTAACAAAGCTTAAAGCTGCAGACTTTATACTCAAGCATGGTAGAAAGATGTTTTTATCAAGTGGGTTTAATCTCTCTTATACAGAGGAGTTTTTACTTGAGGGAAAACATACGCTCGGAACACTGTTTGAAGCGAAACACAAATGAACTGTTGGGGGAACATATGGAAAATTTTTTAAAAGAAGCAAAAGAATCAAGTAGAGTTTTAGCCACTCTAAGTAGTGCGAAGAAAAATCTTGTTTTAAAAGATATGGCAGATGCATTACGCGCCAATATGATAAATCTTATAGAAGCAAATGCATTTGATATGAGAGATGCAGATAAAAGCGATTTAAGTAGTGCGCTCAAAGATAGACTCTATCTCGATGAGACTCGCATCGAAGGTATGGCTAAAGCTATTGAAGAGATTGCAGCTCTTAAAGAGCCAATAGGGCGGGTACTAGATGGTTGGGTTACAGAAGCAGGACTCAAGATAGAAAAGGTGAGTATTGCTATTGGTGTGATAGGAATTATCTATGAGTCACGTCCAAATGTAACAAGTGACACGGCAGCACTTTGTTTTAAAAGTTCTAATGTATGTGTGCTCAAAGGTGGTAAAGAAGCAGAAAATTCTAACAAAGCAATCGCTTTAGTGCTTCAAAATGTACTTGATGCACATGATTTACCTAAATCTCTAGTCTCACTTATTCCTGACTCTTCACGTGCTGGGGTTGATAAACTTATTAAGATGGATAAATATGTTGACCTTATCATCCCTAGGGGTGGAGAGGGGCTTATAAGACATGTGAGTCAAAATGCTACGGTAAGTGTTGTGAAGCATGATAAAGGGCTGTGTCATACCTATATAGATAAAGATGCGGATCTGGCAAAAGCTCTAGATGTAGTTATTAATGCAAAATGCAGAAGAACTGGTATATGTGGAG
>JAVETY010000171.1:1241-3456 GCA_034005815.1 Sulfurimonadaceae bacterium | reverse complement strand
TTTAGTGAGACCATGACCATAAAAGATATTATCACCCAAAACCAAGCACGCATCATCACCATCTAGAAACTCTTCGCCAAGTATAAAAGCTTGAGCAAGTCCATCAGGGCTAGGTTGCACTACATAAGAAAACTTCATACCTAAATCACTTCCATCGCCAAGTAAATCTTCAAAACGAGGTAAATCATGTGGAGTAGAAATGATAAGCACTTCTTTAATACCTGCGAGCATAAGTACAGATAATGGATAGTAAATCATAGGTTTATCATAGATTGGAACGAGTTGCTTGCTCACACCTTTGGTTATAGGATAAAGTCTTGTACCACTTCCGCCTGCTAAAATTATACCTTTCATATTTATTCCTTTAAAATTTAAAATAAGTTTACATTAATATCACATAACTCTAGTCTTTTAGAAGATCCTCATTTTTTGCATGTGTCCATTTACCTCTTGGTTTATCGATATATTGAAAATATTCATTCGTAAAGCTTCCTTGCGTACAAGTAACTCTATAAAATCTATGATTTACTTCTTTTTCACCTATAGCAAGGTTCAATACTGATGGACCTGTTAGTTTATAAACACCACCTTCGATACTTTTATTTTTGATATTTTCAACTATCATGTTTATAGCATCTTGTAATATTGGATTATTTGGTGCGGTAGCGATAAAATAATTTGTATAGTGTTGTTTATTTAATAAAAAAACTTCAGTATCAGTTGGTTTTATTAGACCAGAGAGTGTCCAAACAGAATGAGCATCTATATCCATATATACTCCACCATAATAGTTAAGTACAAATAGTCTCCATAAATCAGCTTGTGCAGCTCCATCGGTTAATTTTTTAAATGCATCAGCGACTTCTTGTGGTGCATGCTTAGAGATAAAATCTTCTCTATCTTCATGTCCCATATATCTGTAAGCATAATCTGGTGAAATAAGTCTGTTAAATAAATAATTACAATAAACGGGCAAACTGACTTTGTTTGAATAGTTGGTTTGCCAAATTATTTTTGGTATTTTATACTCTTTTGATGACTTGAACCAAGCGTCACTTTGTGTGGGTATTGTAAAACGCTTTTTTGGAAAGATAAAGTGAAAAGGATAAGAAATTATTTTTACAAATGTTCCTACTATTTTGATGAAACGATTCGATACAATTTTTGATAAAGACATTGTTTTTCCTGTAATTGATTGAAGATTGATATAATATCAAAATCTTTAGTAAAGTTTATATTGACAATAAATAGTTTACTTTAACTTTATGATTGACTTGTAAACACAAAAACCCAGCACGTAGAGTGCAATACTATCGAAAACATCACAGCTGCAGAGCCAATATCTTTTGCCGCTTTTGCAAGTGGGTGTATCTCTTTTGTAACCAAATCTACTACATTTTCTATTGCAGAATTGATAAGCTCTACTATTAGAACTAAGATTCCGCTCACGAGCAAAATCAGTTTATAAGCAAGTGTGGTATCTATATAGACAATCATAGCTACGATAAAAACAGCAGCAAAAAGCTCTAAACGAAAAGAGCTTTCTGTTTTGATGGCATGTAGAAGTCCATCAAGAGCGTACTTTGTATTTTTAAAAAGGTGGTATTTTGGTTTATTGTTCATTTTTTTCTTTTTTTCTTAATTTAGTAATTATGACTTTTTTTAAATATGACTTTTTTTAAAAAAGTTTAGAATTATAGCTAAAAACACAAAAGCTTCAATGAAATCATATTTTGCTAGAATTTGATTTTAAATCTATTTATATGGAAGAACTTTGAAACAAACTTTAAAACGATACATGCCATATATCAAGGAGTATAAACTCCAGTATATCTTGGTTATTTTTGGAATTTTACTCACGGTTACTGCGACTGCGGCTACGGCACATATTATGCAACCTCTTATGGATGATATGTTTATTGAAAAAAAAGAGGATATGCTCTATTGGATTCCTATGATGCTTTTAGGAATATATTTTTTGAAGGCTATTGGACGCTATATTCAAAGCGTTTATATGAGTTATATTGGGATGCATATAGTTTCACGTTTTCGAGAGATATTACTAGAGAAGATTATCTCTCTTGACATGGTGTTTTTGTATGTCAATCGTAGTGGTGAACTTATATCTCGTGTGACAAATGATATCGGAAGGATTCAGTATTTTGTATCCAATATGCTTCCAGAGCTTTTTAGAGAATCTCTCACGGTTGTTGCC
>JAVETY010000171.1:0-1231 GCA_034005815.1 Sulfurimonadaceae bacterium | reverse complement strand
TCTCTTGTGGTAGTTCCTGCGATTATTTATCCGCTTATACTTATTGCAAAAAAACTAAAAAAATATTCCCACCGTTCTCAAGCAAAAAATGCGGATGTTATCACGCGTCTCACTGAAGTTTTTAATAATACAGAGATTATAAAAGCTAATGCGACAGAGAAATTTGAGATGCAAAGGTTTAGCGTACAAAACTGGCAGTTTTTCAAGATAAATATGAAAGCGGTATATGTAGGTGAAATCGTATCGCCTCTTATGGAAATCGTAGGTGCTGCTGGGCTTGCTGCTGTAATATTTATAGGTGGAAAAGAAGTCTATGATGGACGTATGAGTGTGGGCGAGTTTACTGCATTTTTAACGGCTGTTGGGCTTGTGTTTCAACCAATTCGCCGTATTGGGAGTATTTATTCTAAGATTCAAGATGCGTTAGCTGCGAGTGAGAGAGTGTTTGAGATACTCGATACAAAAAGTCGTATTCAAGATGGTGTGCGAATTCTTAATCAAGATATAAAAGAGATAGAGTTTCAAGATGTGCGTCTTAGATATGAAGGTAAATATATTTTAGATAATGTAAATATTGCAATCAAGTCAGGTGAGAAAATCGCACTTGTGGGTGATAGTGGCGGTGGAAAATCTACCTTTATCAACATGATTTTGCGCTTTTATGATCCGGATGAAGGTTCAGTTTTAATCAATGGTATAAATATCAAAGAGTATGAAAATAACTCTTATAAAAATCAGATTTCACTTGTGAGTCAGCGGATTTATATTTTCCAAGATACTTTAGCGGCCAATGTGGCGTATGGGCAAGAGATAGATGAGACAAAAGTACGATATGCGCTCGAGTTAGCAGATGCGAGTAATTTTGTAGCAGAGTTAGAGGAAGGGATATATACCAAGATGGAAGAGTTTGGTGTCAATTTATCAGGTGGTCAGCGCCAACGTATTGCAATTGCTCGTGCTATCTACAAAGACGCATCACTTCTTATATTTGATGAAGCGACTTCTGCACTTGATAATGAAAGTGAAAAACGGATACAAAATGCACTCAAAAGTTACACAAAAGAGAAAATTACAATAACCATAGCGCATAGACTGAGCACCATAGAAGATGCGGATACTATTTTAGTGCTTCAAAAAGGTGCGATTGTTGCGTCTGGAACACACGAAGAGCTTTTGGTGGGTTCACAGATTTATAAGCGATTATCTGGGAAATTTGAGTAAAATAAATTAT
>JAVETY010000040.1:0-14516 GCA_034005815.1 Sulfurimonadaceae bacterium | reverse complement strand
TTTGTGATGGAACCTATCGGTCAACAAGCATATGATGAGGGTATAAAGCCATATATAGCTGAAGAAATAGGCTATGAAGAGGCATTTACTAAAGCGACTCTCCCTTTTAAAAACTTTATGATACGCAATACAAGAGAGAAAGATTTAGCACTCTTTTTTAGGATACGAGGAATGCAAAATCCTCAAACTATTGCTGATGTTCCACTCTCTGTAGTCATTCCAGCTTTTGTTATTAGCGAGCTAAAAACTGCTTTTGAGATAGGTTTTTTAATCTTCTTGCCATTTTTAGTTATCGATATGGTTGTGGCATCGATTTTGATGTCGATGGGTATGATGATGCTCCCTCCTGTTATGATATCTTTGCCCTTTAAGATACTTATCTTTGTGCTCATTGATGGGTGGAACCTCCTTATTGGAAATCTAATAGCCTCTATTAAATAATAAAAATAGAATAAGTATAAAGGAAAAACTTGGATTGTAAATATTTTGGAATATGTGGTGCTTGTAAAGTTTATGATGGGGGCTACGCTGCACAATTAGAAGCAAAAGTGGTTCTAAATCAAGAGAGATTTTCCCATTTTACGCAAAAAAAGATAGAAGTATTTCCCTCCAAAGATATCCACTACCGCTCGCGAAGTGAATTTAAAATATGGCATAAAGAGGATGATTCCATCTCTTATGCGATGAATCCATTAGAGCAAAAAGAGATTTGTCTTATAGATGAGTGCCCTCAGGTGAGCGAAGCAATTTTCGCACTGATGCCAAAACTTTTAAAACTTATTAAAGATGAAGCAATTGATTTTAAACTCTTTGGAACTGATTTTCTAAGTGCATCCAATGGGAGTGTCGTAGTTTCTCTTCTCTATCATAAAAAGCTTGATGAAGCGTGGAAAAAAAAAGCTACAATAATCGCACAAAATCTAAATATCTCTATCATCGGTAGAAGCCGTGGGCAAAAAGTGATTATTGGAGATGATTTTGTGGTTGAGAGTCTTGATATAAATAATGAAACATATCGATTTAAATATATAGAAAATAGTTTTACTCAACCCAACAAAGATGTAAACGAGCAGATGATTATGTGGAGTCTCAGAGACCTCAAAGAGACTTCAAGTGATCTACTAGAGCTTTACTGTGGTGCTGGTAATTTCACTATACCGTTTGCAAAGAAATTTCGTAAGGTTCTAGCAACTGAAATTTCTAAATCCTCAATCGCAGCCGCAAAAGAAAATATGGCTATGAATAGTGTGGAAAATATAGCTTTCGTGAGAATGGGAGTAGAAGAGTTTGTTCAGGCTTTAGATGAAGTGAGAGTTTTTAATCGTATGAAAGATATAAATTTAGAAGAGTATGATATAAAAACTATCTTTGTAGATCCGCCAAGAAGTGGGATGGACACTGATTCGTGCAACTTTGCAGCACGCTATGAAAATATCATATATATCTCATGTAATCCAGAAACACTTGTACGAGATTTAGAGATTCTAACTCTTACACATGCCATAGATGAGATAGCGCTTTTTGATCAGTTTCCTTATACTTATCATGCTGAAATGGGTGTGAAACTCACTCGAAAGGAAAAGATATGAAACGTATATTACTATCTTGCTTCCTTTGTACTCTTTTAGCAGGGGATGAGATACAAAGGATTGAATCTATTGTAAATGATATAACGAAATTGCGATCTGCTTATGAGACATGCCAAGAAGAGCTCCTTGCAAAGCCAGTACAAACAATAGCAGTAACTCCACAGATAGATACAGTCCAATGTGATAAACAAGAAGATATGATACATGCATTAACATATCAACTCAAAGATGAGAAAGAAAAAAATACTATCCTCCAAGAAGATATTGAAAAAATGGTTATTACTCATAATAATGAGTTAAAAACCAAAGAAAAACTTTATAAAAATCTAGAAAAAAAACAAAATGAGATTATTTTAGAAAAAGATGAAACGATTAAAAGTCTACAAAACCAAACTAATAGTAGTGGATTATCTATAAAAGAAAATAAAAAGCCTGTAGTTATAGTGGAGAAATATAAAGAGGAACCTAATCCTTTTCCAAAACTTTTACTGAAAGAGAAATATAGAGAAAAAGTAAAAATAGAAGAAGAGACTCTTGCACCTATGGATGTGACAGCCTTTGAAGTAGCGCAAATAGAAGGTGAGATACTAAAATCAGTAGAGCAACCTAGAAAAGAGATAATTGAAAAAATAATCGAAAAGCCTAGAGAGACACCAAAAGAAAAAATTATAAATAAACAAAAACCAAAAAAGAAAATAGTTCTAGAAAAGATAGATCCTTCTACATTTCGGTTAATAAAAGAAAGTTCTGTTTTCAATGGTATTGATGGGAAAATTGTAGAAGCGTGGGAAGAGGGAACATCTTTTACTTCCAACCAAAGATACAAAAAGTGGATTAAAATAACTGGGTATTTTAAAGATAAAAAATGGTTACGTTCGAAAAAAGAGTTGTGGATTTTAGAAGAGAATGTTGTTAAAAGATAGTTGTTTATAAAAAAGAGGAGTGAGAGAAAGAAACTCTCACTTTTTAAGAGTTACTGTCCACCCCATGGCATGTTGGCATCTTTCCATCCAAATGTAAAGCCATCTTCAAGGTTATAAGCAGAGATACCTTCTTGTGCTAGTATTTCTGCAGCTGCTGTTGATCTTGGACCACTACGGCATACTAAAATCACTTTAGTAACATTTTGCATTTTCATAGCTTCCATAACCTCTTTTATAAAGTTTTTATTGGCTACTTCTTTTGCGTTGTATAGCTTCATAGCTGCAACGTGATCTTTTACTTTAGAGTTTTTTACCTCATAATCTGCGCTTTTTACACGTGTTTCTATTGGTTTTTCATCGTATGTCCAGTAGTAAGCTGGGATATTGATAAACCCTTCACCATGGCCTGTGTAGATAAATTCAAGAGTTGTTCTTACATCAACGATGATTGCTTCACCATCTTTTTGCATTGTGTATGCCTCTTCTGCGCTTAGATCTCCCTCATAAGAGTGTGCTTGCGAAAATGAAAGCATCATGAGAAGTGCTAATAGAAATTTCATATAAATCCTTCTTTTAATTTCGGCGTCATTATATTAGGTCTAAGTTAACGACTTATTAAAGATGGTATAATTGCAAAAAAATTTATTAAAGAATAATCAAATGAAAAAGATACTAATTATATGTGATGCAGACGCAGGAGAACACTTTGTCCGCAGAGTGATTGAAACCTATACAAGCGAAAATATATACTATGTCGTAGAGATGAAAGCGAAGGAATATCCTGATGCCAATCCTGCAAGATTTAAATTTTTTGAGTTTGATCCTACTAGCTCTTATAAACTTTCAAATCTTCTTAAAATGGATTTCTCGCAAGTATTTATCACTATGGATAATGTGGCAGATGTACAAAATACTATTAAAAATATAAGATTAGTTTCTAAACAACTCCGTATTATAGTGCTCAATCAATGGAATATCAAAAATCAAGATCCAAACGTTGTATTTATAAATGCACATGAGATATTGGCTTCTATGCTTATCGATTATCTCCCTAATGTTCCAGTTATTGCTCAAAATGTGGGGCTTGGAGAGGGTGAAATTATGGAAGTACTTGTTCCATTTGGAAGCTCTTTTGTGTACCGTCATTTAGGTGTTATTGAGCAAAAAAACTGGCGTATTGTTGCGATTTATAGAAATCGTAAGCTCCTTATGCCTTCACGCCGTAGAATGATTCAACCCAATGATTTACTTCTCCTTGTGGGCGAGCCAGCAGTTTTAAAATCAGTATATCGTGCAATTAAGAGAGAATTAGGACAGTTTCCAGAACCTTTTGGCTCAAACCTCTATATCTATATAGATATGAATATCATGAGTCATGATAAGATAAAAGAGTTTGTGCGTCGCGCTGTATTTGTACATAAAAAATTCAAACATGATCTTATCATTAAGGTTGTCAATCCAAGTGATATAGAGATTGTTTCTTATTTAAAAGAGTACCGAGATGAAAATATTGTGGTCAATATTGAATATAATAACGTAGATTTAGAACTCGCTTTTCAAAATGATATCAAGCTTTATCATGTAGGTTTGGTTATCACTTCTTGTGAGATGTTTAAAGAGCCAAAAACAAAAAATTCTTTCTATGAAGCACATGTACCCATCCTTAAAATCTCTGATAGATCGTTCTCTAAAGTGCGTGATGCAGCTATCATTCTTGCTGAAAATAGAGATTTAGAGAAAATCTCTACCAATATTTTTGATATTGCGGAGCAAATGGGCTTTAATATAGAGCTTTATAACTTTTTAAGTGAGATGCAAGAGGAAAAAGAGCAAGTGATAGAGCATTTTAATAATCTCTCAACTATCTTTTCAAAAACAATTAAAGTGATAAACGACAACCAAAACCCTATCCGTACATTAAAACAAAAAGAGAATTTTATACAGATTTTACCTTTTAAGAAAAAATTCACAAAAAGAAAGTTTTTTTCACTCTTTTCTACAGATAGTGAGGCACTCTACCATAAGCTCGATTCTTACCACCAAATTTTCATCCCTGTACAAAATTAGCAGGGATATTTAGGGAGATTTTAGTCTTTTTTAAGTATCATATATCCATTTTTAAATTTCATTTTTGGATATACAATGCAAGTCAATATAGCTCTCAAACAAGTGGTAGATAACTCCTATAATATTCATATCGATACACTTCTAAAATTACATTTTGATACAAAAGTAGCAATAATTACAAACCCAAAAGTAGCAGGTTTACACCTTGGATATTTGCTCAGTAAAATATCTGCAAAAGAACTTTATATCATCACACTCCCAGATGGAGAACAATATAAAAACCAAGATTCAATCGATACTATTTTAGAATCATTATTTAACCATAGATTTAATCGCAAATCACTTCTCATCGCTTTTGGTGGCGGTGTGATTGGTGATATGACGGGATATGCTGCAAGTATCTATCAAAGAGGCGTAGATTTTATCCAGATTCCAACAACTCTTTTATCACAAGTAGATTCCAGTGTCGGTGGAAAAACAGGGATGAATAATAGTTTTGGTAAAAATCTCGTAGGTGCATTTTACCAACCAAAATCAGTTTATATTGATCCAGTTTTTCTTGAAACGCTTGCACCAAGAGAGTTTGGAGCTGGTATGGCAGAGATTATCAAGATGGCTGTAACTTTTAATAAAGAGTTTTTTTCTTTTTTAGAAACAGCAGATGTAAGCAATAAAAATATAGTTCAAAAAATTATTGAGATGGCAGTAAAAACAAAAGCAGATGTTGTAGCGCAAGATGAAAAAGAGCACGGTTTACGAGCAGCTTTAAACTATGGACATACATTTGGACATGTGATAGAAAATGAAACAAACTATAAAGGGTATCTCCACGGCGAAGCAGTTGCTATTGGGATGGTGATGGCAAATACTCTCTCATGCAAATTAGGTTTAATGTCTGAAGATGAAGCAATAAAAATAGAAAAATTACTTCAAAAATTTAATCTACCGACACGGTATCACATCAAAGATTGTGAGCAATTTTATGAAACATTTTTCTTAGATAAAAAGAGCTCCGATAGTGCTATCACTTTTATCCTCCCAAAAGGTATTGGAGATGTTGAAATAACAAATACTATAGATAAAAGTGTTGTTTACGAAGTATTACAACTTTTTGGAGCGCGTTGATGAAAAAAGTTTTACTACTTCTTTTATTTTGTCTTATTGTTTTTGCAGCTCCGGTAGAAAAACAGATAAAACTCTCTAAAGCTGAGATAGAGAAGATAGAACATGCCATAGAAGTAGAAAAAAAAGAGAGAACCGCTAAATATATTAAAGAGATAGAACAGCTAGAAAAAGAGATTAAAAAAGAGCAAGTTTGGATGAAAAGCTATGCTTCTTATCTCACCTCTCTTGAAGTACGTGAAAGCCTTACAAATATTAAAAAACGTATCGATTTTTTGAGTAAAAAAGCAAGAACTGTGAATGAAAGTGATGAACTAAGTGCACTTATCTCAAAAGAGAAGATTATCACCTCACAAATAGAGCAACTCAAAGAGAAAGATAGCGCACCATTTTCAAAACTTTTAACACCTCTGGATATTGAAAAAATTGAGCCAATTACTAACCCTTTTGATATTTTTGTGGGTATCTCTTCTATTAAAACTCTCGGTAATGATTTGCAAGATTATAAAAAAAGAAAGAGTAATCTTACAGAGCTAATTAAACTTCTATACAAAGAGAGAGAACTTTATAAAAATGTACTAGAGCTTGATGCGAATGAAGCATACCAAATGGAGTATCAAGAGGTGGAAAAACGTCTTGAGAGATTTGAAACCGCACTTGATACCATCACGGTTACGGCTGAAGTATATGAAAAGCGTTTAGAAATTATTGAGCTTAATATCAATAAAGAGATTGAAGTACAGATGTATAAACTTATCAATATTGGGATTATTGTTTTAGTTATCTTCTTGATTTTCTTCTCCTTAAAAACAATTGTAAAAAAATATATCACGGACCATGAACGCTTTTATATGGCCAATAAGATTATTAACTTTGTCAATGTAACTTTGATAATTTTAATAGTATTTTTTAGTTATATAGAAAATGTGGGATATCTTGTAACGATATTGGGATTTGCTTCAGCGGGTATTGCTATTGCGATGAAAGATTGGTTTATGAGTATTTTGGGATGGCTTGTTATTGTATTTAGCGGAACTATCCATGTGGGTGATAGAATCCGTGTAGAGATGGAGGGTGTGGAATATGTAGGTGATATTATGGATATTTCACTTTTACGTATGACTCTTTTTGAAGATGTAACGCTCACCACCTATATAAAAAACCGAAGAGCAGGGCGGATTATTTTTATACCAAATAACTATATATTTACCCGAATGATTGCAAACTATTCCCATAGCTCACTCAAAACTGTTTGGGATGGGATAGATATCGTGGTTACTTTTGAATCTAACCACAAAAAAGCGATGTATATTTGTAAAGAGATAACAAAAAAATACTCAAAAGGGTATACAGATATCACAAGAAAGCAGCTTAATAAAATTCGCAACCACTATAGTCTCAAAAATACAAACGTGGAACCACGTATCTTCTCATTTATAGAGCCTCATGGAGTTGTGATTAGTTCGTGGTATCTTACAAATGCTTATGCGACGCTCACTTTGCGAAGTGTAATTTCGACAGAAATAGTAGAAGCTTTTAACAAAGAGGATGATATAACCATTGCTTACCCTACACAAAGGCTTCATGTGCAAAGAGAAAAACCAAAACAACCGTTTCATGAGGAGCTTGAGTCGTGAAGAAAAAAGTATTTTTTAAAACCTTTGGATGCCGTACAAACCTTTATGACTCTCAAGTGATGATGAGCTCACTCGAAGCGTATGAGATAACGCAAAATGAAGAGGAAGCAGATACCATTGTAATAAACTCTTGTACTGTGACTAACGGTGCGGATACCCATGTGAGAACTTATATTTCTCACATAGAAAAAACAACAGGTGCAAAGATTTTTTTAACAGGATGTGGAGCACATACAAAAGGGGAAACTCTTCTAGCAGAAAAAAGGGTGCATGGTGTTTTTGGGCAAAGTGAGAAACAAAAAATAGATTTTTTACTCTCACAAGAGCAACCTTTTTATGACCCAGGCGATTTAAACCATATAGATAATCTTATAGTAGATGATTTTGTAGGCAAAAGTAGAGCATTTATCAAGATACAAGAGGGGTGCAACTTTCGGTGTTCCTACTGCATCATCCCATTTGTACGTGGTGATGCACGAAGTATGCATGAAGAGAAAATTTTAGAACAGATATCACGATTAGCTCTCAATGGCTTTGGAGAGTTTATCCTTACAGGAACAAATGTGGGAAGCTATGGAGTGGGTGCGGGTACATCGATCGCTAAACTGATGAAAAAAATGAGCCAAATAAGAGGGGTACGACGCATCCGTTTGGGAAGTGTTGAACCTATCCAAATTACTGATGAATTTAAAGAGCTTCTTGATGAGCCATGGCTCGAGCGTCATCTTCATATTGCCCTGCAACACACATCTCCTACGATGTTAAAACTAATGAATCGTCGTAATGTGTATAAACAAGATAGAGAACTTTTTGAGCACCTTGCAAGTAAAGGTTTTGCAATTGGTACAGATTTTATTACAGGACATCCAGGAGAAACACAAGCTCTTTGGGATGAAGCAATGCAAAATGTAGAGGCACTACCACTCACACATCTCCATGCCTTTAGTTATTCCAAGCGTGATGGAACTCCATCGGCTACAATGAAACCAGAGGTAAATGGTAAAGTAGCGAAAGAACGTTTACACCAGTTAGAAGCGACCATAGAAGAGAAAAATCTTCATTTTAGAAAAGCTAATCACAAACCACTCGAAGTTTTAGTAGAATCAGTAAAAGATGGCATGTACCAAGGGTTTGACCAATTTTTCAATAAAATAATTATAGAATCAAATGAAGATTTAGTGGGAGACTGGATAAATATAGAAAATTTTGAAGCACAGAAGGAGTATAACTATGTTCGCATCTAAAACAAATAGAATTGCTATTTATATATCTGCTTTTATTGTTGTCTCACTTATTTTATTTGCAGTGTTAAGAGATAATTCTGAGCCCATTACGCTGAGTCAGGCAACACAAATTTTAAATGATAAAGTGGTTACAAAAGTTATCGTTACAAAAGAGTATGTTTATCTTAAAACAGAAAAAGATTACTATAAAATAGCCTCATCTCAAGTAACTCCAAAGATGTTTTCAGAGTATCAAGTGGAGATTGGTTCGGGATCGAATTTTATTGTCTATCTCCTCTTTTTTCTTCTTTTTTTAGGGATAGCTTCTTTGATATATAAATTTTGGGAGAAAAAAGGTAATTTTTTTAAATCAAAAATTTCAACACAAATGGTTGGAGGAGATGTAACGAGCACCGGAATTATAGAAGCAACCAAAAGTGATGTAACCTTTAATGATATCGGAGGAATCTCTGATGTCAAGATAGAGCTTGAAGAGATTATCGACTTTATGAAAAATCCAAAACGGTATAAAAATTTTGGTGCTCGCATGCCAAGAGGTGTACTTCTTGTGGGTCCTCCAGGTGTGGGGAAAACGATGATAGCAAAAGCTGTTGCAAACGCTGCAAATGTCCCTTTTTACTACCAAAGTGGTGCTTCTTTTGTACAAATCTATGTGGGTATGGGGGCAAAACGTGTCCATGAACTTTTTGTAGCGGCAAAACGTAATGCTCCTTCTATTATTTTTATCGATGAGATAGATGCGGTAGGAAAAACAAGAGATGGACAACGTAATGATGAGCGTGAAGCAACACTGAATCAACTTCTCACAGAGATGGATGGATTTGAAGGTTCAAGTGGTGTTATTGTTGTAGCAGCGACCAATAAGATAGAAGTACTTGATGCGGCACTCTTGCGTGCTGGACGTTTTGATAGACGTATCTTTGTAGAGCTTCCAACAAAACGAGAACGTGAAGCGATTTTACTAAAATATCTTGCAAAAATCCCTCACAATATTGATATAAAAGCAGTAGCAAATATGACAGTAGGATTTAATGGTGCGGCTTTAGCAACATTAGTGAATGAAGCAGCACTTCTCACCCTACGCCAAAATGATTTTCAAGTAACACTCGAGCATTTTTATCAGGTAAAAGATAAAGTGATTTTTGGAAAACGAAAACTTGCAGTAATGAATGAAGAGCAAAAAAAGTTTAGAGTGACCTATCAGGCTGGTAAAGTGATATGCGCAACCTATTTTAATCTTTCATTTGAGAAGATTTTACTCTCCAATGAAAAACTCACCCCAACAGTGACAGAACCACTTCTAAAACGTGAAGTAGAATCTCGTATCAAGATGCTTTTAGCCGGTATGGTGGCATGTACTATTGCATTTAATGAGCATAGTAGCGATGCTAAAAATGATTTAGATGAAGCAAAAGAGCTTGTTCATAAGATGTGTCAAGAGTATGGTATGGGAAGTTCATTGCTCTCTAAAGAAGGTGATGTAAGAGATATATTAGCAAAACTTCAAGAGGAGACAAAAATGTTGCTTGTCTCTTTAAAAGGGGTTATCACAAAGGTAGAACAAGTGCTTTTTGAGCGAGAGTCTATTAGTAAAGAAGAGGTTCGTAAATATATTAATGAAGTTCTTTAGTGGTTTTTCTCTCCAAAATGATAGAGAGTTTTTTAATAGTTTTATAAAAGAGACAGAGTACACCGTAGCTGGATTTAGCTATGGTGCAATTTTAGCATTTGCACATGCCAAGAAGATGGTAGAGCAGGGTAAGCGTGTTGATACCTTGCAACTCTTTTCCCCTGCATTTTTTGAAACAAAATCAGAACCATTTAAACAGCTTCAACTTCGAGGGTATAAAAAAAATCCCCAAGCTTATATAAATAATTTTCTCACGGCATGTTTTGCACCACATGCCATAAAAGAAGTTTCTATAAAAGAGAGTAGTGCCAATGAACTTGAGGAACTTTTATTTTATAAGTGGAACCTCGATGCGCTTGTGGAACTAAAAGATAAAGGTGTCGTGATTGAAGTTTATCTTGGAAGCGAAGATAAGATAATTGACGCACAAGGTGCAAATGCTCTTTTTATAGAGGTAGCAACAGTGACTACTATAAAAGGTGCAAACCATTTTTTAGAAAAAGGAGAATGTGATGAGTAAAGTAAAAATTGGGGTAATTACCGCAAGCGATAGAGCGAGTAAGGGGCTTTATGAAGATATCTCTGGTATGGCAATTCAAGATACAATGAAAGAGTACTTAATCACTCCATTTGAGATTGTGTATAGATGTATTGCGGATGAGCAAGATATGTTAGAGCAAACGATGATAGAGCTTTGTGATAATGAAGGGTGCTCGTTGGTAGTAACGACGGGGGGCACAGGACCAGCTCTAAGAGATGTAACTCCTGAAGCAACTGAGAATGTATGTCAAAAGATGATGCCAGGGTTTGGTGAGCTTATGCGTCAGGTGAGCTTGCAATATGTTCCAACGGCTATTCTCTCACGTCAAACTGCAGGAATTCGTAATCAAACTCTTATTATCAATCTTCCAGGAAAACCAAAATCTATACGAGAGTGTTTAGATGCAGTTTTTCCTGCTGTTCCTTATTGTATTGACCTTATAGAGGGCCCTTACATTGAAACGAATGAAGATGTTATAAAGGTATTTCGTCCTAAAAAATAGCTATTCTGCATTTTCTACTTTTTCCCCTAACACCTCATTTGCACGCCAAAGTGCTTTATCAATATGGTCTACGATATTGTGATGTCCTATCCTTTTATCGAGACCAGACTGTTTGATATATCGATAAAGTTGAGGCGAGACACCTGAAAGTATGAGCTGTGTGTTAGTTGTTTGAAGTCGCTCCAGAAAGATGTTTAATGCATTGAGACCTGCAGCATCAATAAGGGGAACATAACGCATACGGAGGATAAAAACTTTTGGAGGGTAGGTGAAATCTTTAAGTATATCAAGAAGTTTTTCAGTTATACCAAAAAAGAGAGGTCCTTGAATCTCATAGACTTCTACACTTTCTGGAACTAATTTGTTTCGAATTGAATCATAATCGTTTTCTTCATTTTCGACAGGGATGATTTTTGTTGTTTGCATCATTTGGTTAATAAAAAGGATTGCAGCAAGTGCGATACCAGCTTGAATAGCAAAATTGAGATCTACCAAAACAGTAAGAAAAAATGTGACAAACAAAACGATTTTATCACTTCTTGGTGCTTGCATAATTCCCTTAATATGTTTAATCTCTGACATATTCCAAGCAACCACCAATAATATTGCAGCAAGGGCAGCTAGAGGGACTTTTATGATAAATGGTGTGAGGAGAAGTATAAAAATAAAAAGCCATAGAGCATGCATAATCCCAGCAATGGGTGATCTTGCACCTGCTTTTACGTTGGCAGCAGTCCTAGCTATAGCTCCAGTTGCGGGCATACCACCAAACATCCCTGAAGCGATATTTGCTACTCCTTGACCCATAAGTTCGGCATTTGATTTATGACGTGTTCCACTCATCCCATCAGCAACTACAGCAGAAAGAAGAGACTCGATAGCTGCAAGCACCGCTATAGTGATAGCATCAGGAAGTAAGAGACGTAATTTTTCAAACGTAATATCTGGCCAAGTTGGCATTGGTAGGGTTGATGGGATAGTTCCAAAACGGCTTTCAATCGTTTCAACGGGAAGATTAAATGCCCAAACAACAAATCCTAAAATCGTAACAACCAGAATAGAACCTGGAACTTTAGGGATATGACGTTTTGCTAAGAGAATAATACCGATGGAAACTAAAGCAATAGCAACGGCCATAAAGTTAGTTTCATGGATATGTGTTAGATAAACCTGAAATTTTTTTAAAAAATCTGGAGGAACATTTGAGATGGATAATCCAAAAAAATCTCCTATCTGGCTAAATGCTATAAGCAGAGCTATCCCTGAAGTAAACCCAACGATAACTGGGTAGGGGATAAATTTGATAAGTTCTCCAGCACGTAATAATGACATAATAATAAGTATCACCCCAGCCATAATGGTGGCTAGAACAAGCCCCTCGTAACCATGCCTCATAGCTACTGTGGCTACTACTACGATAAATGCTGCTGTAGGACCTCCAATTTGAAAACGACTTCCACCGAGTGCTGAGATGAGAAATCCAGCAACAACAGCAGTAAAGAGCCCTCTCTCAGGCGGGAGGTTGGAGGCGATGGCAATTGCCATAGCAAGTGGTAGTGCAATGATAGCAACAGCAAGACCGGCAATCGCATCTGCAAAAAAATCAGAAAGAGAATAACCATTTCGTTTTATATAAGTGATAAGTTTTGGCTCTAAAACATGGTAGAGAGAGCGAAGCATAGGGGGTTTTCCTTCATGGAATAAAATAGAAGGTCACTCTATAGCAGACTCTCTTAATAACTCATAAACTTAGAGTATATTTGAGCTTAAATTGAGATACGAATCCCTACAGGGCAATGATCAGAGCCTGCTATCTCATCTAAAATAAAAGCATCTTCTAGGCTCTCTGCTAAATCCTCAGAGATAAAGAAGTAATCTATCCGCCAACCAATATTTTTATCTCTTGCTTGAAATCTATAGCTCCACCATGAATACTGTTCTATATCACCATGCACATAACGAAAGGTATCAATATATCCACATGCCAAGAGTTTATCGATCCACGCACGCTCGATGGGTAAAAAACCTGATGTTTTAGCGTTGCTTTTTGGATTTTTAAGATCTATCTCACGGTGCGCTGTATTGACATCACCACAGATAATAATAGATTTTCCTTTGTCTCGTAGATTTTGGCAATGGTTTAGAAAATCATCATAAAACTTCAGTTTATAGCCAAGTCTCTCTTCATCTTTTTGCCCATTTGGAAAGTAGACATTAAAAAGTACTATATCGCCAAATTGTGTCTCTATAATCCTTCCCTCATGGCATGTGTCAATATCTTCGCATAAACTCACTCTGTCAGATTTGAGATTACTAAAGGTGGCCGTTCCACTGTATCCTTTTTTTTCTGCAGGGTTTATTATCTCCTCTAGGTATGGAGTGGTAGAGATGGAAGGGATTTGCTCTTTGGTTGCTTTTATCTCTTGTAAGCATAAAATATTTGTTTGTCTATTTTCGAGCCATGCAAAGCTATCTTTGGAAGCAACTGCTCGAATTCCATTGACATTCCATGAGATGATTTCAATTGATTGTGACATAAAAGTTTCCAGTAATGAGGTGTGATAAGAAAGAGTCCTTAAAGCGTTAATGCTTTAAGGAAAAAGAGGAAGTTAAATAAAGTCTACTTTTGTAACGTGGTGTTTAAGACCTAACTCTTCTGCACTACATCCAAGTGCTAGACCTAGCATTTGTTGCATATGAAGAACAGGAAGTGCAACTTCACGACCAATTGCTTCAGATGCATGCCCTGTTTGTGTATCAAGTTTAAGATGACAAAGTGGACATGGTGTTACCATCCAGTCCGCACTGTTATCCATAGCACCTGCAATTGCATTTCCAGCTAAGATAGCTGCTGTACGAGGAGCTTGAAGCTCTACGTGAAAACCACAACATTTATTTTTTTCTTCATAATCTACACTAGCACCACCACATGCGATGATTAAATCATCTAGTGAAGTAGGGCGATATGGATTTTCTGGCGATTTATGAGATTCATTTTGAAGCTCTGATGGACGAATATTATGACATCCATAAAACGGTGCAATATTAAATTGACTCAAAGGTTTTACAACAAGTTTTTTAATCTCATCTAGTCCAAAATCATCTATAATAGCATATAAAAAATGTGTAACTTGTGAAGTACCTTTGTACTCTAGTCCAACTTCTGCAAGTTTTTCATTTACTCTTGCTTTTAGTTCTTCATCTTTGTCAAGACGATGTTTTGTCATAGCAGTATTTAGAGATCGGAAGAGCACACATCTG
>JAVETY010000039.1:0-14523 GCA_034005815.1 Sulfurimonadaceae bacterium | reverse complement strand
TTGTATTGATAACTATAAAGCAATTATTCATATTTTCCCACAAGTATCTGCAGAACTATCGCATACTGGGCACAATGACATTAAAATTTCTAGAGAAATTAGAGATGGTTTCATTGG
Source organism: Sulfurimonadaceae bacterium (assembly GCA_034005815.1). Classification (GTDB taxonomy): domain Bacteria; phylum Campylobacterota; class Campylobacteria; order Campylobacterales; family Sulfurimonadaceae; genus Sulfurimonas. The sequence goes on along the minus strand of JAVETY010000039.1, from coordinate 14,406 downwards.
AACTAAATATGAAAAATATATCTACTTTTATGATGAGGATTGGACCCCTACTCAGTTAAAAAGTTTATATTCACAAATGGAATTTTTAATTGGTACGAGATTGCATTCAGTTATATTTACTTTATCTACAAGTACACCAGCTATAAATATAGCGTATCACGGAACAAAGTCACTTGGAATTTTAAGTGCTTTAACAGACTATGATAAATATGTAATAGATATCAATGATATTAATTTTGACAAACTCTTAAAAACTATCAAATTAATAATTAAAAATAAAAATTTGATAATTCAAAAATTAAAGGAAGATAATATCAAAATAAAATCAGATTTACTAATTGCAATGAAAGATGTATATTGAACATAACATTAAATAGAAAAAATATCTATTATTATAGTTTTTTAGTAATTATATTCATAATGCTATATCCAATAATAGTATTTGATTCTATAAATAAATATAATCCAGTAAACTTTTTATTGTACTGGGTATCTTTTTTATTTTTTTTATATTCTGTTTATTCAATAAAAGAAAAAAATATCAACAGCTATAATATATTTTTATTTGGTATATTTATTGCATTATTTTTGAATACACTTAATGTTAGTATAAAACAGTTCGAAAAAGATTTATATGATTTGTATGTTTTTTTAGTAGGACCCATTTTAGTATTTATTGTTTTGTACGTATTTGAAAAAATTAATATTAAAAGAATATCATTCAAAACATATCTCAAAATAAATAGCAATACTTTTTATTTATTTATAATAATCCTTTATATAAGCATAAAACTATATACAGGGCTAACAATGGGGTTTAGAGTATTTGAATATGGAGATATTACTCAGATTCAATCTGGAGAGAAATTTAAAATCTCGGGGCTAAGTGGTCTCGCAGCTGTTCTTCAATGGATGTTATTAATTTTTGCTCCATATGTAAAAAGAAAATATATTTTTATCGGAATTTTATCTATTGTTGTATTTAGTGGATTTTTTGATGTAAAGAGAGGTGATTTAGTTCGAGTATTTATATTTTTTGGAATCTATTGGTATTTTTTTAATTTTAAAATGAATAAAATAAAGATAAAAAGTATTTTATTAATCTTTTTTATGCTTATGTCCTTTATATATTTATTTTCATTATATGGAGAATATAGGCTACTTGAAAGAGGAGGATATGAAGGAATTATCAAAGAGTATCTTGGTTCAAGAGTTGATTCTATTTTATTTTCATGGATATATAGTTATCTTGCATTAAATTTTGATGTTCTTAAATTATATTTTGACTTTGTTCCACAGTATGAAATAACACATTTCTTAAATTTTTTTATGCATGACATTGAACGAACAGCAATAGGAATGGATACTAGTATATCAGGCTTTAATGCAGCGACATTTATCATTCCTTATTATTTAGATTTAGGAAATTTTTATTGGCTAGAGATGTTATTGGTTTTTTTAATATTTGGTTTTTTAATGATTATTGTTAAAAAGATGAATTTTATTGGACTTTACTTATTTTTATTAATGTTGTTATTTTTAATGCTTTTTGGAGATTACTTTGTCAATAGGACAATGTTTGTCACAATTATATTATCTATTTTAATATTTCCTTTTTTGAAATTTGAAAAAAATAAAGATATTTTATTATGAAAAAAATTCTTTTTTTTGGAGAATTAGCTCCAAATATAATTCATGGTATTAGCTTGGCAAATAGATTAAATATTGATTTATTATCTAAAAAATATTTCTTAGATATTGTTGAAGAAAAAAGTGAGTTAAAAGAACATAATAAAAGAACTAGTTCTAAGATAATTAAAATATGGAGCTATATAAAAGAAATATATAATTTGAATAAGAAAAAAAAATATGACTTTTTTTACACTATATTCTCATTATCTACGTTTGGTAGTATTAAAACACTTTTTTCTATTTTAAGTTTTAAGATGAGTAATAAACGGAAAGTTGTAATACATATACATAGAGGTGATTTTGAAATATTTTATAATAAAAATTTGTTAAATAAATATATAGTAAAAATAATATTTAAGTTAATAGATAAATTAATAGTTTTATCTGAAAACCAAAAAATACAATTTTCTGAACATCTTGATATAAGTAAAATATTTATTCTAGAAAATTCATTAATAGAAGAGTTTCAGATGGTTGATGGTGAAAAAGAAGAGCAATTTATCTATATTTCAAACTACATAAAAGAAAAAGGTATTTTTGAATTATTGGAAGTATTTTCAAATGATAAAAACTTATCTCTAAAATGCTTTGGTGGGTTTGTAAACAATGAAGATGAGATACGAAAGTATGAAAGTAAAAATATAAAGATTAGTTCATTTATAAATGGAAAAGAAAAATTTCAAGAAATAGATAAATCGCAAGCTTTGATACTACCTTCATGGAATGAAGGGCAACCTACAGTTATACTTGAAGCTATGATGATGGGAACTATTGTAATCACCACAAAAGTTGGATTGATAGAAGAGCTTTTAGGAGAAGATTATCCTTTTTATTTTAAAGCTAAAAATCAAAAAAGTTTGAAAGAATGTATCAATAGGTTTCAAAGATATGAAAATAAAGATGAGTTGTCTTATAAATTAAGGCAAATATATAAATCTAAATATTCAAAAGAGATACATCAACAGAAATTATTAAAAATATTTGGAGAGTAAAGTTTGAAAATATCAATCATAACAGTAGTTTGGAACAACAAAGCCACTATAAAAGATGCAATAGACTCAGTCCTATCTCAAACATATAAAAACATCGAGTACATCATCATAGATGGAGCTTCTACTGATGGCACGATAGAAGTAGTACAAAGCTATGGCGAGGCGATAACAAAGTTTGTAAGTGAGAAAGACAAAGGTCTTTATGATGCTATGAACAAAGGCTTGGCACTTGCTACTGGAGATATAGTAGGTATTCTTAATAGTGATGATTTTTATATAGATGCGTTTGTGATAGAGAGAGTTGTAAAAGAGTTTGAAGAGAAGCAAGTAGATAGCGTCTATGCTGATTTGGTTTTTGTGAAACCTGAAAATCTTGATAAAACTGTACGGTATTATGACAGTAGTAAGTGTGGAGTAGAAAACTTTCACTATGCACTTTATCCTGCTCATCCTACTTTTTTTGTAAAAAGAGAGATTTATGAAAAATATGGAACATTTAAAACAGACTATAAGATAGGTGCAGATTTTGACATAATGGCTAGATTTTTATATACACACAAAATCACTTCTAGTTACCTACAAGAGCCTATTATTAAAATGCGAATAGGTGGCGTTAGTACTTCATTTAGCAGTCTTTGGATAAATAATTTAGAGCAGCTTCGTGTTTGTAGAGAAAATGGAATTAAGACAAATATATTTAAAATCTTGATGAAATATCCAATCAAAATTATAGGTTTACTAAAAAAATGAAAATACTATTAACAGGAAGCACTGGATATTTAGGAAGTAGCTTTGTAAATCAACATAAAGATCAATACTTATTTCAAAACTTTTCTTTGCTGAGTCAGAAGATAGAAGATTTGCAATTTAAAGATATTGATATTGTGTTACATTGTGCAGCACTTGTACATCAAAAAGTAGAACATTCTTATGAAAAATATCATGAAATAAATGTAAATTATCCAGTAAAATTAGCAAAATTAGCAAAAGAATCTGGAGTTAAACAGTTTATATTTATAAGTACTATTGCTGTTTATGGTGAGGGTTTAGAAAAGTTAGATGAAAATACTGAGTGTAATCCAATCACACCTTACGGAATAAGTAAATTAGAAGCTGAAAAACAGTTACTAATGCTAAATGATTCAGACTTTAAAGTAAGTATCATAAGACCACCTATGATATATGGTAAAGATGCTCCTGGAAATATAGATAGCTTAGTAAAGCTTGTGAAAAAACTACCTTTTCTTCCTTTGGGTGGTATAGAAAATAAAAGAAGTTTTATATATATTGGAAATCTTTGTTATATGATTAATGAAATTATAAAACAAAATCAATCAGGAATATTTCTAGCAAGTGATGATGAACCACTCAGCACTACAAAACTATGTGAACTTATCGCTAAAAACCTAGATAAAAAAATTATGCTAATAAAAATACCATTTTTCCGAAGTTTTTTAAAGCTAGTAAAACCATCATTTCATAAACGACTTTATGAAAGTTTAGAAGTGGATAATACAATCACAAAACAAAAGCTAAATCTTACAAATCCATATAGCGTGGAAGAAGGAATAAAACTAATGATACAAGGAGAAAAGATATGACGAGGATTTTTGATATATTGCTATCAGGCATAGCGCTTATACTATTGGCACCATTGCTGTTGCCAATCATGCTTATACTCAAGCTAACAGGTGAGCATAAGATGTTTTATAAACAAGAGAGAGTTGGGCTTGATGGGAAGATGTTTGGTATATGGAAGTTTGCAACGATGCTTGAAAATAGCCCAAATATGGCAAATGCATATATAACTACGCATGGAGATCCTAGAGTGTTGCCATTTGGTAGATTTTTACGTAAGTCAAAGATAAATGAACTTCCACAACTTGTAAATATCTTCAAAGGCGATATCAGTGTTGTTGGACCTCGTCCACAAGTAAAAGCGCATCTGGACTTGTATCCTGTAGATAAACTAGATGCAATCTTGTCTATCAAACCAGGGCTTACGGGGATAGCTTCTTTGTTTTTTAGAGATGAAGAGACGATGATTTCCAATAGTTCTATGGAGCCAAAAGCATTTTATAAAGACTATATAGCTCCCTATAAAGCAGAACTAGAACTATGGTATAAAGAAAATCAAAATCTATATACATACTTTATGCTTATCGCTTTGACTGCCTGGAGTATTTTCTTTTCAGAGAGTAAGTTGTACCAAAGAGTGTTTAAAGATTTACCTGCGCCACCAAAAGAATTAGTAGTAGGAGAATAAATATGGATTTTACATTAGAGCTTATCGGTAGAGAGAGCGAACTGTTTGAAGATGATATCAAGAAGCATGATGAAAAGTTAAAAGAGATTGTGAGTGCATCTACATTTCTAGTCATCGGTGGAGCTGGAAGTATCGGTCAGGCTGTGACAAAAGAGATATTTAAACGCAATCCAAAAAAACTACATGTAGTAGATATATCTGAAAATAACATGGTAGAGCTTGTGCGTGATATACGAAGCTCACTAGGATATATCGATGGAGAGTTTGCTACTTTTGCGCTAGATATCGCAAGTATAGAGTACGATGCTTTTATAAAATCAGATGGCAAGTATGACTATGTGCTCAATCTATCAGCACTCAAACATGTACGAAGTGAAAAAGACCCATTTACTCTCATGCGTATGATAGAAGTAAATATAGAAAACACAGACAAGACTATAGCTCAATCTATAGCAAACGGTACGAAAAAGTATTTTTGTGTATCGACTGACAAGGCTGCTAATCCTGTCAATATGATGGGAGCGAGTAAGCGTATCATGGAGATGTATCTGATGCGTAGAAGCTTGCAGATGCCGATATCGACTGCGAGATTTGCCAATGTCGCTTTTAGTGATGGTTCACTCCTCCATGGGTTTAACCAGCGCATCCAAAAAAGACAACCACTCTCTGCACCAAACGATATCAAACGCTACTTTGTAACACCAAAAGAATCAGGTGAGCTTTGTTTGATGAGCTGTTTGCTTGGACAAAACAGAGATATATTTTTCCCAAAACTAAGTGAAAAGCTGCACTTGATTACATTTGCTGATATAGCAGTGAAATATCTTGAAAAATTAGGCTTAGAGCCATATATTTGTAAAACAGAAGAAGAAGCAAGAGATTTCTTCATTGAAAATTCAAAATTAAACATTCAAAATTCAAAACAATGGCCTTGTTATTTCTTCGCTAGTGATACTACTGGAGAAAAAGACTTTGAAGAGTTCTTTACAGACAAAGAAGTGCTGGATATGCAGAGATTTGAAAATCTAGGTGTGATTAAAAATGAAGCTATTTTCGATGAAGACAAACTAGAGATGTTTACTAAACGCATAACAGATATGAAAACAAAAAGAGAATGGAGCAAAGAAGAGATAGTAGAACTTTTCTTTGAGATGATTCCAGACTTTGGTCATAAAGAGACGGGGAAATATTTAGATAATAAGATGTAAGCAAATGAAAATATGTTATATAAATGATTTTTATGACTGTTATTGTCTGATGAGATTCTGAATCAAGTTCAGAATGACGGTGGTGTGGTTCAGAATGACGATGGTGTGGTTCTGAATGACGGTGGCGTGTGGTTCAGAATGACAAGTGTGGCTCAAAATGACGACAGTCCCACTCCGTCATTCCGTGCTTGACACGGAATCTTATTCCCTCGTTTGCAAGCAAAGACTTATTGGCGTATTAGAATTGGGCTGTAGCATCAAAATATTTTAATATATAGAGTTATATTATAATACTGGGAACGAGTTAATATTTTTAATAGATTTTGACATAATAAATAAAGATGCAAAATATATCATAGACTTAACGATAAAAAGTCTAAAAAAAGTAAATAAAAGATGTACTTTTTGAGCCAAGAAGGTATAAATGGTTTAAACTGCAGGGAGACAACAAATGAAAACAATCCAAATACAAATAGATGATAAAAACTATGATTCATTCATGAATATTCTTAATAACCTAAAAAAGGGTTTGATAAAAAACTTTACTGTTAATAATAACAGCATTGAACTAGTATCAAATGAAGAACAAAATGATATAGAAAATATTTTAAATTTAATGACTATAGAAGATAAGGAAGTGTCGTATTCTAAAACAGTAGTTCTTGATATTTAAATGAATAAAAACTTGAAAATTACTTATCTAAAAAAAGTAACTAAATTCCTCAGTAAAAATTCTAATATTTTAACTGAATCTGATGTGGATGAGCTAATCATAAAATCAGTATAAAAGAAGTTTTATTTTATGGATATAAATATTGATTTGAAAGAATTAAAAGGTAACTTTCAAAATAAATATAGAATCCGAAAAGGAAATATTAGAATTATTGTAGAAATGATGAATGAAGAAATAATTATAGAAGCTATTATTAATGATATTGATTTTAGGGGTGATGTTTACAAATAGTTGTTAAAGGTCAATGTGCTTTTATATTTAGTTGGAAAATAATCATACAATACTTTATATATTAAAAAATTGGTAATTGTATGATGAGATTCTGAATCGAGTTCAGAATCTCTTTTTTTGAGAGGATAGACGAAGTAAGCAACGCCAAAGCTGTAGCGTTCTATGAATCTTACTTTAGTAACTATATAGAAGGTACAAAATTTCAAGTCAAAGAGGCTAAAATATTATAGTGCTGTGTAGCCTTGTTTTCTTCTCTACTACACACTTCTTAGAAATTGTATTGTAACCTTGAATTGGTGTAATATTTTCTTCATCAAAACCCAAAATACCACGAAGCGATAGAGAAATAAATAATAACACCACTGATATCCGCGATAGAAGTAATCAGTGGAGCACTCGCAGTTGCTGGGTCTAGTTTAAGCTTTGTAAATATAAATGGTAAAAGAAGTCCGATGAGGCTTCCTACCATAACGACTATCACCATTGTCATACACACTACGACCATGATCTCTGGAGCTCTAAAGCTTGCTACGAGTCCTACTGCTAGCGCCATTGTCATACCTAGTAAAAGGGCTACGCCTACCTCTTTGGCTATAAGTTTGTACCAGTCGGTAAGCTTTACATCTCCTATGGCGAGAGAACGTATCATAAGCGTCGCTGATTGTGAACCTGCGTTTCCTCCACTGTCAATAAGAAGTGGCAAGAAAAACACTAGAGCGACCATCGATTGGATAAGATTTTCAAAGCTTGCAAGTGCTGCGCCTGAAAATATATTCATAAATACAAGTGCGACAAGCCATACGATACGTTTTTGATAGAGACTAAATATACGCTCTTTGAGTGGATTGCTAATCGCTTCTGAAAAAGCACCAAATTTGTGGAAGTCTTCTGTCGATTCTTCCTCCACAACATCCATGATATCATCGAAAGAAACGATCCCTAAGAGTACGCCATCTTTGTTTAAAACAGGAAGTGCCACCCTATCGTAATCTTGAAATATTGCGATAGCTTTTTCTTGGTCATCCATCGCATTAAGAGCAACAAATCCATAATCAAGAAGTTCTGCAACTTTTTGCTCAGGTGAAGCGAGGATAAGATCTTTTATCAGTACATCATCAACAAGCCGTCGTTGATTATCAATAACGTAAATCACATTTAATGTTTCAGAATCGCGTCCATATTTTCTAATATGAGCAAAAGCCTCTTCCACTGTATAATCAGGTTTTACAGCGAGATATTCGGGAGTCATCAAACGCCCGATACTATCTTCTGGATACTCAAGAAGTTTTAGAGTTATTGATTGCTCTTTTGGTGAGAGAGTTTTTATAAGTTTTTGCGCTACTGAATCAGGAAGCTCTTCAAAAAATGCAGTTCTATCATCGGGTTCCATATCATTGAGCAAGATAGAGAGTTTATGACTGTTTTGTGCGAATTTTTTGATAATTTCGTGTTGTTTTTCGTAAGAAAGAAGAGAAAAAACCTCTTTTGTTTGTTTTCTACGAAGAAGTCTAAAGAGTATAGTCTCACTCTCATCATCTTGATCTTCGATGAAATTTGCTAGTTTAAAAGAATCTTGCTTTGCGAGTAAACGTCTGAGCTTATTCCACTCTTTTGCAAGTAGTAGCTCATGAAGTTTTGTTTTAAAATGCTCCATAGCACCCCCTTTTAAAATCTAATTAAGTTTGTGATTTTATCCAATTTTGTGCAAGTTCCGGCTTTGGGCTTTTTTTAGGTAAAATCATCTTTTTATGGCATGTCACTTCGAAACCAAAAATTCTACAAAAACCAAAGAAACGATGGATGGTCTCGCTGCTTGGGTTATGGTAGCGGATAGAGTACTTACTTTTTAGGAGGAAGCGCTTTTAATTCCTCTTGAAACCATGCGATAAGTATATCTTTCTCCTCTTTGGAAAGGTTTGCACTTTCATGAGCAAAACGGTAGCTAGGAAGTGCCATACGCTCGCTATTTATCGTGATAATTGCACGCTTAAGGCGTATCTCTTTAAAGAATAACTCTATTGTGTTATACTCTGAAAAGTTTAGCGCTTTACGTCCGTCCTTAACATGTGATGCTACAACAAAAGAGATAGGAGCAATGCTTGCATACTCTGGCCATTTTGTCTCATTGGAGTGGCAGTCGTAACAACTTTTTTTGAGTAGTGACATCACCGTTGTATCGGTTGAAAGCATTTTTTCTGGATCAATCGGTGGATTTGTTTTATCTACGGGGATAAGTTGCAGTAAAGCCAAAAAAGCAATAAAACCAATAATAATTTTTTTCATACTTTCTCCCTATATATTTCTTAATCTCAAGGATTTTGGGGATTATATCAAAGTTTATCAAACCAAAAGGAGCCACCTTGCGTAGTGCAAAAGATTTGATAGCCCAAGTGGTAGAGGAAACCCAAAAGATTATCCTAGGTAAAGAGAAACAAATCTCTTTGGCACTCAGTGCGTATATCGCTGATTTGCATGTGCTTATCGAAGATATCCCAGGAGTTGGGAAAACCACTCTAGCCAAAACTCTTTCGCATGTTTTAGGGCTTGAGTATTCTCGTATTCAGTTTACAAGTGACCTTTTACCATCTGATATTTTGGGAGTCAATTTTTACAATACAAAAGAGGGAACATTTAACTTCAAACGAGGTCCTATATTTGCTCAGTTCCTTTTAGCAGATGAGATAAATCGCGCATCATCCAAAACCCAGAGCGCGCTTCTTGAAGCGATGGAAGAGAAACAAATAAGTATCGATGGAGTGGCACATCTCTTGCCAAAACCATTTTTTGTAGTCGCCACAAAAAATCCAAGTGAAGAGATAGGAACATACGAGCTTCCCTCTTCACAGCTCGATAGATTTGCCATCTCATTTCCTTTAGGATATCCAAGCCACGAAGCAGAGCGCGCAATCCTCCAAAAGAGTCATAAAGTTGCGATTGAATCTCTCTCATCACTCACAAGAGATGAAAATAAAAATCTAAAATCAGCATTGAATGAGGTTTTTGTAGATGATAAAATCTTAGATACCATCCAAGAGATTTTGGCATTTACAAGAGAGAGTGGTGTCTTTACGAATGGTCTTTCTCCTCGGGCTGCTTTGTCTATGGTGGCAATGTGTAAAAGTTGGGCGCTTGTTTCTGGACGTGAGTTTGTTATACCCTCTGATATTTTAGAAATTTTGCCATATATCACAGCACACCGCCTCAAATCAAAGGGCGAGAAAAAATCATCCAAAGAGATTGTTGATGCAATTGTTGCGAACCTTACTTTCGATACATAAAACTATTATTGTTCGCCCTACAAAGTATTTTTTTCTCCTTTTAGGGGTGATTGTATCGCTCTTTATGCAAGCCTATATGCACAATTACAATATCGTTTATATTATGATGTTTTTCATCACAGCACTCGCTGGAACATCCACTCTCTTTGGCATGTTTAATCTTCATCCACTCTCTCTTCGTCTTTTATCACATGAACGTTTTTTTGCTAATACTCTTACAAGGTACACTCTTTTATTGCGAAATGAAAGCACGTATACATGTTATGACATCTCACTTCACAAAGAATCAACAATCAAATATATTCCCATCATAAAAGAGATGCAAAATCTCACTTTAGAGATGAACGAAAAGTTTCCTTCTCGTGGTAAAGCAAATCTAGATGGATTTAAACTCACTTCCTTTTTTCCTTTTGCGCATGAGATAAAAACAAAAACTTTGCCACTTTCTGAGACAGTTGTGGTGTATCCAAAACCTTATGGGATTTCTCTTTTTGAGCATTTTGCAGAAGATTTAGCAAAGCATGGAGATATAAGTGATTTTGATGCTATAAAGCCTTTTATTCAGGGAGAAAATATCAGTTTTATCCACTGGGCATCTTTAGCAAAAAGCAATACGCTGATGAGCAAAAGATTTCTTTATGAACAGAAGCAAGAAACACTGGTGTTTGATATAAACAGACTTAAAGGGGATGAGGAGGAGAGACTTTCACAACTCATTTTATGGGTGTTAGAGTGTGAGCAACATCAGCTCAAATTTACTCTACGTTTAGAAGAGAAAATCTTAGATTCAAAAAGGGATTCTATCGATGCGATACTTACAGAACTTGCTCTTTATTAACAAGCCCTCTTTGCTTCGTTTGCTTGATGGCGCGCTGATACTCTCCATCATCCCCCATCTTTTTGTATTGGATTGGTTTTTATTTCTCTATATTTCGATTGCGATTTTTTTCATAGTTAAAAGACATACGCCAAAAGACTCTTATATACTTTTACTTATCGGGCTTGTTCTCATCAGTATCTCTTTTTTTAATACTTACAATTTTAGTGATTTTTCAAGGATGCAGTTTTTTGTCTCTCTTATAAGTTCCCTTCTTATTTTAGCGGCAACATTACAACGTGCTACAAAAACTATCAACTTTTATCTCAAAATCTCCCCTGCTCTTTTGATGCTTCTGAGCTTTTTCTTTTTTAACACTATCGTGATGCTTTTATACTCTTTGGTTGTACTTTTTATGCTCACTCTTTTTTTGATGTGGAGCAGGATGCAGACAGAGTTTTTGGATGTTTTCAAAGTCACAACGGGGCTTTTTCTACTCTCACTTCCTGCTGTAGTAGTGATGTTTATCGCATTTCCACGTATATCATTTGAAAAAGCGGACTATGGTTTTAGAGCTGATAGTTACGCAACCAGCGGATATGATGGAAAAATGCATGTAAGCGATAAACCTTTTTCTCCTGATGAACGTATCGTGATGGAAGTTTATTTTCAAGATGCAAGTATAGATGAAAATTTACTCTATTTTCGAGGTTCAACTCTTCATAGCACCGATGGAATAGTTTGGGAAGATGCTAAATTTACGAAACCAAAAGAACACCTCATCGCTACAAAAGAGCATACCACATACGATATAACTCTCTATCCACATGGTAAAAATTGGGTGTACGCACTTGACATGCCAACCATCGCGCCACAAACCACAACACTTCAAAATGACTTTACTATCTCCTCACAAAAACCTCTCTATGAGAAAAAACATTATCAACTCAGTTCCGCACTTAGCTATAAACTTATCACACAAAACATTGATACTTCTTTAGCAGCTAATCCAGAAAAAAGTCCAAAAACAACAAAGAGTTTGCAAAGCATAAAAGAGTTGCAAGCAAATGATGCAACTAAAGCAAAACTACTTCTAGATTTCTTTAAAAAACAAGATTTATCCTACACCACACAACCAAAAGAGATTGCTCTGGATAATTTCCTCGATTCATTTTTATTTGAAGCCAAAAATGGTTACTGTGTCCATTTTGCCGCTGCGTTTGCGCAAAGTGCAAGGCTGGTTGGAATCCCCTCACGCGTTGTGACAGGATACAAAGGTTCACTCAAAAACAGAATTGAAAACTACATCATCATCAAAAGTGCAGATGCGCATTCGTGGGTGGAGCTTTATCTTGATAAAGAGGGCTGGGTGCGATTTGACCCAACTGCAACAGCCCAAAGAAATCTTGACATGCCATACTTAGAGGATGAAAAACAAGAAACACTCTTCCAAAAAATAAATCTCCAATATATGTATGTAAAATATATCATCACAAAATGGGTACTGGACTATAACCGCCTAGAGCAGATGCAAATACTCAAAAATCTGCTCAGTGATACCCTCTACCTTCTCAAATTTCTCTTTGGTATTGTTATGGTTATTGTGGTTTCACTTCTCTTTTTTACCCTTGTAGTGTCCATGAAAAAATCAGACCCTATAGCTCGAACTATCTCCAAACTATTAAAAGTTTTAAGAAAAAAAGGGTTTGTAAAAAAAGAACAAGAGACCATCGATATGTTTCTCTCTCGTATTGAGGTTGGTATCTCTTTTGTTCCCATCATCACCCTTTACCAAACCCTTTTATATTCAAATAAAAAGGACACTATCCTTTTAAAGCAACTCCAAAAAGAGATAAAAAAAATAAAACAAGAACTCTTCAAAAAACCTTTCAAAAAGAGTAAAAATGCCACGCATTGATACTACAAAGTTTTATCTCGCAGCACTCAAAGCTCATGGCATGTCACCAAAAGGAGTTCACTGGTACTCAAGCGAATCCCAAGAGAAACGGTTTGAAGTTTTACTCTCACTCTTGCCCTCTCTCAATGAAAAGACTCTCGTAGATGCAGGATGTGGATTTGGAGATTTGTACCATTACTTACAACTGCAACATGCCATGCCAAAGAGTTATATCGGGATAGATACACTCAAAGAGATGTGTGAACATGCCATGATAAACACAAGTGCACCTATTTTACACAAAAATATTCTCACAGATACGCTTCCTCGTGCAGATTATTATATATGTAGCGGTGCGCTCAATATCCTACACCCTTATGAGAGTTTTGTGTTTATACGCAACTGTTTTTTAGTTGCAAATGAGGGGTTTGTTTTTAATGTACTTTATGGAGATAAAGAGAGTAAAACATACAACTATATGAATAAAAAGCAGATAGAAAGTTACGCAAAAGAGCTCCGTGTATCACATGTTATGATACAAGAAGGATATCTAGAAAATGATATTAGTGTGGCTTTTTTGAAATAAAAAATCATTTTACTCGTATTTTATATTAGGTTTTCGTTATTTAGTTTTATCTCATGTTATAAATCTAGCTACAATTGCATTTATCTTTAAAAAAGGTTTGTTTTGGCTGCACTTTTTGGAATTTCTGGTCTCTTTGATGCGCAAAAGGCGATGAAGGCTTTCTCTCGTCTTACTCATCGTGAAACAGCGACATCTATAACATGCCAAACAGAAAATCTTTTTTTTATCCATCATTTACCACAACACAATAAAGACGAAAAAATCCTTGTTGCCTTGGATGGGAAGCTTTCTAATAGTACAGAACTTTGCATAGCACTTCAAGTGGATTTCTTGAGTGATGTCGAGGTCATTTTAGCAGCATACAAAAAATGGGGCGCAGCATGTATCACACATCTTCATGGCATGTTTGCTATTGCTATCTTGGATGATGAGACGCTTTATCTTTTTCGTGATAGATTTGGTCAAAAGCCTCTTTTTTATCTCCAAACATCTGAGGCTTTTCTCTTTGCTTCACAGATCAAATCGCTTGTTCCTTTTTTAGACAAAGTGGAGCTAAATCAAGATGCACTTATGAGTTATCTCTCTTTTTTAGCTCCCACACCACCGCATACTTTTTTTAAAAATATCTATAAACTTGCAGCGGGTGAATATCTTTGTTTTACCCATAATAAAATCACAACCAAACGCTATTATGACCTTTTAGATA
>JAVETY010000170.1:0-3511 GCA_034005815.1 Sulfurimonadaceae bacterium | reverse complement strand
TTTCCTGAAGTTCCTTTTGGTTCTCCATCATCACTACTATGTTCTACTATCTGCCTATGTTCATTAAAATAGCGATATGCAACAACGAAATGTCTTGCTTTTGGATGTTTGGATTTTAGTTCTTCGAGAGTTGTAAGAAAAAGGCTCCATGGTGTAAGTACTGCTATAAATTTTGATTGTTTAACTTCAAGAGTAGCTTCATGAGTTTTTTTGAGTGTTTTCATAGTGCACGACTTCCACATGCCATGTGGAAATTATGCCAAGTTTGTAAAGATTTTTTGTACATCTTCATCATCTTCAAGTCTTTCTAAAATCTTGTCGATATCTACTTGTTGCTCTTCTGTAATCGAGATTGGTGCATTTGCCATTCTCTCTAAGTGTGCTTTTGTTATCTCGATACCTAGTTTATCTAACGCTTCACTTAGTGTTCCAAAAGCTGTGTAATCACCCGTTAAAAGGACTATACCCTCTTCTTCTTCAATATCTTCCAAGCCAGCATCTATGAGCTCTAACTCTAGCTCTTCTATATCCATGCCATCTTGTAATGCAAACTCAAAAACTGCTTTTCTAGAAAACATAAATTCTAAAGAACCATTATTGAGCATCTCTCCACCATTTTTACTAAGAGTACTTTTTACGTTTGCAACTGTACGTGTATTGTTATCGGTTGCACATTCGATAAAAAGTTGTACTCCGTGCGGTGCTTTACCTTCAAAATTGACCTCGAACATATTTGCAGCATCTTTTGCTGATGCACGTTTAATTGCTGCTTCTATGTTGTCTTTTGGCATATTTTCAGCTTTGGCATTTAAGATCGCTGTACGAAGTTTTGCATTCATATCAGGATCTGAACCACCATCTTTAGCAGCCATAGTAATGACTTTTCCTAATTTAGGGAACAATTTAGACATTGCTCCCCATCTTTTTAATTTTGACGCTTTTCGATATTCAAATGCTCTTCCCATAAAACTCTTCCTGTAAAAATTTCAAGCGAATTATACCACTAACTCCATTGTATAAGGCTTGAGCAATACAATCTCTCTTTAAAATGCAAAGGTGTATAATAGCAAATTCTTTAATTAAGGGGTTTTTATTGGGGCTTAGAAATTTTCTACTCAATGCTTTTCGTGAACTGATTGTGCATCATCATAGTTCACTTGAGTTTAGAGCAAAACTTTTTGCGCTTGTAGTAGCTGTCGATAGTCAAGCAACAGAAGAAGTGTATGAACGTATCAAAGAAGTAGCTCTTAGCACATATAAAAATGATGAAGACAGAGCACATATACTTGTCATGAGCACAAAAGAATATGTTAAAAGAGTACGTGAAGAACATGGATCACATATAGACGCTCTTATCACAAATATCCAATCAGAGCTAAAGCTCATGCCAAGATATGCAAAAAAAATCGATATTTCATCACTAGAAAAAGTACTTGAATTTACAAAAAATGAAGATACACTTTTGTATCAAAAAAATATTATAGAGTTTTTAGAAAAGTTAAAAGAAGAGATTCTGCATACAAAGAAAAATCAAATTACACAAGATGAACAAGGTTTTCACTCTAAATATAGCTCTTAGAGTGAAAATTTTTCAGGATCAAAAAAACTCTCTTCTGAAATATTTTTAAATGAAGCATTAAGACTTTTAAATAAAGAGGGAAACTTACCTTCCATTTCTCGAAGCATCTCTTTTGTACTAGCTCTTGCATGTGGCATCTTTACATCAAAACGCATTGCAGGACATGCTTCATCACCAATAGTTGGCATGTTGTTCTCTAGAGCAGCGGCTGCAAGCTGTCTCTCTCGCATCTGAATAAATGGTCGTATGACGATAAGTCCATTACCTGCTTTATATTTTGGCGCAAGTGAGCGCATTTGTCCATTGTAAATAAAATTCATAAAAAAACTCTCTGCTGCATCATCTAAATGGTGCGCAAGTGCTACTTTATTGCACCCATATTTTTCAGCTGCACTATAGAGTGATCCACGTCTCATGCGAGAGAAAAAACTACAAAAAGAGGAATTTTTTCTTATTTTATCTTTGGCTACATTATAGGTATTTGTCTCATAAATCTCATGTGGTATTCCATGCTCTTTACAGTGTGCGCTCAGTGCATCAAAGTTTTCACCCATGCCATAAGAAACTGTCACTGCAATAAACTCAAAATTAAATGGAGCACGGCGCTGCTGCTCTTTTAAGGCATGTACTAAAGTAAGAGAGTCTTTTCCACCACTTAGTCCTACTAAAATCTTATCACCCTCTTCTATGAGCGTAAATTCAGCATTTGTTTTTCCAAGTGTGGACATAATTTTTTTAGAGATTTTTATTGACATGCCATCACTTTTGTACCACGAGAGCATCCACCATTTTCATCACAAAAGTTGCACTTATCTTTGCACTTGTTTCTAAAAACTCATCAAAACTAAAACTAGCGTCCATATCAGCTGCATCACTTATAGCACGAAGGATAAAAAATGGCACATTTAAAGCATCACATACAACTGCAACACTCGCACCTTCCATCTCTAATGCATCTGCATTAAATGTAGTACTTATGAAATTTTTTCTCTCTTCATTAGCTACAAACTGATCACCTGTAGCGATAATCCCCTCTTTTGTAACTACACCCATCTCACGAGCCACATCTTGCGCAAGCGCTCTTAGTTTTACATCTGTATCTATATATACACTTCCACCAGGAACATATCCAAAAGGATGCCCAAAAGCTGTAATATCTAAGTCGTGCTGTGCAAGTTTAGTTGCAACGACAAGGTCACCTACTTTTAGCTCAGGCGAAACTGCCCCAGCAACCCCACTAAATAAAAGTTTTTCTGCACCAAAATGCTCAATCATAGTTGCAGCTGTAAGTGTTGAAAATACTTTTCCTATTTTAGAATATGCAATTACAAGTTCTACACCTTTATATGTTGCCTCATAATAGGTATTTCCAGCATACTCTTTGGTTGTGTATTTTTCAAGTTTTTCTAAAATCGGTGCTATCTCTTCTGGCATTGCACCCATTATTGCTATTTTCATATTTGTCCTTTTTTATTTATACAAATTTTAGTTATTGAGCACTTCTTGTAAATTTTCTAATGATAGCATGTCAGAAATATTAACTGTTAACAAATCTTTTGCAATTCTTTTATTAAGCCCTTTTAAAACAGTTCCATTTCCAAATTCAATTGCTAAATCTATTTCATTACTGATTATTTCTATTGATTGTTTATATTTTACTGGTTTAATAAGTTGTTCTTTTAAAAGAGTAACGGCTTCATCTTTCGTGTTATATGGTTTCGTCGTAACATTAGAAACAATTGGTGCTTCAAAATTTTCTTGCACCATACTTTTCATAAGTACAGAAAGAGGCTCTTGTGCTGATTCCAGCAAAGGGCAATGACTTGCAACTGACATATTAAGTAAAAGTGCTCTTTTCGCACCTTTTTCTTTAAATGTTTGTTCTAACGCTATGAGGTCTGATTTCATCCCAGCGATAACGAGTTGCCCATC
>JAVETY010000169.1:0-3541 GCA_034005815.1 Sulfurimonadaceae bacterium | reverse complement strand
TAGGAGTTTTGTAATTTCTTCTTTTACTTTAGCATCAGAATTTTTATCTGCATGAAATAAAGTATCAACTTTCTCGTAATCAAGATGGATACGCGCTACAAGTTTGCCTGAAACCTCTAATACGAGAGATTCTAAGATAAGCTCATGTTGATTGATGATAGATTCGATTAGTTCAGGGTAAATATTTTCTCCACTTGAGCTTATAATCACATTTTTACTACGCCCTTTGATAAAAAGGTATCCATCTTCGTCTATAAAACCTAAGTCTCCAGTTAAAAACCAACCATCTGCATCAAAAATCTCTTTTGTTTGTTCCTCATCTTTGTAGTAACCACGCATAATACTAGGTGATTTTGCGCAAATCTCACCTAGCCCTGTGATAGGGTCTTTATCTTTGATACGTAGTTCTACACCATACATCGCGGGACCCGTAGATGAGAGTTTTTTAGGGAGATGCATAGGCGTGCCAGCAAGAAGTGGTGCGCTCTCTGTAAGCCCATACCCTATCACGTAAGGAAAATTTGCTTCATACAAAAACTCCTCTATATAGCGTGGAAGTGCTGCTCCACCAATCCCATAAAACTTTAATCTTCCACCAAAAGTTTCAAGCAATTTTTTTCCTGCAATTTTATTGAGCTGTTTTCTGAAAAAATCTATCTTATAAAGATTTTTTGTAATAAAGGAGCTATTGAGTGTTGCTAAAATTTTATTTTTATAGATTTTTTCAATGATAAGAGGCACGCTTAAGATCATCGTAGGGCGTACAATAAGAAATGCACGAAGAAGTACACTTGGAGTAGGTGGCTTTGTAGTGTAATAAACCGACGCACCATGCAAAAGTGGTACAAAAAATCCAACAGTAGCCTCAAAAGTATGTGCTAAAGGTAAAACAGAGAGAAAAACATCATCGCTTGAAATTGTAAGAATCTCAAATGCACTCATAGAGTTGGTGACAATATTTTTATGACTAAGCATCACACCTTTGGAATGTCCAGTAGTACCTGATGTATAAATAATCACACACAAATCATCTTCTAAAACAATTTCCTCTTTATGTGTATGGAACTTCTCTTTGACTTTTTGACGTAGTTGTGCCAAATAGCTTATATCTTTAAATTTAGTTAAAAATTCTAGTTTTTCTATATCGATAGCAAACTCTAAAACATTGGAATTGGATTCATAAAGTGTTGTATGGTGCTTAGAAGATACAAAAATCCCTTTAGCCTCTGAGTGTTTGAGAATATGGGTGATCTCTGATGGATGAAAATCTGGAAGTATAGGTACAACAATAGCACCAATCGTACAAATACTGAGATAGGCAACACCCCAGTTTGGCATATTCTCACTCAAAAGTGCTACTTTATCCCCTTTTTGAATTCCATGCTCTTTTAAAAACTTGCTCATATATTTGACTTTTTCAGAGAGCTCTCTATAGCTTATAGCTTTTTCACCAACATAGCCAAGAGCATCTTTATCACCATATAAAAGTACACTTCTCTCAAACAGATTTTTAATTGTAAAATTTTCTAAATTTTCATAAGGGTAGGACATAACTAATCTCTTCTTGTGGAATTATTTAGTACTATTATATAGAAAATAGTTATAAATAAAGAACTCTTTATATTTATAATATGTCATAAAGGTTACACATTGCAAAAAAAATCACAACAATCACAATTTAATAATTTTACAGAAAAAGATTTTCTCGTTACTACAAAAGAGGAGATGACCCGTCGTGGCTGGGATGCGTGTGATATTATTTTAGTCAATGGTGATGCGTATATAGATTCGCCATTTATCGGTATCGCTGTTGTGGGGCGAATGTTGGAGCGTATGGGATATAAAGTCGGAATCATCGCGCAACCTGATATAAAATCTCCTGATGATATTATGCGACTTGGTGAGCCTCTTATTTATTGGGGTGTGAGTGGTGGAAGTGTTGATAGCATGGTGAGTAACTATACAGCGACAAAAAAATTTCGTAACCAAGATGACTACACACCAGGTGGCAAAAACGATAAACGTCCCGATAGAGCGACGTTGGTTTATACGAATCTTATTAGGCAGTATTTTAAAAATACAGTGCCGATAGTGCTAGGTGGTATAGAAGCGAGTCTAAGACGTGTGAGTCACTACGACTACTGGACCAATAAACTCAAAAAACCGATTATATTTGACGCTAAAGCGGATATTTTAGTCTATGGTATGGGCGAAAAAGCGATAGAAGAGCTCTCCTTTGCGCTTGCAAACAAACAAGAATGGCAGGATATTCGTGGGATTTGTTATATAGCAAAAGAGCCAAAAGAGGAGTTTTTACAACTTCCATCGCATGATGAGTGTTTAAAAGATAAAGAAGAATATATTAATCTCTTTGATAGATTTTATGACAATAATGATCCAATCAGCGCAAAAGGGCTTTGCCAAAAAGTCGATACACGCTATTTGATACAAAATCCGCCGTGTGATTATTTGAATGAAGATGAGATGGATTTAAATTCAAATCTACCATTTACAAGAGAATTACATCCCTACCATGCCAAAGAGGGCAAGGTAAAATGTTTGGAGACAATTAAGTTTTCTATCATGACGCATCACGGATGTTGGGGAGAATGTAACTTTTGTGCGATTGGTGTGCATCAAGGGCGCACTATTCGTACGCGTTCAGAGGAGAATATTTTAGACGAAGCAAAAGATTTTAACGCCTATAAAGATTATAAAGGTGTTATTAGCGATGTGGGTGGTCCAACAGCAAATATGTACGGATATGAGTGTAACAAAAAGCTCAAACTAGGTACTTGTGATCATCAAAGATGTGTTGATGCAAATCATCTGTGTAAATCTATGAAAGTAGACCATAGCCGCACTATAAATCTCTTGCGACGTATACGAGAAGTCGAAGGGGTACGTCATGCTTTTGTTGCTTCTGGTGTACGATATGATTTTATTAATGCGGATAAAAAACATGGATATACATATTTAAAAGAGATGGTAAAACATCATATATCAGGACAGATGAAAGTAGCCCCAGAACATACGCAACAACATGTCTTAGAATTGATGGGTAAACCTGGTAAAAATGAACTCATCGAGTTTAAAAAGATGTATGACAAACTTAATAAAGAAGAAAATAAAAATCAATTCCTCACCTACTATCTCATAGCAGCACACCCTGGATGTGATGAAAAAGATATGCACGAGCTCAAGCGCTTCACAAGAGATGAACTCAAAATGAACCCAGAACAAGCACAAGTATTTACTCCAACTCCAGGAACATATTCGTCTGTAATGTACTATACAGAGATGAATCCAAAAACTCGCGAAAAAATATTTGTAGAAAAAGATCCTGCGAGAAAAGAGAAGCAAAAACGAATAGTGATTGAAAAAGATAGTTTTAGCAGTGGATTTGCCTCTTAGAAGTTATGACATGCTATAGAAGAGATTCCGTGTCAAGCACGGAATGACAAAGTGTCAAACACGGAATGACAGGACTTTTGTCATCCTGAACTTGATTCAGGATCTCGGTAATCTTTGATTACTATTT
>JAVETY010000168.1:0-3543 GCA_034005815.1 Sulfurimonadaceae bacterium | reverse complement strand
ATGGTAATTCTTATTTAAAAGAAGATGAAACCACTGTTGTTGTTAACAATGGTAGTGCAAATGATAGAGATAAAGTTAGCTATGACCAAGTAGAGAGTTTCTCTCTTGCAGAGTTAAAATATTTAAAAGATAATAGTTTTATAACATCTCAAGATTATGAAAAATTAATCGGAGAATTTCAACTCTTTGATGATAATGGCTTTGAGATACCAAACACGCTAATAAATGTGGAAATGGAAAAGTATTACAACGGTGTATATATTGATTTAGATGGTTTTTCTATAGACTTACACGAAGATATAGATGGAAATATTATTGAAGGTGAAAAAATCAATGCACTCTCTAAATTTGCAAAAGTCTCTGACTTTGGTTTTATTACAAATGATGAGGGCACTGTCACTGGTCATAATGCAGATATGAATATTTTTAAAAATAAAAGTTTAGATAATATACTCTTCGGTGGAGAAGATAATTATAAAGATATTAATGACATAGATGGAAGTGCATATAATGACACTATCTATGGTAATAGTGATAAAAATATTATCCATGGCTTAGCAGGAAATGATTATATTGATGGTAGAAATGGTGGAAATGAACTCTATGGTGGAGCAGGAAACGACACTCTTGTAAGTGGAAGTGGAGACGACTACATAGATGGTGGTGAAGATTCAGACACTGTTAGTTACCAAAACTCTGCAGGCGGTGTAACTGTTAGACTAGATAGACCAAATGGAGAGCAGTATGATTTTGCTACTGGTCATGGAAATGACACTCTTATAAGTATAGAAAATGTTATAGGCTCAAATCATAATGATATGATATATGGTAGTAGCTCTACAAACTATATAGAAGGTATGGGTGGCAATGATTATATTTTTTCAGGCCAAGGTATCAACTTTATAGATGGTGGAGATGGTGTTGATAAGATTAGTTACAATGCTCAAGACTACAGAGACGCTTCTTCAGGTAACACAAATGCAAACTATATAAAATATTTGGACAATCTTGGTGGCATTAATGTTACGCTAGGAGCTGACTTCGCAATGGTAAGAGAGAGAAGCGGAGCCAATAAAGATGCCTTGATTGACCTTGTGAAAAATATAGAACAAGTTAGTGGCTCAAGGGGTAATGACTATATCAGAGGTACTAATAAAGATGAAACATTTTGGGGAAATGATGGAAATGATGAGCTAAGAGGTGAGGGTGGAAATGACTTGCTTTATGGTGGCGCAGGAGATGACATTATACGACCTGGAAGTGGATTAGACAAGAGTTGGGGTGGCACAGGAGTAGATTATCTTGAGCTTTATGATGATGGCATAAATACTCAAGCTGTTACAAATGCAATTCAGAGATTAAGATTATCAGATAGTGGAACAATCGAATATTCATACGATGCAACAACTCGTACAGATGGAACTTGGACTAATGGTTACGATGCACACGGAGGCATAAATGAAGCCTACGAATTTGAAGGTTTTGGCGGTTCAAATGGTGCCAATATCATGTATGGAAACTCTCAAGCTAATGTTTTAAATGGACATAATGGAAATGATATTATTTATGGCATGGGTGGGGATGATATTTTTTATGGAAGTATTTACTATGGTAGTGGCACAGATAAAGATCAATATCATGGAGGAGAGGGTAATGATACTTTAGACTATTCTAAAACGAATCATAATTATGCAATGACTGTAATAGTAACAGGCGCCGGAGATGGTAAAGCCAGTTTTACAGGACTTGCAGATGCAGATTATCAAGATACTTTTACAAGCATAGAGCGTTTTATAGCAAGTAGAGGAAATGATACTATTGATACAAGTGCTTCTACTATTGGTATGTATTTGGATGGTGGAGCTGGAAAAGACTTTATCTATGGTGGAACTGGTAATGATACTATTATTGCTAGAAATCAAGCTGGTGAAATCTTAGATGGTGGAGGCGGTATTGATACGCTTAAACTTGCACAAAGTATTAATTTTAGAAATCTTCATACTGTCTCTAACTTTGAAATTTTAGACTTCGGTACTAACAATAACTACTATGCTCAATTCAGTGTTACGCAATGGAATTTAAATGATTTTTCAAAAATAATAGGTGGTGCTAATAATAGATTATATATTTACGGAACTGGAGGCGATGATAGCTTTAATTTACAAAATATTGACTTTAGTGGATTCTCTGGAGCTCTCTATACTCCTGCTAATAGCGGAAATGATACAATCGATTTAACACATGCAACTTCAATCGAACAAGTGAAACTTTATTTGGATGGAGGTGCCAATACGGACACTCTCAAGATAGGTACAGATGATTTTACAACTATTAAACTAACAGAAAATTATTTCAACACTTTTGAAAAATTCGAGATTGCAGATGGTTCAACTTTAAATGTAAATGCACAAAATAATAATAATTTGAATTTTGGCTCAAATAGTGTAGGTGGTAAAGATTTTACTGCTGTGTCTGGAGAAATAAATATGACTGGTGGAGCTGGAAATAATATTTTTTATGCTTATCAAGATAATTTTACTGGTATGAGTGGAAAAATAAACATGGATGGCGGAGCTGGAAATGATATTTTTTATGCAAATTATGAGGCTCTTTTAGATGGGAAATTAAAAATTGATGGTGGAAGTGGCGATGGTGACTTAATTGATGTTAGAACAGCTCAAACAAATTCTAATTTAATATTTGATAATGCTAACATGTTTAAAAATATTGAGAAATTAGATCTTCATAATATATCCAACACAAACAATATAAGTATGGATGCTAGAGCTATGGATAAATGGTTAGGTGGAGACTCACTTACTCTTGATTTATCAAATGCCACACAAGCAAATAAGGTTAGCATAACTAATGCTACGTCTATAAAAGATATGGTAAGTGGTGTAGATGTAACAAGTTTTGCAATAGGTGGAAACTACCATATAATTGCACAAGATAATACTAGCTTTGATTTACACGTCGTTTAAAAATAAACAGGATAAAAAAAATGAATAACGATATCCTAGCTCAGATAGACTCACTGCCTCCTCTACCTCAAACGGTTATACATATAGAGGGGTATAAAAACAAAGAGGATAAAAGTCCAGCAGAACTCGCACAGATAATAGGTAAAGACCCTCTTATCCTCTCAACACTTCTCAAAGTTGCCAACTCTGCAATGTTTGGATTTAAGAAAAAGATAGAGACGCCTCAAATGGCAGTAAGTCTCTTGGGCGTAAACTTTACTATCTCTTTAGCTCTTGGAAGTGCTATAAAAAATCTTATAGAGACTTCACTAGAGCCTTATGGCGCTGATGCAGATAAGTTCCTAGAAATAGGGTCTAAAGCTATTATAATGGCCTCAAAATGGTCCAATGAGATAGACCCAGAATTAAGAGATAGATTACTTTTACCTACATTCTTACTTGAAACTGGTAAATTTATTATCGCTAGAGTGATAAAAGATAAAGGTCTAACTGAAGAGTTTTTTGCTGAGGTACAAGAGACTACAGATATCGCTAGTGTTGAGAGAAAATATATAGGTGT
>JAVETY010000167.1:0-3606 GCA_034005815.1 Sulfurimonadaceae bacterium | reverse complement strand
CATCGCAACCTTAGCACTTGATGCACTCAAAGGTGTTGCTGTTTTAGCTATTGCATATTTTATGAATCTTACTGAGGCAACACTATGGGGTATTGCAGTTTTGGCTGTTATTGGGCATTGCTTCTCTCCTTATCTAGGGCTTGAAGGTGGTAAAGGTGTTGCTACTGGTATGGGCGTAATGATGTTTATGCTTCCATTAGAGACTCTTATCGCTTTAGCTGTTTGGTTTTTAGCAGCAAAAACGATTCGTATCTCATCACTTTCATCTCTTGTTGCACTTCTCGCTTTAATCGTTGCTAGTTTTATAATCCATCCTGAAATGGCACATGCTCCTGTACTTCTTATAGGATTTATTTTATTTTATAAACATATCCCTAATATCACACGTATCTTCAAGGGTGAAGAGAAGCGTGTCGTTTAGATGAGAATCTATATTGAAGATTTAAAATTCTTATGCATTATAGGGATTTTAGATTGTGAGCGTGAAAATTCTCAAGAGGTTATTATCAATCTTGCTATCGATTATACGTATGAAAAAGAGTTTATAAATTATGCTGATGTTGTTAATTGTATCAAAACTACAATGATAGAAAGAAAGTATCTCCTTATAGAAGATGCTCTTTTAGAACTTCCTCTACTTCTTCAAAATAAATTTCCTCTTTTGGAGACTCTTTATTTAAAAATCACTAAACCTTCTATTTTAAGTGATGCTAAAGTAAGTGTGAGCACCACATTTGTAAGCAATTCTTAATTAAAAGTTAATTTTTTTTAAAAAAAGCTTTAAAGTTTCTTAAAATTATGTTACTATTGCGAAAATATTCACTAAATAGGACAAAATTAATGCGAATTCTCATTATAGAAGATGAAGTAACTCTCAATAAAATGCTTGCTGAAGGTCTCAAAGAGTATGGTTTCCAAAGCGACGTAGTTGAAACCCTCAAAGATGGTGAATACTATCTTGATATTCGAAACTATGACATGGTACTCATGGACTGGATGCTTCCTGATGGAAATAGCGTTGATATTATTGCAGATATTAAGTCAAAAACCCCAAAAACAGTAGTTGTTGTTCTTTCTGCGAGAGATGATAACGAAAGTGAAATCGAAGCACTTCGTAGCGGTGCAGATGATTATGTTCGTAAACCTTTTGATTTTGATGTTCTTATAGCACGTATTGAAGCACGTCTTCGTTTTGGTGGAAGTAATATTATTGAAATAGATGCTTTAACAATCAATCCTGAAGAAGAAAAAATAATCTATAACGGCCAAGAGATTGAACTCAAAGGGAAACCATTTGAAGTGTTAACACACTTAGCACGTCACCGTGATCAAATTGTTTCAAAAGAGCAATTACTTGATGCTATCTGGGAAGAGCCAGAACTTGTAACTCCAAACGTAATTGAAGTTGCAATCAACCAAATCCGTCAAAAAATGGATAAACCACTAGGTATTACTACAATAGAAACTGTACGTCGCCGTGGATACCGTTTTTGTTTTCCTAAAGAAGTTAACTGATTTTTTTGTAAGTAGAATTTTCTACTTACAATGTATAACATGTCATAAACTTCACTGCAATAAGGTGTAGCAATATGTTTTCTAAAAGAAGTATCCGAAGAGACTTTCTTATACAACTGCTATTTGCTTCCTCTTCACTCATCATCATATTTTCCTCTTTTTTATTTCTTTATATAGAAAATTCAATCTATGAAGAGAAACGTCAAGAGCTCCTGCAATATGCTAAAAATATAGCAAATGATAAATCAATAGCCACCAATATAGAGGCAACTACAACAGAGCCTTTTATCGATATAAATGTAGAAATCATCTCGTTGAAAAAACCTTTTATACAAATAGATACTTATGAGAACACCCAAAATAATAAAATCTTCCTTACACTTGTTTACCCTTATGAACTATCAGATCTTAGTTATATCAAAGTAACAAAAGACATCACAGCCACAAAAAAGCTTTTAGATAAAATTCTCAATTATATATTTATTATCAATATTGCTGGATTTCTACTCGTTATCATCTATGCTATAGCGCTTTCTAAAATGCTTGTCTCACCTGTAAAAACCCTCTCAGCAAGACTCTCCAATATGAATGAGCATCTTATCCGTCCCATTGTTGTAAAAGAGCTTCCTGAGGAGTTTGAGCCACTAGGACTCACACTCAATCATCTTATTACAAGAATACAAAACTTTATAAAATACCAAAAAGAGCTTTTCATAGGAACAGCGCACGAGCTCAAAACTCCTTTAGCAGTTATCAAGCTTAAAAACCAAGTTACACTTATCAAAAGAAGAACTCCAGAAGAGTATATAGAAGCACTTTTAGTGACAAATAAAACCATCGATGAGATGAATGTGATAGTCTCAAATATTCTCCATATGGGTCGTCAAGAGGGTGCACTTTTAGATAAGCCTATAGAGGTAGATGTGATTGCTGTTTTAAAAGATAAAGCAAATGACTTTCAACTTCTTGCAGAAAATGAAGCAAAAGAGCTCACTATAACATTAGAGCCAAACGGTTTTATGGCTGTACTACAAGTGGGACTTTTAAAACAAATCATCCAAAACTTTTTGCAAAATGCTCTAAAATTTACCCCTCAAGGTAAAAAAGTGATACTCCAAAGCTCCCAAGATGATGTAGGTTTACTTATCGAAGTGATAGATGAGGGGTGTGGTATTGATGAAAGTATCGATCTTTTTGCACCATTTAAACGTCAAGGAAATAAATCAGGTGTAGGATTAGGTCTTTTTCTAGCAAAAAATGCAGCCGATGCTTTGGGTGCTACTATAACTATCAAAAATAGAGAGGATGGAATCGATGGAGCTGTAGCTTCTTTGCAACTTAATTCTCAACTCTCATGCACCCTTGCTAAATATAAAAAATAGTAATCTTTGTAAGTTAAAATACAATAAAGCTTTAATCTGCTATAAATCGGTCCTATATAAAATAAGAGGTAGTATAAATGTCTTTAATAATTACAGAAGAATGTATTGCGTGTGATGCTTGTCGTGAGGAATGCCCTATTGAGGCTATCGAAGAGGGTGATCCAATCTATTTTATTGATCCAGATCGTTGTACAGAGTGTGTAGGTATTTATGACGAGCCTGCTTGTATCTCTGTTTGTCCAGTAGATTGTATTATCCCTGATAAAGATAATGTTGAAACAATTGCAGAACTACAATTTAAACATAATAAACTTTTAGAAGAGGAATAGAACTCTTTCATGGCAAAAAGAGTTGCAATAATCGATATAGGATCTAACTCCATTAGGATGGTAATTTTCGAGAAAACTTCTCGTTTTGCCTTCCACCTCCTCCATGAAGCAAAAAGTAAGGTACGAATCTCCCAAAATGCATACCAAAACAATGGTAATCTTCAAAATGAGGCTATGGATCGTACCTTTTTTGCTTTAGCTGATTTTCTCACCATCGCAAGCTCTTTTAAAGTGACAAAAACTCTTTGTGTTGCAACATCTGCCCTGCGTGATGCACCAAACAAATCGTTATTTTTAAGTCGCGTGAGAAAAGAGTTAGGACTCAATATCAAAGTAATAGATGGGGAAAAAGAAGCTCTTTATGGAGCTATCGCATGTGC
>JAVETY010000166.1:0-3645 GCA_034005815.1 Sulfurimonadaceae bacterium | reverse complement strand
ATCATATTATCTTGTGCTATAGAAGAACCAATAGCATTTCCATTTTTATCTAAGATTACCATCCCTGTTGGCAAGCCTGCAATAGAAAAACCATTCACATAAAAACCTTCAGGCATTTGAGGTTCAAAGCGTAATATTCGAGATAGATAGATTTCTGAGCTGGTTCCAGTATTACTAAAGTAGACACTATTTTCTGCTCTAATAACCATATTTTCAGTTCTAGCACTCATATCTATAGTCTCTGCTTCAAACTGGTTAGTTATAGAGTCATACTTATAACCACCCATGCTACCTCCACCACCTAAGATAAGAGGTTTTCCATCTGCAGTTGTACTTTCACTATAGACTAATTGATGTGCAGTAGCCTTAAAATAAAACATTGGTTTTGCTGCATCACTCACATTGCCATCACCATCACCATATCCTGTAAAATTATTTGAGTGTGCATAAGGTTTTGTGTACATGCTAGGAACGGTATTAATTTTTATAATATCTGAATTATCGTTATAGTTTTTTGGAGCTTCTTCAGTTTGAGTGTAGTCATCTCTTCTCTCATGGTTTTCAGTAGATTGTGGCACTATAATTATTTGAAATGAAGCTGCTTTATCTTCAGGCATTGAACCTTTTTCTTCATCTGTATCACTTATTTTAATCTTAAAACTTGTATCAACAGAGGTAATTGGGAGTTCATTTATCTCTTCTAGTTTTGAAAGAATATTTTCAATAGAAAATAATTTATTACCAAAATTAAATTGTGGAGGGTTATTACTAAAACTCATAAGTGCCATAGATGGAAATGTTAAAGAGCCATGTTCTGGAAATTCTATAACAATATCTCCACCAACAAGTGCAAACTCAAGCTCTTCAAATAAAATTCCATCTATTTCGAAAACAATTTCATCTCCTGGTCGTACAAAAACAGAAATATTTTCACCATTTTCTGGAGTATTCTTTATAATAACTTTTTTATTTTTGTATTCTATGCTTGTGCTATTTACTTCTAGTGCCATAACAATCTCCACTTTGAATTCTTTACGAATATACTTTATTTTATCTAATTTTTAATAAAAAATCTCTTTGTACTTGCTATTACATAGCGTTACCACGGGATAGAACAAGAATTTATTCTATTTAATAAATAGTATTTTATTTATGACATGTCATAACTATTTGACATGTCATCTTTCACAAAGTATAATTCACACTTATTTTTATCATCAAGGAAAATTATTATGACAAAATCTATACTTTTAGATAAATATCCAATCTACTCTTTAGAGATACAGAAAATAGAAATCACGCAAGATAGTATGGAAAAAATTGTTGCTTATTTTGAAGAAAAAATCGCAGCGCACCCTATAGCAAAATTTATCGCTCTTTTTGATCACTATGCACATACAACAAGTATCAATGGTGAGATAAATGAAAATATCAAAGATGCAAAAAACATTATCTTTTGTTTTGGTGCAGCAATCCCTAACACTAAAATACTTGCAGCGCGTCCACGAAGTATCGCTGTATCAGAATTAGAAAACTCTTTTATGATTGAGTTTATGCAAGCACCTATGGATCCACTTCAAGCGATAATGGAATCATGGGTCAAAGAGCTAGTAAAATAACAACTGTTTGTTAAAGAAACTCGCTCATATATTTTCTATAAACAAGCGGTACGAGATTTCTTTGTAGGTTTTTATTTGTCCTACTCTCAATGGCGACTGACGTAAAAAATGTTTGCCAAAGTTTAGTAAATTTCTCTTCTGCTTTACTAAACTCTGGTGTCTCGAACTCTGCAACATTTCTCACACACATACTCTCTTCAAACTTTACAAATGCAAGAGCACGCTCTATATCATGGATAATATAATTTTGATTATTAAATCTCTGTGCAAAATGCCGACCCAAAAGATAGACAAGCGAAAATTTCGATTCTATCTTGGCATAAAATGTGCCATCTTCAAGCTCACTAAATCGTAAAAAACCCGTATATTTATGTTTATGACGCATCAGCTCTTTATGAAGATTTTGGATAAAAAAAACTTCGTTATGATTTATATTACGTAGCTCTTTGCTAGATTTAAATCCCAGTTTTATATACTCTAACAGTGGCATCTCAAACGCAGCACTCTCACATAAAAATATATTTGCTATGCGATGCAACTCCTCTTTACTAAAGTGTTTTTTCATACCTGTAAATACTTGTGTACTCTTTTGTTCATCATATTCTATCTCTCTAACTTCATCCAAAAGATTGGCATTTACACTTTTTTTCTCTATCGCTGTAGGAATATACTTTTGATGGTAAACTTCATAAACGAGTGTTAAAAATCCCTCAAATGTCGTATCATAAACCAGTATCATAACTCTCCAGTAATCCCACTCACATCAAAAAGATTTGGCATATATATCTTTTTTGGAGCTATGAGTTCTGCTCTTATATTCTCCTCATAAAGCGGTATTTTCTTTTGATACTCTTTATGACATGTCATAAAAAACTGTGCACGTTTGAGAGAGATTTTGAGCTTTTTTAGATCAGCAAATCCGAGTCTCTTAAATCTTCTCGCACTTATAATCTTTTGCGCACCTCGTAGCCCTATTCCAGGTATTCGTATCAGTTCTTCTTGGCATGCACTATGTATCTCTATAGGAAAAAGATGAAGATTTTGAAGTGCCCACTGAGTTTTTGGATCGAGCTCTTCATCAAGGTCTGGGTGCTTGTGAGAGAGTATCTCATCAAATCCAAATCCATAAAAACGTATCAACCAATCGGCTTGATAGAGTCTATGTTCTCGAAGAAGTGGCGGTTTATTTACAATCGCTGGAAGCTTTTTATCATCATTAACAGGGATATATGCAGAGTAGTAAACACGCTTGAGAAGTGCTTTATCATAGAGCGCTGAGCTAAGCTTTAGAATATCAAAATCACTCTCAGGAGTTGCACCTACGATGAGTTGCGTACTCATACCTATCACTTTATTGGTACGTTCTAGACTCATATCACGCGCTAGTTTAAGAGGTTGGAGGACTTTTTCTTTTGTTTTATTGGGTGCTAGGAGTTTGAGTGAAGCGTCACTTGGGAGTTCTATATTGGAGCTTACTCTTGAAGCAAGATGTACGACGCGCTCTATAAGTGCCGCGTCACTTCCAGGGATGAGTTTGACATGTATATAGCCATTGAACTTATGCTCAAACCGTAGTATTTCTAAAACACGCAAGATAAGTTCCATCGTCTTATCTTCACTCTCGATAATGCCAGAACTTAGAAAAAGCCCTTCTATATAGTTACGCTTATAAAAGTTAATGGTAATATCTGCTAGTTCACGAGGGCTAAAAGCAGCACGAGGGATATCATTGCTCACACGGTTGATACAATACGCACAGTCATAGATACAAAAGTTTGTTAGAAGAACTTTTAGAAGTGACACGCATCTGCCATCTGCTGTAAAACTATGGCAGATTCCACTATTTTGTGTGGCTCCGAGTTCTCCTGTTTTATAGTTATTTTCGCTTCCACTCGAACTACAACTTACATCGTATTTAGCACTATCACTTAGTATTTGCATCTTTGCAAAGATATCTTTTTTCATAACCTCATCGTACTAAAAATATATTTTATTTGTAAATAACTTTGCATTTTGTCATACTAAA
>JAVETY010000038.1:0-15202 GCA_034005815.1 Sulfurimonadaceae bacterium | reverse complement strand
GGTAGGAAGTTCTATTTCTGATTTGTTAAAATATCTTTCTATTTTATCAAACCAATTGCGATGCTCAACTGATGCATATAAAATAGCTCTATCTTCATTTTCAAGTGTTTTAGTTGCTATCCATTTTGGATGATTTTTATAACTTTTAATCCAATGAGGAACTTCTTTTTGATCCATAGGCTTCGCTATTATATATCCTTGCGCTACTGATACACCTAGCTGGATAAGCATCTCTCCTATCTCAATAGACTCAACACCCTCAGCGATGACACTACATTGAAATGCACGAGAAAGTCCTAATGAAGCATCTACTATAGATAAACTGCTACTTTGCGACAAGCTATCCATAACAAAAGATTTATCTATTTTGATTATATTCAGAGGAAATTTTTTGAGATAATGAAGAGATGAATATCCAGTTCCAAAATCATCAAGCGCTATTTTTATACCCATATTTTTACAAGTTTGAAGTATCTTATATATATGCGAGAACTCTTCCAAGGCATGTGTCTCTAAGATTTCCAACTCTATCATAGAAGGTGATATTTTTGTATATTTTTCAAATAATATTTGTAATTTTTCTATGTAGTTATTTTGTTGTAATTCATGTGAACTTACATTTATACTTAGAGTTGTTTTTATATCACTTTGGACCCACACTTCTAGTTGTTTAAATGCACAATTACATACCCAATCACCTAGCTGTATCATAAGCGCACTATTTTTTTCTATATATGGCAAAAAACTATCAGGAAATAAAAGTCCGAGTTCAGGATGTTGCCATCTCACAAGTGCTTCAAAACCTAGAATCTCACCAGTTTGCATATTTACTTTTGGTTGATAATGAAGTATTAATTCATTATTTACAATAGCATTACGAATAAGAGTTAATTTTTCTTGGTGTTGGTGCAATTCATCATTTGCTTGTGTATCAAAAAAATGATATTTATTTTTACCATTTATCTTCGCTCCATACATAGCTTGGTCTGCTTGACGAAGTAAAACTTCTGCACCAATATCAAGAGTTTGAGGATAAAAACTAACTCCTATACTTGCAGATACTTTGAGTGTATCATTATTAAAAACGATAGGTTTTGCTATCTCAAATAAAATTCTATCTAATAATGGTATGAGCTTTTTATGCTCTTTCGTTTGTGTTAGAACAACTACAAACTCATCGCCACCAATTCTTGATACTATATCATTTGCTCGTATCACCTTCTTGATACGGATAGATATCTCTTTTAGAACAAAATCCCCTGCTTCATGTCCATAATTATCATTAATCTGTTTAAATCCATCCAAATCTATAAAAACTAAAGCTATTTGTTCATCATTTCTATGAGCCTGATCCATCATATGACTTAATAGCTCTGATAATAAAAAACGATTTGGAAGGCCTGTAAGTGCATCATGCTTCGCAGAGTGTTCAAGTTCTATCTCTTGGTTTACCTGCTTTGTTATATCTGTATTAAATCCTACAAATCTAAGTGGAATGCCTTCAGGTGAAATATCTGCTTTACCCCTTCCTAATACCCAAATATACTCTCCATTTTTTTTACGCATCCTAAAACGACTTTCATAAACACCTTGTGCATTTGATTGCAAATAATCTTCTACAGATTTAAAAGCTTTTGCTTTATCTTCTGGATGGATTTGGTTTAACCATGCAGTGTGTAAATTAGGTAATTCACCAGCATCATAACCCAACATAGTTTGAAACTGATCAGAGATATAAGCATCATTTGTAACAAGGTTCCAATCCCACAGTCCATCTTCGGACCCTTCTATTGCTAAAGCAAATCTTTTTTGTTCTCTTGCTAACTCTTTTTCTATATTTTTTTGTTTTGTTATATCTGTGATAGTTAAAATCACTTCTAGCAGTTCTGCATCTTTATCAAAAATAGCCTCACTATTTAAGTCTATCCACGTAGTAAAATCATCATTTTTTAGTCCTATTATCACATCACGCACAGGTTTTTTTGTCTCTATCGTTATCAAGGCTGGATTTGAATATGCTTCAAAATCAGAACCATCTTCATGAATTGGAGTCCATTTTTTAGATTGTAAGCCATTTTTTACTAACTTATCTTTACTCATTTGCAAAATACGTTCAGCAGAAGTATTAACATAAGATATATTTTTATTCTTAGCTTTATAAACTATAACACCTACCGGAAGTGCCAAGTTAAGTGCTTTGTAATGTTTCATAGCTCCATCGAGTTCTATTACTTTTTTCTCTAATGCAACACTAAGTTTTTTGATTTTTAAATGTGTTTGAACCCTTGCTAGGAGTTCATCTTTTGAAAAAGGTTTCGCTATATAATCAACTGCACCTGCACTAAATCCCTTTAGTATACTTTGTGGATTACTTTTAGCTGTTAAAAAAACAAATGGAATATCTCTCAGTTTTTTAGTATTTTTAATCTCATGCGCCACTTCATAACCATCCATATGAGGCATTACTATATCTAAAAGTATCAAATCTATATCATTTTGAGAGTTTAGTATTTTTAGCGCATCTAAACCTGAGGTAGCAACTAAAAGAGTATAGTCTAGGTTAAGTATCTCAACCAATACTGATATATTACTTGGCTCATCATCTACTAATAATATTTTTTGTTTTATCATTCTAAACTCTCATAAATATGTTTAATTTTTTCATTTGCTTCGTTGTATTTGTAATGAACTAAGTCATCTTTTATACTTGGTATATCTTCTTCTTTTTTGTTTTGTTTTAAAATACGCAGTAAAATATTTACTCTATCTGGAACTATCACAACAAAGTGTTCTAAGTCCTTTATAAAGTCTTTTAAAAACAATTGAATTTCGTTTTTATTATACTCTATCTCTTCTTTATCATAAGGATTAGTTAGCTCTAGTTCACTTTTTAGTTTGCTTGTCGTTGTGTTTACTAACGCTATTAGGGTGGGTGTTAGTTGTTTTATCAACTCCATATCTTCACTATCATGTATCTTTTTACTTAGCTCATATATATGTGTGAGTGAGATATTTCCACTTACACCTTTTAATGAATGAATAGCTTTAGTAAACTCTTTACTTCCTATAGCATCAAACTTCTGTTCTGGGGATGCATAATCTTCACAAAAGTTTAAAAGAAGTTGCTTTATAACTTCTGGCTTGTCACCTATCCTTGCTTTTAACTCTTCTATATCTACCCCATAATATTCTTGTGTATTATGTGTTATCACATCTGTTTTTGTTGCAATGTTATTTATATATTTAGATAGTATTTGGATGAGTTTTTGTTGATCTATTGGTTTTTCTAGATGTGCATTCATTCCTGCTTGTAAAATTTTTTCTTCACTTATGAGGGCTGCACTGAGTGCTATAATAGGAAGCTCTTTATTAAATTCTCTTATCTTTTTTGTAGCTTCAAATCCATCCATGATAGGCATCTGAATATCCATCAAAACAAGGTCATATTTTTGTATTTTTACTTTATCAACCGCTTCTATTCCATTATTGGCAACATCTACGCTTAGACCTAGATTTTCTAGTATTCCAACTGCAACTATCTGATTTATATTATTATCTTCTACAAGCAAGAGATGTGATAAAAACTCTCTATTTATATCTTTTACTTCTATTTTTTTATTTGATATATCTGCTTTTTTAAATTTCAACTCAAATATAAACTCACTCCCTACACCTATTGATGATTCAACCCAAATCTGTCCATCCATAAGTTCTACTAACTCTTTTGAGATAGATAAACCAAGACCTGAACCTCCATACTCTCTTGTAATAGAGTTATCTGCTTGAGTAAACTTTTGAAAGAGATTTTCTTGTACCTCTTCGCTCATTCCTATGCCACTATCTTTAATACTAAATTTTAAGTTCACATACTCTTTGTCTTGTTCAACAACACTTATAGTAAGATTTATAAAACCTTTTTTTGTAAATTTTATAGCATTACCTATTATATTTGTAAGTATCTGGCGAAGTCTTAGAGAGTCGCCTATCAAGTATAGATGCGCAGGTACATCTGTTTCAAAAGATATCCCACGACTATGAGCCTGATACTCAAACAAGTCTCTTATACTCTCTATAACCTCACATAGCTCAAACTCTTTACTTTCTAGGTTTAGTTTTCCAGCTTCTATTTTTGAATAATCTAAAATATCGTTAATAAGAAACAAAAGAGCATGTGAAGATTTTTGAGCTTTTAATAAATAATCTTTTTGTTGCGCGTCAAGAGAACTTTTTAATACTAAATCTGTAAGACCTATTATGCCATTGAGTGGTGTTCTAATCTCATGGCTCATATTGGCTAAAAAGTCTGATTTTGCATTATTAGCACTCTCTGCTGATTCTTTTGCTTTTTGAAGTGTTTTTTGAGTTGATTTTTGAATCTCCAGTTCATATTGTTTCTCTTTTGCAAATCTATATACAAGTGTAAAAACCAAAGCTATACAAAACAAAACCAAAAGTGTAATGATGTAGATGATAAGTTCTCTTTTTTCATCCCATACAATCATAGTTTTTTCATAATCTAAGCCAATAGAAACATTTAAAGGAAAAATATCTGTTAATCTATAACTAGTTAAATACTCTTTATTTTCTATAGTTTCTATACCTAATGAATGGCTTTTTAGTATCGCTTCTTCAACTAAAGCGCTATTTTTTATATATCTACCAACTTGTCTATTTGGATTTGATGAAAATAGCAACATGCCATCTATTCTTATAAGCTCAAGTGTTGCAAAATTCTTTTCTAAGTTACTAGCGTATTTATTTATAAAATAATCGCTATTGACATTTATAGCTATATAAAAATCTTCCGCATCTATTGTGATTTTTTTGATAATTGGCAGGAAACTAGAACTACTTTTATCTACATCACTAAGTTGTCTTATATCCTCTGCATCTTCAAAATCTCTTCCTATCCAAGGATTTCCAAATCTTAATATTTTTTGATTAAACATAGGTTTTGGATAAAAACAATCACTATGCAAAACTACCCCTATATTTTTCTCATTTGAACTATAGATAATAACTTTGTCCTCATCCATGAGATTTATAGAACGGATATATGGATTATTTGAGAGGATATTTACAAATTTATTCTTTAGTAGTCTGATATTTTCTTTTGTATTTATAGAGTTGTCCAACTCTTCTATCGTGCGGTTTAGGTTTACAAAGGTTTCGATAAGTTGCTCTGATAAAGTATTTGAGTGAAAATCAGCAATTTTAAGATTGGTATCGATAGCTTCATCTTTTAAAATACTCAAAGAGAAAATCACACCACCTATAATAATAAGTAAAATCAAAACTGTAATTATGATTGCTTTATATATATCTCTTATATTTTTTTGTTTCATATATATTTCTAGTTCCTAGTCCAATTTCACTATAGCTTCTAGAGCATTTTTTTTAGCTAATTGTAAAAGTCTGCCATCTTTTTTGATATCTTTTAAAAACTCTTCCACCCTGTTATAAAATCTATCATCTCCATAGCTCATAGCCCAAGCATATGTTGATTTATAGTACTCTGTAGTGGGGCTTATAAGTTTTGCCCAATCTGTTTTGGCGAGCATTCTCGTTACATAAGGATAATCAGTCATAAAAACATCAGCGCGACCAGATATAACTTCTTGAGATCTTGTATGAAAATCTTTTGCTACTAAAAGTGTTGCGTATTTTAGTTTTTCTTTCATCACTGGTTCATGATACGTTCCCTTACCTACAGCTACTACTACGCCTTTTTTATCTATATCATCCCACTTATTTATTTTTTTATTTGTTTTTGTTGTGATTGCATAGATATCACTTGAAAGATGTGGCGTAGTAAAGCGAACATATTTTATTCGCTCAGAAGTATTTCCAATAGCAAACATTGCGATATCGCATCTATTTTGAGCTAAATCTTCTATAAATGTAGGAAATGAACTTGGTATATATTCGAGTTCTACTTGTAAATCTTTTGCTAACTCTAGAGCCAAATCACTATCTATTCCTATGAGCTTTTGTGTTCTTGGATCAAGATAGGATATGCCGAAATACTCACTCCATATACAAACTTTCAGTTTATTATTTTGAGTAATATTCTCTAGCTTATCAGCATATATAATATTTTGTAATAGTATAAAAAATAAAAACATCTTTATTAAAAATCTCATATCTGACACCTTAAAAATTATATTTCACTATAAAATGGTACTCATCCCAACTTAAAGTCCCACCGTTAGCGTTCATAACTAGAAAATCATTCGCATAGGTAGCTCTTGCTTTAAGCTCTAAGTTTTTTACAAATGATGGTTTGTATGTAGCACTCAAATCTATTTCACTTGCATTTCCATATGTCCAACCATTGTTTTTATCCATAATAAACTTTGCATACGAAGCAGTTACAAGAACTTGCTCAAAATTATAGGCTGTATGGACTTTAGAAGCTTTTGTTCCAGCTAATCGCGTTAACATGCCTTGAATAAAAGCAGGCATTCCACCCCACATAGTGATAGTAGCATTTGCATACACTGGGTCTGTTACATCATTTGCACTTACACGGGAATGAGCTATGTAGGTGTTAAAATTTTCTATATCTACACCGAGTTTGATAGCAAAATAATCACTATCTAGCTTCCCATCTCCACCCATATTTTTGAGTAGTCTTTTGCCTGCATCATTTTCTTTTATATATTGCATTGCCACAAAAGGCTTAATAGTTTCGCTCATATCGAGTTTATAATCCGCTTGAAGGTAGATAGCATTTAAAATATCATGCGCATAATAATCCCATGCTTGAAGTTTTAACCCTTTGACTCCACTATATGTAAGAGATGCGATAGAGAGTCCATCAGTTTTAGTGCCAAGTGCGTAGGTTCCGATATTGACAAACTCCCCTACTTGGTTTTTAGAATCTACGGCAGAGTATGCGGCAGTTGCAGATAATATTTGCGCTCCTATTTGACCTGCTTGTGCAGAGTAGATTCTACCAAAGGTACCTTGCGCAAAATGTGTAGCATGCGAGATAAATATCTTTGTATCTTCTATATCTGTATTGGTCAAGGTATACGCATGAAAGAGGTTAGGTAACATCCGTCCATCATCAGCTCCAGCGAGTGGAGTATTTAACTTTTGACGACCTAGTTTTAACTCTGTATTTTTATATTTATATTCTAGATATGCTTCACCTAGTATCGTATAACTTTTATTGTCTACGCCAAGTAGTGTTGGGTCTACTTTAGGATTATTTGCTTTATCACTCTTGAGAGCAAAGCCATTTGTAGTATAAAAAGCACCACCTAGATGAAAGCCGTAAAAATCAGCTGTTTCATACTTTAAAAAACCACCAATAGCATTTGCACTTCTTGTATAGTCATCTTTTTGAGAAAAATCCAATGAACGCGCTATACTAAATGATCTTATTTGACCACTTATTTTTGCTTCATTGGTAATTTCTGCCGCTTGTGTAGTTATGCTAAGCATCATCGTTACGCTTAATATTTGTAATATTTTTATTTTCATTAATCCACCTAATATACGCAATTTTAGCACTTTATATCTTAGATGTTCAAATACTATTTGTAATCAATCTTTTCGTTCCTAAATTTCTCTATGGCATGTCATACTTTACACAGACTCAAGAGATCCTGAATCAAGTTCAGGATGACGGGTTTGCGCTCTGGATGACTTCCTCTCGTCATTCCGTGCTTGACACAGTCCCGTCATTCCGT
The DNA here is from genome assembly GCA_034005815.1 of Sulfurimonadaceae bacterium. Classification (GTDB taxonomy): domain Bacteria; phylum Campylobacterota; class Campylobacteria; order Campylobacterales; family Sulfurimonadaceae; genus Sulfurimonas. The sequence continues at coordinate 7,502 of JAVETY010000038.1, read as the reverse complement.
GCTTGACACGGAATCTCTTATGACATGTCATACTTTTTTTAGGCTCATGAGATCCTGAATCAAGTTCAGGATGACAAAGCCACCGTCATTCCGTGCTTGACACGGAATCTCTTATGACATGTCATACTTTGCGCAGATTATATCTTTTGAGTGATTCTAAAAATAAAATATTTCTTTTAGTATAATTTAAACTACTCATTTATTATAAAGATGGATCAGATATATATTGTGTTATAGATTTTTATATTTAAATTTTATTACAACAAAGAGATCATATGCAAGAAATAAAACACACATATCAAACTATAAACTGCCTTGAAGATTTAGCACTCTTAGCAGACTACTCTTTCATGGACACGCTTCACTCTGATCCAGATGCTACCTCAGACGGCATAGACCACGCACCTAGAGAAGTATTTAGCGGTCATTATGTACCCGTAAATCCTACTCCAATTGAATCTCCCATGTACATTACACATAGTAAGAACTTTTTTGCTGAACTTGGGCTTTGTGATACTCTGGCAACTTCAGAAGATTTTATTCGACTTTTTTCTGGTGATACCTCGCAGTTACCAGAGCCACTACGAAAGATAGGCTGGGCAACTGGGTACGCGCTTTCTATCTATGGTACTGAGTACTACGAACAGTGTCCTTTTAAAACAGGAAATGGATACGGTGATGGCAGAGCGATATCTATCCTTGAGGCTGTCATAAATGGTAAACGTTGGGAAATGCAACTCAAAGGTGGCGGCAGAACACCTTACTGTCGTGGAGCTGATGGTCGCGCAGTACTGCGTTCTAGTATTCGAGAGTTTTTGGCGCAAGAGCATATGCATGCCCTTGGAGTTCCTACATCACGCTCTTTGAGTCTCTACGTATCACAAACAGAAAAAGTCAGACGCCCATGGTTTAGAGATGGTTCTCACTCAAAAAATCCTGAAGTTATGATAGAAGAAGCCGCGGCTATTACAACACGAGTCGCACCCTCTTTTCTTCGAGTAGGTCAACTAGAACTCTTTGGTCGTCGTGCACGTAAAAATGAGCATCCAAAAGCAATGCAAGAGCTTGAGATGATAGTTTTACACCTCATAGAGCGTGAATATAGTGATGTTATCGATACAAATTTAACTATAGAGGAAAAAGTGCTGTTATTAGCTCGTGAGTTTTGCAGTCGTCTTACTTCACTCGTAGCAAATTGGGTTCGTGTCGGTTACACTCAAGGCAATTTCAATGGCGATAACTGCGCTGCAGGTGGCTATACGCTGGATTATGGTCCATTTGGATTTATCGATATGTTTGATCCTAAGTATCAACCATGGACGGGTGGCGGAGTTCACTTCTCATTTTTTAATCAACCTCAAGCTGCACAGCGTAACTTTACTATGTTTTGTCTCGCACTCCAACCCTTGCTCAAATCACATCCAAATGAGTTGCTAGAACTTGAAAATATAAAAAACAACTTCTCTAACATTATGCAATCTCAAATGAATCAGATGTGGGCTTCTAAACTAGGTCTAAAAACCTTTAACGCAACGCTATTTGATGATCTTGTAAAGTTAATGATAGAAACTTCACTCGACTACACTCTCTTTTTTCGTGAACTCTCTAACGTACCTGATGATATTTCTGGGCTTACTAAAAGCTTTTACCTTGATTTTATAAATAATGAAAAGCTTTTACAAAGTTGGTCCAAGTGGCTAGAAATGTGGAAATCTCTCATCAATGTTACAACGAAAGAATCTCGCCAAAAGCTCTCACAAAAGATGAAACAAGTCAATCCAAAATATACACTACGAGAATGGTTCCTAGTTCCTGCTTATCAAAAAGCCGAACAAGAAGACTACACACTTATAAAAGAGTTACAAGAGATTATGACAAACCCATATGCTGAGCAATCTAGCGAGATAGAAGAGAAATACTATAGAAAAAAGCCTTCTGCATTTTTTGATATCGCTGGCATATCTCATATTAGTTGCTCTTCGTAATGACAATCAAATTAGAGTGTTATATATTATTCTTTTAATATATTTGTGCTTGGAGACTAACATTTGTCGTGAGCAATAATTTTCCCGCTAGGGTAAATTATTGGTCTCCTCGTACTTGTTATAGTGCTTGCATTTCTTTTCTAAGAAAAGCGTTGATGAGTGTTTGGTAAGGTACTTTTTTTTCACTTGCTAATTTTTTAAAAAACAAGATAATATCATTATCTAATCTCAGTGAAACTGGTATCTTTTTAGGTTCATAAAACCTACCTCGAATGCCATCTGTGAAATCATATTCATCTTGCACTTCATAATCATCGAACTTTTCTCTTTGTTTAATGTTGCTCATAAAAAATCCTTTCTTTTTGATTTGCTTTTCTTGCACTTATTATTCTAATAATCTCTTCACCATTTTCATCAAAAAACATATTGGCAACAACTAAGATTTTTTCTTTAGTTGTTGTCCCCAAGGTTATCCATCTTTCTTCTAAGTCAATGTGTTTGTCGTGAGTATAGCGGTGGCTGAATATAGCCAATAAATTGCCGCTAGGTATAATTTATAGGTTACTCTGTTTTGTTAGCATATGTCCTCTTAATAGTTTTTGTAATAACAACTCTTCTAAATTTTGTCTTGAATCAAAAATAGCCATAATATAAACAGTGTCATTTTCAATTTTATACATAATTCTCCAAGGTTGTGCAATCAGTTCTCTGTAAATAGTTATACCTTCTTTTAGAAGTTCAGGAACTACTCTACCTTTTAAAGGAAAAAAGTTGCTAGATTGTGCTTGTTCTTTTATTTGTTCATAAACTTTTCTTGCAGCACTTAAGCTATCTTTTTTGATATAATCAACAATATTTAAAAGGTCTTCTTTTGCATTTGAAGTCCATTTAACTTTGTAAATTTTACTCATTCGCTTAGAAGTTCTTCAACAGAGTTAAAAACATCTTCTTCAGTCTGAAAATTTCCACTTCTAATATCTTCTTCTGCAAATGAAAGAAGCTTCATTATAGCAAGAGCATTTCTCATATCTTCATAACTTTTTGGATCTTGTATAACAGCTTTAGCTTCACCATTTTGTGTGATTATCATAGGCCTATGAGTTTCATTAATATATTTTAGAACATCAGCTGCTCTACTTTTTAGATATGTAACAGGCTTTATATCATTTACAATTTGCATAAAATCTCCTTCAGTCCTTTTATTGTACCAAATTAAGACTTAATGCATAAATGTGAAGCTCACACTTACACCCCTGTGAGTGAATCTCCACTTTTTACTACTTTTGAAATCATAGAGTTTGAAAGTTTGAGATAAGTTGCTATGTCTACTTGAGAGTACCCATCAAGATAAGCATTGAGTATGGCTACATTTCTTTCCTGCTTCGTTTGTGCATCCATAAAATGCTCTTCAAACTTTTTGGAGCGTTTCATCATAATGCCATCACCACTTTTTACTACTTTTTGTTTCTCTTTTTCTTGGAGAAATTCAAGTTCATCTTGTGAAAGAGAAGCATCTAAAAACTCAGCTAATGTTTTTATATCAAACTCTTTTTTGAGAAGCGATTCATTCGAACATGGATAATGTTCTTTTGCTTTCAAAAGAATTGATGCCAAAGTAAAAGGATATTTACTTACTTTGTGGCTTAATCCTGCTTCTATAGGATTGTTCTCTATATATCGGATAAGTATATAAAGATAATCCTCGCAAGTAATATATCTTGATTTATACCTATCTTGCCATAAATGCCCGCTACGTTTATACTTTTTGTTATAGTATTTTGCATAATTTGCATTGACTATACGCATAAATGTTGATATGTTCTCTTTTTGAGTTTCTATAAGAAGATGGTAGTGGTTATCCATGATGCAATAATCATGTAAAATCACTTTATGAATAGTTGCAGACTTATTAATAATTTGTAAAAATAACTCTTTATCGTCTGGGCTATTAAAAACGACAGAACGATTGACTCCACGGTTTATAACATGATGGTAGCCTGCTAAATCTACTCGTAATCTGGTTGGCATAATATACACCTTTTATAAAATATCTAAAAAGTATAGTTGTTTTTAATTGCAGGATTAAAAAGTATTGCAGATTGTTATATTTTTATATTAAAAGTGGAGATTCACTCACAGGGGTGTATTTTGGGGTGTATTTTGAAAATTATTGTTTAAGTTAATGCCATTCTCACCTGACCCCTATTTTAACGACGGCATAGCCGTTTCGTTACAAGGTGTTGTTAGTCTATTTATTAAGAATATGACAAGCCTAAATTCAAGCCAGCGAGTTGAATAGTTTCGTCATTATCATATCTAGTCGTTAGCAAGTCATATTTAGTATTTAAGTCTCGACCTTGCAATAATCCTTGTAATTCTACTAAAAAGTCATATTGTCTATTTTTGACTACATAGTCATCACACAGCACTACTTGTATATACTCTTCATTGTAGTCATTAAGTAAGGTTAGCAATTCTATAACATTGAAAGTTACAACTTTATACAAAAACAAAACTATTAGCGAATCAATGACATCATCAATATTTTTGATATTGGTGAAATCATTATATTTAAATTCAATGGTTTCATAATCATTTTCTATCCATAGTTCACATATGGTTTGAATAACCTTACCACCATATTGAATTGAATTTGTTAGGTTTTTTGTAACCAATGCATTTATTACTTCTTTAGTATCTTCGAATTTCTCTGTTTCTGGAAGAACTTTCCCTATTCTTTCCAAGTCTTCCAATGTAGAAAGATACAACAGCCTATTTGTCACAAATTTTAATTTTTGTGTATTTGCTCTATTCTCAGCGCTACTTGAATTGTCATAATCTAGCTTTAAAATCTTATTGAATTCAATCAAGTAAAATTTTTGTAGGTTGATGAGTTGTTTTACAATGTATTCATTTTTCGTAAAGTAAATTTCAAAAGTGCTATATCTTTTTTCATTCTTGATTAAACTCTTTATATAAGACATAAACCCTTTGCTTTTGGCTTGATTCTTGATTCTACTCAATGGAATATTGTAACCCAACGATTTAATGTCTTGTTCCAAACTATCGATTTTTGAAGGATGCATCGATACATATGCAGTAATAAAATTCAGAACTTCAAATAAATTACCTTCCTCAAGATCTTTGTTTGAATAGAGTAGTTTCCATTCATCCAAAGTTAATTGATCAGTTTTGTCGGTATTGATATTTAGCTCACTTGGTAATGAAGCTTTGACATATTCAATGACATAATCTTTTTCTATTGACTTGCATATTATAATAATGTCATCAACATATCTAAAATATTTTTCTGGATATTGTTCAGATAGTTTAGTATCAAAGTCTTCTAAATAAATCTGAGCCATTAGATGACTTAATTCAGTACCTATAGGTACACCTTTTGAAGATTGTTCAAGAATTGAGTTTGTTATATTGCGTGCTAACTTAAAAATTCGAGGTTTAGTGTTCTCTTCAAGCTTTGCAATAAATTGATATTTGGCAGTTTCGATATTAATTGATGGATAAAATTTTGATAGATCCAATACAAGTGCTATTGAATTTTGGTTTTTTAGTAAAGCCTTGTATACATCTTCATTTCTTCGTTTATAACCATTAAAATAATATTGAAAATTTCTAGTAGATTTTGTGTTTTCAGGAAGTAAGTAACTGTAAATAAATTTTTTGTTTTCTATAAAATTTTCTTGAGACATTAATCTCATTAAATATGATTCTGAGATTATTCCAAAAGGAGATAGAGACAATATGTCTCTGTAAATGAAATCATTTTCACTTTTTTCTTTATATAATTTATTTCTTTTTGTTGCCCAATGCTTTCTAACTTGAAGCTTTCTTTTTATTAACTCATCAAACAACTTGTTTCTCACTAATGATTCTGAAAAGTCTTCGTAGAAGCAACGTATACTTAAATATAAAATTGGATTTAAAGTTTTTACTTGATTGAGTGACCTCATAGCAATATTATGGTAATTATTCATGTTATTCTCTTGAATATTGCTTGAGGATAATCGTACTTTTTGGCGTATTCCCTGTAATTGGATCATGCCACTGAAATCTAGCATCAGAATTAATTGAAAGATTAATTACTTTGGATAACCATGTTGTCAATTTATTATGGAGTTTGTCTATAAACCCTAAAAAGGAACTTGCTTCATTCGTGTTGGGTTCAATATACAATATAGTTGCATGCAAATGTGACAAGGCAGTTTGTATATAGTCAAAGGATTTATCAAATTTTTTATAATTACTACTTCCTACACCGCTAAAAGCCGACATGAGGACATAGTGCTCTTCATATTTGTCTTCTTCTTTTAAGAACTGTCTTATTAATAAATTCGTTGATTGTGGGTTAGTCGCGTCCCATTCGCAAGTTTCGTATTCAATAAAAATCAAATGTTGTTTAAGAAAATTTTCTATCTCTTGCAACAACTGGCTATAAATTATTAATGCCGATATGGAAAAGTCAGCTCCTACTATATTTACATGTAATGGCAACTTTGGCAGTTTCGAATGGAACCGTAATTCTGCTAGATTTATAAGCAGTGACAGTACCCCTGCACCCGTACCCGCAGGGATATCTAATATAGATATTTTCCCACTACTAAATGTGGATTTCAAATTGTTAGAAACTGTTTTGAAGTCTTCTCTCGGATCAATTACAACAAATTGTGTTCGAGCTGATGAAGTTAAAAATCTTTCTGCAAAATGTTTTTTTGTTTCATCATTATTTCTACCACCAGTGGCTCCTACAGAATTGTTTGTATGATTCTTTGCATGCTCATACATAGATAATGCAATTAATTTGTTTTTATAAACCTTTATGAGGCTTTCTGGTTGGTAAAGAATGTTATCTTTCCATAAACTATCTAAAATCATAGATTTCCTATTCACTGTGTTTTAATATGGGGGCACATTTTAAACTAACGGTTTAAGATAGCCAATAAATTAACGCTAGGTAATTTATTGGATACTCTGATTTGTTATAGCATTGTCTATAGTGATGCTTCAACTTTCATTACTTCTTCATTGATCTCTTTTAAAAAATCATCTGGATTTAATCCTAATTGCTGACATTCATTTTTAAATTCTTCTTGATGTTCAAGTATTACTATTTTGTGTTTTAACCAAATTACCTTTGATGTACCCATTGTTTCTTTCATTGCATCTTCATCTATAGATTTTCCAATACAATTACCACCATCAGAACCAACAATAGCTTTACAAGCTGTTGCTAATTCTATATTCCCTCTTTTTTCAAATATATCTTCAATTTGATGTAACTTAGCTAATGACATTTTTTCTCCTTGTGTGTAGCTATAACTATTTATTCAACATCATGTTACATAAAATAACCTTAATATATATTATTAACCATTAGTCCAAATAATTGTTAAAAATTTGAATTTATTAAAAAATATGACAAAATATAATTATTTTTGCTTTTTTATCAAATACGCCATATTATTCTTAAAGAAAAGATGACTGTTAAATATATGATGA
>JAVETY010000165.1:0-3657 GCA_034005815.1 Sulfurimonadaceae bacterium | reverse complement strand
GAGCTTTTAAATACGGCGATAGGTTTAGCACCTTCGTTTTTAAAACTACTTCAAGATGGTACGCTTGAGGTGGATTTACCAGATATCAAAGCCTATGCAGACCATTTGGAATATTTACAAGATCAATTTTTACGTATAGAGTTGTACCAAAAGATAAGCATTATCCGCCAAAATGTACATGAGCACTCTTTGGGAATAGATAGAGTTCTTAGTAAACTAAGCGCCTTGGAGAAAAGAATAGCAGAGCGCGTTGCACAAACAAAAGAGAGCTTGGTACTTGATAAATTCTTTAAACAAAAAAAGATGACTACCTATGAACAAGTGATATTTATCGCACTGCTTCGCGAAGAGTATAGTGGAACAGATAACTCTCTACGTGAGATGAATACGCTTATCGAGCTGATCTCTCAAGATGAGTATGAGAGAATTAAAAATCGCTCTTTACTTGAAGATGGAAGCAACCTTTTAAGCGAAGGAATTATCGATTATGAAGAGATGCTCAACCCTTTTGGTGGGATTTCACGCTCTTTTTATATTGTAGATGAGGTGCTTCAAAGCATCATTCATCCAAATAAAAATAAAAAAGTACGCCGGTTAAAACTCAATGCTCTGATAGAAGATCAAGATATTTTTGAACTTATCGAGCCTGAAACATCTTTAGAAGATGTTGTACTCAATCAAAAAACACAACAAACTCTAGAAAATCTGATGCGCCAAATGGATAAAGAGGTAAGTGGTCGTCTCATCGCATGGGGGATAAAAGATAAAAAAAGTGGAATTGACGCACGAATAATCTTTTATGGAGCTGCTGGAACTGGAAAAACGATGACTGCATATTCACTTGCTAAGTCGCTTAAACGTCAAGTTCTTGCATTTGACTGTTCTAAAATCTTGTCTATGTATGTGGGCGAGAGTGAAAAAAATGTGCGTAAGATTTTTGATACTTATTATGATTTATGTAATAAGACAAAAACAGAACCAATTTTACTTTTAAATGAAGCGGATCAGTTTCTAAGCTCTCGCTCAAGTGGAATTAGCTCAGGCTCAGATCAGATGCATAACCAAATGCAAAATATCTTTTTGGAACAGATAGAAAACTTCAAAGGGATGCTTATAGCAACCACGAACCTTTTGGAAAATATCGACAAAGCATTCTCAAGACGTTTTAATTATAAGATAGAGTTTAAAAAACCAGATGAAGAGCAACGCATCGTTCTTTGGACAAAAATGTTACCAAAAGAAGCTCCATATGGAGATGATGTAGATGTAAAAGTGCTTGCAAAATACTCTCTCACAGGTGGACAAATAAATCTAATCGTGAAAAATACGGCGTACAAAGTAGCGGTACGGGAAAATCCACTCTTTAGTCTCAAAGATTTTATAGATGAGATAAATCGTGAAAAAGATGCAAGCTTTGATAGTGAAAAATTGATGGGTTTTTTAACTAAATAACCAGATTTCTCTAAAATGATGTATAATGAAGTATTGTAATCCTAGTTAAGGAGGATGTTATGCAAGTAACTAACACATTAAATGCTCAAAGCACAATCAATATCAATCAGCAAAAAAAAGGGATTGAAAATGATTTAAGTAACATCTCTTCTGCACAAAAAAGTAATGCAGAAGACCCAGCAATGGCGATGATTGCACATGCCATGATGAGCGATATTTTGACAGATGGTCAAGGTGTGATGAACGCTAATGATGCTATATCTATGATGCAAATTGTAGATAGCACACTAACGAACGTCTCGCAAATGGGTACGCGTCTCAATGAATTAAGCGTAGCATCCAATAGTGCGGCTCTTAATGATTCGCAAAAAAATATGCTTACTTCAGAGTTTAATGCAACTGTAACAGCGATGAATGATGCAATGAGTCAAACTACTTTTAACTCAAAACCTCTCTTTGGTCAAGAACTTTCTTTCTCACTTGGAGATGGAGAGATGACTACAAGAGTTGGAGAGTTAAATACTGGAATGCTGAGTATCGATTCACAAGAGAGCATCGAAAACTTTGCACGCTCCCTTGAAACTGTAAGAAATGAAGTGGGATCAACTGCTAATTCTTTAGAGAGTTCTGTAAACGTTATGCTCACAGAGATGACACAAAAATCAGCTGCTAGAAGTCAGATGAGTGATGTGGATATTGCAAAAGCTGTAAGTGATTTTGAATCAAGTGGAGTGAAACTCAATATGGCATCACTTGCACAAGCGCATCAAAATAACTTTTTGGCTACAAGAGTGCAAAACCTTTTAGCTTAGTTTTTTTGACATGTCATTTTTGACATGTCATACATTTTTACTCTTTATCTGCTAAAGTCTTAAAATTTTTCAGTGAAAAAAGTTTGAGATTCTCTCCCTTTAATCCTTTTAACTCATTAGAAAAACCATTTTTGGAAAAGAGTACATATATATCTGGACGGAGTGAAGCACTCTCTGCTTTTTCTTGCAGTTTTGTGAGTTCGCTTTTTTTCATCTTCTCTTTTGATAGTTTGAGAGTTCCTGCAATCACTTTGCCAGAGGTAGTTTTGGCGAAAAGTTCTATATCTATATCTTTGTTCCAAAATCCACCCATCTCTACAATCGCATCATCTTTAAAAGATATTTTTACAAGTTCTCTAAAAAGCTCTTCATAGATATAAGTTACGAACTCTTGCATATGGTTTTCGAAGCGTATATGAAACTCTTCAAAATCTCCCTCTTTTATCCCTTTAAATATAGGTGAGATAAAAGCAAACCAAAAGCGTACAAAAGGAACTGCAAATTTAAGTTTGTTTGAAACTGGAACATCTTCAAAGAAAGAGCGAGACTTTGCTAACTCTTGAGAGATTATCCCTTTTCTACAAAGCTCAAGAAGGGCTGCTTCGCCATCATTTTGTGAAACTTGTGCACGTTTAAATGCTGAGTGACTACGACGATCACCCATCGCAATCCCAGTAAGTATCCCATGCCAAGAAGCAATCCCCTTTGTTACAGCAGTGATGTCTTGATGAAGGGATTCATAATTATCAAGGATAAGTTCATCGAGAAGAATCTCCAAATCCTCATCCATATCCACATCCCAGCCCAAGCCACCAAAGATACTAAAATATAAAACTGCTTGCTCTAGGTCGTTGGGTTGATTTTGCGCACAAAAAGATTGAAATTGTTCTAAAAGAGTAGGAGTTTTGATAATAAAGCCTTTAATTTTATAGAAATTATACAGAGATTTTTAATAAAAAGGAAAAATTTGATTAGAATTGGCGGGAGATATTACTTAAGCAACTAGCTTTATAGGATCAATCTTATAAAAGTTTTCAAGTTCATTATAAAGCTCAGGGAATTTTTCTTTTAAACTCTGAGGCGAACCAAAAAATCTCTCTGTTGCTACAGCAAAAAACTCCGCTTCATCTGTGCTTGCATAGCTACCGAGAAGTTCATATTTGCCCCAATTTTTATTTTTGAGCGCTATTTTATTGAGTTTATCAAACTCACCGTTTAAAACTCTGCTCCACTCACTGTATTTTGACTTCTCTATTGGTGGAACGCCATCTATCTCTCCACTCATAAAGTCTATCACATGTGTAAATTCATGAATGATGACATTCTCCTGTCTTAGATGATACGCTTCACTTTTAGCCTCATCCCAGATTATGACGACTGTGTCATGTGATGA
>JAVETY010000037.1:0-15329 GCA_034005815.1 Sulfurimonadaceae bacterium | reverse complement strand
TGGAGGTGTAATCTCAATATTTTTAAATACATTTTGAATATCACTAGCTTGTTGTCCAGTTCCTGAAATAACATAGTGAGTTTGTCCATCTTGTGTATATGTAAAAATTGTAGCTCCATTTATAGCTTCAACTTTTGTTCCCTCTGGCAAACCAGTAATAGTTGTAGCCCAATGACTTCCTGTTACTTCTCCTTTTGTACTAGAGACACTATAAAAATCATCTAGTGTCAGTTTTGTATCTTCGCTAATTGTTGGACTTTTTGCTGTTAGTTCAAAGTCTGGTGTTGTTTGAGTTCCTGGCCCTGTTCCTTGTCCTGGTCTAAAGTCATTGAGTCTGATGTTAATAGACTTTGTCTCTTCACTTGCTTCAACATCTTTTGTAAATGTTTTGATAGTTATATCTCTACCTGTAAAATCTGAACCATTCTCTATAGTGAATTTAATCTCAGTAAATGCACCATCAGCGTCTAAAATTTTGTCAGTTGGATTTTCTATAACCCAAACGCCAGAGTCAGTTCCGCTATGTCCTTTATATGATGCACCATCAATTGTTACACCTTTTGGAACACCATGAATCTCTATTCTTTGTACCTCTTCTGAATCATCTTTATCATCACTTGTAGTTTTTACTTTTACAGTGAAAGATACATTGTCAGCAGATACAGTGATTGTTTTATCACTATTTGTAATCTCAACTTTAGAAGTATCAGTAGTTGTAGTTTCAGTAACTGCTATAGTTGGTGCATCTGTAACTGCTTTTACTGTTACTACATGTTCATGTGAGAAAGTTTTCTCATCTGACTTAGTACCATTTGTATCTTTTACAGTATATTCAACTTTTAAAGTGAAATCGACACTTACTGCATGAGGTGTAGCATTTTTCGCATAAATACTATCAGTGATGCTAGTAATAACATAATCACTGCCAGTCTTAGTTAATTCAGTAGTCATGTTTGCATCAGAATAGAGTTTATATCCAGCAGGAACGCTTGTACCTAAAATTTTAACACTTGTAATAGTTTCAGCACCATGTGTTGTACCTGTATCTGTCAAAGCAGGTTTTAGATTTATCTTGTTTGCACTACCATCTGCATCTTCATGGATTGTAGAACCTGTAGCAACTGTTACATTGTCTGCTACTGGATTTACAAAAATATTTACTGTTTGAGTATTCCAAGTTTTACTATCGCCTTCGCCTGCTTTTTCTGTAGTTACATAAGTTAATTTTAACTCTGCACTTCCACTAAAGTTTGTTGGCATGTCAATCAATATCTTATTCGCAATAATATCACTTGCTTTTACTACATATTCACCATCTTCAATATAATATGGAGTTCCGGCTTTTAGTGTAAATCCAGTAGTAAGCTTAATTTTTACAGTAAGCTCTTCCGTGCCATCATAAGATTTAAGATTTTCAGGATGTGTATATATGCTTTTTAAATTAAATGATGTATCTTCTGTTGCTATGATATTTGTATCTAACTCTGTTCCAACTGGAGCATCTGCAACATTTTTTACAACAACTAAAATATCTTTTGTTGTAGCTCCTGATACAGAAGTTCCATCATTAGTTACTGAAGACACTTTTAATGTATGGTCTGAATCATCATTATGTGGTGGGATGAATTTTGGTGGATTTGTATTATCAAATTCTGTAATAATAATTGCCCATCCTGTTCCAGTAGCATCTACTGAAACTTTAGAATCAATTGCACCACTTCCTGTTATATCGCCAGTTTTATCATACAATCTGCCATTATAATAGATAGCCCCACCATCAGGAATTTCACCAATTGTTACAGTGAATTTTTCAGAACCATCTTTGTCATCTGATGTTACTTTAATATCAAGAGTGATTCCATTTGCTGCATCGTTAATAGTGTCACTTTTAGCATCAGTATTGCCACCGCTTCTTCCCGCATCTTCAAAACCAACTGATTGCCCTACTTGGATTGTTGATTGCTGTGCTACTGGATTTACTATGATACTAAATTTAACTATTTCTGATTTCACTACTCCAGCTGTATCACCTGCATCTACACCTTTGTCATACACTGATAATTTGATTTCGGCATTTGTGATAGTTCCGCTATAAAATTTAGGAAATTCAATGCTAAAGTCTGGGTCTGCTAGTTTGTTATTTACATCGTTAAATACAAGAGTTGCTATGCCATCACTTCCTGCAATCGCTTTTTGTCCGCCTAAAGTAACGATAGTTCCCTCTGGAATTTTTGAAATCACATATGTTCTTTTTTCTGAACCGTCTAAATCTGCTTTATTTCCAGCCGTTCCATCATTAGCTTCTGTTCCACTTGTTTTTGTAAGAAGTGTAGTTAGGTTAATAACTTGTGGAGTTTCATTTGTGCTTTCATTGATTGCAGTAAATGTGAAAGTTTTGTTGGTAGCATCAGCAACATCAATAGTGCCTAATCCGCCGTCATTCTTCCAAATCAATGAAATATCATCTGTCACTGGATAGATTTTAACAGTCATAGTAGCATCATGAGATTTACTTGCTACACCAACTAAAGGTACTCCACTATCATTAACTTCGTATGATGTAGTTTTTATATTTATTTTGATATCTGTGTCGTTATCTTCTGCGTGAATGATTGCTAAATTTTTATATTCATCCTCAGTAAGTTGTATTGCGCCATCTGCAACAGGGCTTAAACCTGAATGATGATAATTGGCTTTATCAGTAATGAAAATTTTAATAGTTTGATCGTTAGCATTAATCGCTGCAATATCATCGCCATTTTCTTTTTCTAAAATAGCTCCACTTACAGCTAATCCGTTTGTAAATTTAAGCTCGATGTAGCCATTTCTCTCAGGATGGTCACCTGTATGTGTCCCAGCTCCAGTTGCAATATCATTATCATTTTGGTCTTTTTGGTCTTTACTTAATTCTGGAACTAATAATCCTAAAGCAATTACATTTCCACCCTCAAGTGCATTACCTACTGTTGGTGCTGTTGGATTTGCATCTTCATAAGCTATAACATCATTTACTGTAACTTTAGGCGCATCTGCTATTGGTTTTACAGTTATATTCACCTGCGCACTTGCTGTATCACCATCTGCATCACTAATTCCAGCATAAGAAAAGCCTGCTGTTTTACCACTGTAGTCAGCTTTTGGCGTAAATGTAACCGTACCGTCGCCATTATTTGTAAGAACTCCTACTACATAAGTTTTACTGACATCGTAAATGTTTATAACTTTACCTGCAGGAGTTAAATCCAATATTTTAATTTCTATTCCATTATTAATTTCTATTTTCCCATCTTTAAACGACTCAGGACTTATCACGATTTTTTGAGTTTTATCTTCATTTAAAACTATAGTTTGGTCAGTATTTGATGGCATTGAGTCATTTACAGTAACTTTAAACTTTTGAACACTGCCTTCTTGCTCTTGGTCAGTTATCTTAAACCCAAACTCAAAAGTGATGTCATCATCATTTTCAATACTAGTAGCAGGACCTGATAATGGGTGGTCAATATTTTTAAATTGCGTATATGTATAAGTATCTTTTGTAGTTGTACCACTTGAAATAGCACTATCTTTGTTCAAAACAATTTCGAATACTTTATTTGATGCATAGGTAGCTTCATCTCCTGTATATCCAGTGATTGTATTTCCATCAACTTTATAATTAATGATTTTTCCACCAGATTCTAGTGTTGTTCTAGTATCACCGTATACAAAAGGCGTTAATGCACCATCGTGCTTACCTTTATAGACTGTTATTCCAGCATCAAAAGAAAGAGTATAAGCATCATCAGCATTTGGCTTTTGGATACCTAAAGATATTTTCTCTGCTTTAATAGTTGAGTTAGCCGTTAGTGCATCAAAATCATCTTCATCAACTTTTGCATTTACAGGAGTTCCTACAGTTACACCCTCTTTGATAGTTGTAGTAATTTCGCCTCTAGAAGCATCATTCATAACGATATTTTCGAATTCAGTACTTGTTACATCTGTGACTACAAGTTTAAATTGTTCTTCTTTTGAAGATCCAGCAGCTCCATCAAATACAAAATCATCTATTGTTTTTATTGTAAATGTATTTGATGTTCCATTTGCTGGAATTATTACAGTTATAGTTTCTCCATCTGCATAAGGAGTATCTACACCTTTTGTAGTATCGCTTGAAGTGTAAGTTACCATTACAACCGTTGCATTTGTAACCGTTACATCTGCTCCAGTTTTATCTACAAGTTTTACTGTATATGTTACTTCTCCACCTTCAACAATAGTGGCATTATTAGAAGTAATCACAGCATAAACTGTATCTTCTTTTCCATAGTCAGAACCATCAACTGTACTATCTTCTACGGTTTGATTTTTAGCAGGTGTATTATCTTTGATAGTTGTAGTTACTGCAACATTGTTTGTAGTTACATTTTCATAAATAGCATCAGCCACATTGTTGTTTGGATGTTTATAAGAACT
Source organism: Sulfurimonadaceae bacterium (assembly GCA_034005815.1). Taxonomy (GTDB): domain Bacteria; phylum Campylobacterota; class Campylobacteria; order Campylobacterales; family Sulfurimonadaceae; genus Sulfurimonas. Next base: position 10,871 of record JAVETY010000037.1, on the reverse strand, counting down.
ATTATTTATAGATACTTTAAATTGCTCTCCATTATCACTTCTGTAGTCATCTATAGTTGCTATTGTGAAAGAAGTTCCAACTGTTACTTCTTTTGTTGTTTGTGAAATATAATCTTGGCTTCCATCGATTGCAGTAGCAAATCCAACGCCTGTAGCTCCAGCATTTGCTGTTTTAATAGTTACAGTTCCACCTTGTAAGTCATTTGCTAACACTGTTTCTGTTGTAAATGTTGTTCCTGCATCTGGTTTAAATGCAAGTACTACATAGTTTGCACTGCTTCCTTCGTTTACATCATTTACTATTTTATATGTTTTATCATCGGCTTCAAGTGCTGCTTCGCCAGTTACGCTATCCCATGCTACTATTTTTAAGATAACTAACTCATGATTCCCCTCTACTGTACCTGCTATGTTTGGAGTAGTATCTGTATCATCATTAATAGTTCCATTTACACTTTTATCTGTGCCGATAGCAACATTTTCATATTTATCATTTGCTTGTTTAACACTTGTAATAGTTGCTGTATATTTTTCACCATTATCTGCTATATAATCATCTATTGTAGGGTTTGTTATAATTTTACTGCTTTCTCCAGATGTAAAAGTTACAGATTTTGTTCCTATATAGTCAACTCCTTCTGTAGCACCTTTTGTCGCATCCGGTGTATATCCTATAGTTACAGTTATAGTTTCTCCTGCATCTACAGTAAATGCTTCTTCAACTCCATTCACAATTCTATACAAAGATACAGTATGCTCTAAACTTTGACCTTCATTTTTTACAGAATCTCCTGTGATTTTTACATAAATAGTATCTTCATTTCCATAGCCACCTGTTTCGGTTGGAGTACCTTGAGGATCTTTTATTGTATCGTTTGCTGGATTATCTTTAATGGTTCCAATTACTTCTACTTTATCACTTTTTGCACCATTAGCTATAGTATGAGTAGCAATCTCTACAAAAGCACCATTATTATTTATAATAGTCCCAATAGTGATTTTTAATCCCTCATCACCCTCTGCATAGAAGTCATCTTTTGTTACAACATCAAAAGTTTTAGAACTTTCTCCTGCACCAATAGTAACACTTGTAACAGGAGTATAGTCAACACCAGATGTAGCTGCTTTTGTTCCATTGTCAGCATAGTCCAAATTAACAGTGATGCTCTTTCCTGCTGGAACTTCTACCGCATCTCCTGCACTATTTACAATACTTACTTTATATTGTAAATTTGCTCCCTCTTGAGCTGTATCTGTTACTGCTTCAATTTTTACAAATAGTTTTGCATCTTTGATAGTTGTTGTTACATTAGCAGTATCAAGAGTAACACTTTCATAGTTACCACTGTATGTATTTGTTTTTATAGCAACTGTATAGTTTTCATCACCCTCTGCTATGGCATCAATAATTATATTTGTTTGAAATGCTGTTCCTATTGTAATAGTTTGCTCACCATTTCCAAAGTCAGTTCCGCCTGTTGCAGTTCCATCTGTAAAGCCAACTTTCACTGTTCCTGTTTGAGTACCTAGTTTTGTATTATCATTAAAAGTAATAGTTCCATCTTTAAACGCATAAGCGATGTATTTAGCATTGTTTCCCTCGTAAGCAGTGTTTGCTAATACATAATTTCCACTTCCATCTTTTATAACATTGCCATTACTGTCCGCTGCAAAAAGCTTGATAGTTACAATATCCGCATCTGTCTCTTGATTATGATTTGGTGTGTCATTTGGATCGTGTGGCGTGTTACCTTTTGGATTACTGTTATCATAGATAGTCGTAGTCACAGGAGTTTTATCATAGTTTACAATATCAAAACCACCTTTAGAACCTTGATAGTTTCCATCGATAACGACTTGGAAGTTTTCTCCATTGTCTGCTATATAGTCATCAAAAATTTGAGTCGTAAACACTTCTCCTACTGTAACTAATTGAGGAATATTATTGTAGTCTTGTGTACCGTTTTGGGTCGTTTGGTTTGATGCACCTTTTGCAGTTGCATCTTGAAAAACTATACTCACCTTTCCTGTTAAGGCTACTTCTTTATCTCCATCAAATGCTCTTACTATATATTTTACATTAGAGCCTTCAAATCCATTGTTTGCGAGCACTTCTTTGCCTGTGCTGTCTATGGCAAAAAGCTTGAGCGTAACTGATGTTTGTGGCACAACAGGCACAACAGGTATTGGCGGAGTCGAGCTTGTCGGTGGTATTATTGTCGTTGGTGTCGTTGGGGTTGGTGGAGTGCTTTCTATCGGTGTTGGTCTTGATGGAGTGTTTGTAGCTGTCGTGCTAGTGTTGTTTATCATCTCTAGTCTATCGCCATCTTCACGTTCAAATCTAGATTTCACTTCATATGAATTACTAAGTATTTTAAAACGTGCATCACGGAGATCACTATTTACATCTCCAAGATTTCCATCTCTAGCAGCAAATCCACCTGCGATATCACCCTCTTCTTTCTCTTTTTCATCTCCTGAGGCTGTTTCTTCTGTAAAGATCTCTTCTTCATTTTCATATTCAAAAGGATCAGCTGAGTTTGCTGCAACTATAGATGCGATACTATCTTCATCGAGTGCCACATCAAGGTCGGCGAGTTCAGAGTCTATCATCGTCACATCAAAGAGTTGCTCTTGGTTTCCTGCGAGAACTATATCTTCACCACTAAATGCGTGGATGTTTATAGTGTCTGATGGATTATTGTTATTTGAATATACAACCATTCCTTCTAAAATCTCAGTACCATTTTTTAGTTCTATGATTGTACCGTTTTGGTTTTTTGCAAAAAACTCTCCGCTTATTTCTGTTACGATTGCTATTACTCTTGCCATTGGTTTTCCCTTTTTATTTATTAAATTTTATTATTATCTGTAGTTTAGTTAGTTCTTGAAGTTGTATCAATTGTCCCTATGGACAATGACACAAACTATGCTGTGAGATAGAGTGCTAGGGCTAGTCTATCTTTGACATGTAGCTTTGTATAAATGCTTTGTGCGTGTGCTTTTATCGTTCGAGATGTGATTTCTAGTGTGAGCCCCATCTCTTTATAAGTGAGTCCATCACGAAGCATAAGTGCTACTGTTTTTTCTCTTGGGCTGAGTGGTTCTAGCTTTGCTTCTATGTCTTGTTTTGGATTGCTAGGGAGTGCAAAGATAAGCTCAGAAAGCAAATCAGGATGTAACCAAATCATCCCACCTCTTATAATCTCTAGTGCATTATCAAAAAGATTTTTATGCATCAGAGCATTGCCATATCCTTTGATAGAAAAGCGTAGATAGTACTTTGCTTTTTCAAGTGTAGGTGCTCTATCTAGAAGAAAAATAGTATTATTATTTTCTACTAAATGTGTCAAAACTTCTTTGCATTTGTTTTGACATGTCATAACATTTAAAATGATATAACTTGATGTAAGTGTCATCATATCTTCGAGTACATCCACAATAAGAGTCTCATCACTTATTGCATCATTCCAATGTGTCACAAGATTGATATCATCACTACAAAGGTAAATTTTTTTCATCTTATCTCTCACTAAATGTATACTGTTTGGTTTTTAAGATAGGTTTGAGCAGATAATCAAGTACGGTTTTTTGACCTGTGATGATATCTACGTTGGCTACCATCCCTGGGATGATTTTGTGATGTGTCTCTTTTCGCTCTAAATAGTTTTTGTTTGTCTCGATACGAATCGTATAAAAAACATTATCTTTATCATCTTTGATAGTATCTGCACTTATATGCACAACCTTGCCCTCAATCCCTCCATAGATAGAAAAATCATATGCAGAAAATTTCACGATAGCTTTTTGCCCATAATATATAAATGCTATATCTGCTGGTTTGATTTTTACTTCTACGAGAAGTGTTGGCTCACTTGGCACTATCTCGACTATCGTATCGCCTGGTTTTATAACACCACCAATAGTATTTACAAAAAGTGTTTGTACGGTTCCTTTCATGGGAGAGCGAACAAGTGTTCTTGTTACTTGATCTTCAAGGGCAGAAGAGTTTGCCAAAATCCCTTCTAATTCTGCTTGTGTTTCGTTGAGTTGTTCTTGTGCTTTTGCTTTAAAAGCCTGTTTAGCTTCATTACTATTTGCACGCATCTCATTGATGTTTGAAAGCAGTCTTGGGATAGAAAGTTTTGTAGCGTTGTATCGGTCTTCTGCTTCGTTGGTTTCACGTTGGAGTTTGAGATAATCAACTTTTGATTTTACACCTTTGTCTACCATCGGTTTTGTCATGCGCACCTCTTGTTGGAGCATTGATAATGATGCTTCGAGATGTTTCATAGAAGAGTGTGCTTCTCTTAGCTCTTGCTCTCTTTGGCGTACTTGTTCTTGAAGGATTTGTAGTTTTGTAGTGAGTTGGTCTTTGTTTTTTCTATACAAAGTCTCTTCACTTTTCATAAACTCATCTGCGTCACTTGCCAGTACAAAGTTTTCCCCCTTTGTTTCTGCCTTTAGACGTAATACTTTTGCTGTGAGTGCATTTGCTTTTATCACATTGGAGCTATACGAAGATTGAGATTTACGGTTGTCTATTTTGAGGAGGATTTCATCTTTTTCTACACTTTGTCCTTCACGGACCAAAATCTCTTCTACGATTCCACCCTCAAGGTTTTGAATCTTTTGGTTGTGTCCACTTGGGATAACTTCACCATCTCCACGTGCAAGTTCATCGATAGAAGCAAAAGCTGCCCAGATAATAAAGACAAAAATAGCAACTGCCCAAAAGTATAAAACGATACGAAAGTTTCTAGGAGCCATCTCAAGAACAGCGCCACTTAGAGAGTGCATAAACTCCAAGTCACGCTTAGTTAAATCTCTTTTTGGTTTAGTTTTCATTGTCCACTCCACCTAGCTTTTGTATTACTGCTTGTTTTTCTCCATCTAGGGCTACTTTACCCTGATGCATCACTATCACACGATTACAAAGTGCAAGCATAGAGAGTTTTTGCGTGATAAGAACTAATGTTTTATCTGTAGTGCTAAGAGACAATCTATCAAGAACGCCTTTTTCGCTTCCTTGATCCATTGCATTGGTTGGTTCGTCCATTATTAGCACTGCATTATCTTGGAGTAATGCTCTAGCGATTGCCACGTTTTGGCGCTGTCCACCTGAGAGTCCTGCACCCCTCTCACCTATTGGCATGTCATAACCCATAGGATGTGCATGTACAAAATCATCTACTCCACTAATACGCGCTGCTTCGATAATCTCTTCATCATGTGGATGTCTATCAGAAGCTACGATGTTTTCTTTTATAGTTCCTGCAAAAAGATGTATATCTTGAGGTACATATCCTACAAAACGGCGTAAATCCACAGGATCGATTTGAGATATATCTATACCATCTACGAGGATAGTTCCGCTGAGTGGTTCATAAAGTTTGAGCATCAATTTTGTTATCGTACTTTTTCCTGAACCTATCTTGCCGATAAATCCAACTTTTTCACCCTTTTCTATCATAAAGCTTACTTTATCAAGCACGAGAACTTCGGAGTGAGGATATTTAAAGGAGACTTCACGAAACTCTATATTTCCCGTGAGGCTTGGACGTGAGAGAAACTGTTTTGCACTTGGGCGCTCTACTGGTTTACTAATGATTCCATCGAGTACATCATATGCGCTTTTAGCATCTGCGTAGTTTGTGATGAGTCCTGCGGCTTGTCCCATAGGAGCTACTACTCTTGATGTCAAAATTACAACCGCGATAAGTCCTCCCATAGTAAGCTCAAACTCGCTGATGAGATAGACTCCCACTACTACGACAAAAACAGTATTGAGCTGGATAAAAAGATTTGTTACATTTGGAATAGAAGAAGAGAGCAGACGAGATTTTAGATTTTTATGTGCTATCTCACCTGTTGATTCTTCCCAGTTCCATTGGATTTTTCCTGCCATTCGCATTGATTTTACTGTTTCTATATTTTGCAATGCTTCTATGAGGATGCCATTTTTCTTCGCACTTGCTTCGTGTGAACTCTCGATAGATTCTTTAAGAGGTTTGCGTATCAAAAGTGCATATGCCAAAATCAAAAGCATCGTCACTAGCGGAACCAATACAATCATCCCACCGATATAATAAATCACCATCAAAAAGATAATCGCAAACGGTAAATCAATAAGTATCGTCAAAGTAGCGGAGGTGAAAAAACTCTTGACCGCTTCAAAGTCTTTGAGATTACTAGCAAAAGAACCAACGGAGCGTGGATGCTCACTTAGTTTTAAATCAAGCACTTTTTCAAAGATGATTGATGAGAGTATTACATCATTTTTCTTTCCTGCAAGTTCTAACATATAAGTACGGATAAATTTAAGTGAAAAGTCTAGTAGATAAGCTAAAACAACACCTATTGTAAAGACAAGAAGTGTCTCTTGTGCATTATTTGGAATCACTCTATCGTAAACGTTCATCGTAAAGAGTGGTGTAGCTAGCACAAAAAGATTGATAAGAAGTGAAGCTATAAGCACATCACGGTAGATATCTTTTGAGAGTTTGAGTGTAGAGAAAAACCAATGTTTTTGTTCTAGCTGTAAGTTTTTGGCGTGTTTTTCACCATATTCGTACTCTTTTTTGAGCATAAATGCAAAGCCTAGATACTCTTCTTCTAATTTTGCAACTTTTACCCAACTTTGTGAACCATCACCATCTGAAAATATAATCTTCGCTTCTGTTTTATCAGCATTAAAGCTCTCTAAAATACAAGCATTATCATTACCAAGTACCAATATAACAGGAAGTTGTAGTGATAAAATATCACAAATACCTCTCTCTATAAGTGTTGATTTGAGTCCTGCTCTACTTGCTGCTCTACTAAAAAGAGACTTAGAGCTTTTAAGCGAAAAGAGTTCAACACTACCATCGATATTATGAGTAGGAAGCCCTGAGATGAGTGCTTCGTGGGTGTAAGGAGTATAAAAAAGTTTGGTGTATAAAACAAGCGCATCTAAAAGTGCGTCTTGTTTTATTTTTTGAGTGTGTAAGCTCATTATCGTATCCTACTCAAAGAGTTTAACTTCGATACGACGGTTTTCTTGTCGCCCTTCTAGACTTCTATTGTCAGCTATAGGTTCTAGTTCCCCACGACCTTTTGTTATAAGTCTCTCTGCTGCAATACCCTCTGCTATTAAAGCTGCTTTGACTGATTCTGCTCTTGCTTGTGAGAGCTTCATATTTGCATCTTCTTTTCCTACGCTATCTGTGTGTCCTATAATTTCTGCTTTATACTCTTCGTATACAGCCATAAATGCTGCAAATTCAAGTACTTCTGGCATTGATTCTTGTAAGATTTCTGCAGATGCTGTTTTGTATTTAAGTGCTAGTGCTTTAAATATCGGGCAACCTTTTGCATCTACATTCATTCCTACTGGAGTATTTGGACACTCATCTTTATAGTCTGCTACACCATCTCCATCACTATCAAGTGGACAACCTTTTGTATCAACTGGCACACCCTCTGGAGTGTTTGGACACTCGTCTTTGTAGTCTATAACACCATCTCCATCGCTATCAATCGAGCAGCCATCTTTATCTACTGGATATCCTCTTGGAGAGTTTGGACATTTATCTACGCTATCAAAAACACCATCTCTATCACTGTCAATATCTTCTGCTTTTGCAAGATAAAGAGTTACCATAACACGGTCGTTTTTCTTTCTAAACTTATTGTAGTCTTCTGTATATAAGTTTTCATTTCCACTTCTATACTCAACTGTGATACGTTTTTCATCTACCTCATCATCTAACATTTTATCTTTTATAGCATCTGCGTATTTCGTACTTCTATCCAAACTTGAGTTTGTATCTAAGCTATAGCGAAATAGATTTTGAATCCAGTTTGCGTATGTATTTGAATCAAGAGTTTTTTCATTTACATCATCTGTTGGAGTATCTGTATGTCCAAGTACTGTGATGAAAAACTCTCTTTTATTTTCTTCGAGCTCTTGTATCTTTTCAAGGATAGTTTTATAGTGATCATTAGACTTTCTATCTTCCATATAAATAGGCTCAAATCGGATAATCTCTTCAAAATCTCCATACATAAAGAAATCTCTCTCTTTTGTTGTAGCATTTGTATCGATTACATCATAGTTATACTCATATGTTGCACCAAAAAGAGTTGTCATAGCTATAAGGCTTGCTAAAAAAACTTTCATTATATTTCTCCTTTTGTAAGCTCTATTGTTACACGGCGATTGAGATACATATTTTCTTCTGTATCGTTAGCAACGAAAGGATCATCAAATCCACGTCCTTCGTGACTTAATTTACTTGCATGTATAGATAAAGCTATATGGCTCATAACAGACTTCGCACGTTTTTGCGATAAATCTCTATTATATTGTGCGCTTCCTCTGTTGTCTGTATGTCCTATAACATGTGCTGTGTAAGATTTATTATCTTCTAAAAACTTTACAAATTCTTCTAGTTCTTTAAATGAACTCTCTGGAATCTCTGCACTATTTGTATTAAAATTGATATTGATCGTCATAGAGATTGGACATCCTTTGATATCTACTTTATATCCAAAAGGTGTATTTGGACACGCATCCATATAATCAGCTACACCATCCATATCCGTATCAAGTGGACATCCATCAGCTGAAACAGCAACACCAAAAGGAGTATCAGCACATTGGTCTAAATGATCAGGCACACCATCTCTATCTGTGTCGTGTATAATTTTTTTACATCCGTATGGCATGATGTTGTTTTCTGGTAATGAGTTATCACATAAGTCTAAATCATCAGCAATTTGGTCCCCATCTGTGTCTAGTTTTACAGGAAGTGCATCTAGTATCTCGTGTGCATCTTCATTTGTATAAAGATTTACTTTTCTTAGATATTCACTCTCTTTGTTTGTTACTGCAAGAACTAAAAGTCCCATCGCATCCAAAATTCTATACTGCGCAAAAAGATAGTCATACTCTGAAGAGATGATTTGTGTTCTTGCGTTTATTACATCGTTTTGGGCTGAAAGCAAATCAAGAAGTGTTCTACGTCCTAAGTCATACTCATCTTTGTTCAAATCGAGTGTAGCTTCTGCGTACATTTTGTAATCACGTAAATCTTTGAGCTGGAGTTCAATCATCTCATACGCATTCCATGAAAAGTCCAAAGACTCTATCACTTGGCGTTTTAAGTCTCTTTTGATTTCCACTTCTTGATTGATAACGCTGAGATGTTTTTGTACATCTGCAACGTCTGCACCACCTTTAAAAAGGTTATAGTTTAAAACTATACGTGCACGAAATCTATCATCAGGCTGATCAAATCCGTTGCCTACACGACTTACGTCATTTAAAAATTGTGATATTTCTAGATCAATTTTCGGGTAATACTCTTTTTGTCTTTGTTTATAAAGAGCTTGTGCGCCTTTGATATTGTAATTACTTACCAGCATCGATGGGTTATATTGTATTGCATACATAGCTGCACGCTCAATGCTTTGTGGCATTGGTGTATCAAGCTTAGGTTTTTGCATTGTTTCTATCTCTGGCATACGACCTAAAACACGTCTATATTTATATTCTGCGTCTTTTGTATTGTTGAGTTGTACTGTAAGATTTGATTTTGCAAGTGAAAGTGATGCTTGAATCTTTTTTACTTCTGAGTCTGTTGTAAGACCTGCTTCGTAAAGCTGATTTACTTTATCAAAGATAGATTCATTGATAGCCACGTTTTCTCTTGCTGTTTGCATAAGTTCATGTGCTTTTAGAACACCAATATAAGCACTTGTCATTTCAAATGCAATATCATTTGCTTTTTCTAAATAATTATACGCTGCTGCTAAGATTCTAGCCTCTTGATAATCTACCTTGTTCATCGTACCAAAACCATCAAAAAGGTTTTGTGTCAGTGTCAAAGAAGTTTCATAGTTTGTGTAATCAAAATCTTTATCATGAAGTCTATTTGTTTTGATTTCGCCTACATTGTTATATCCAGCTGTTGCTCTAAAATCTAGCTTTGGATAGTACTCTGACTCTGCGATATTTAAATCTTGTTGTGTTACTCTGTAGTTTTTGAGTCTCTCTTGCACTACTGGGTTTGTATTGATTACTTCCTCGATACTTTGTTCGAGTGTTACCCCAAAGAGTGAAGTCACACTCAAACCTAGTAGAAGTGCACTTATAATAAATCTTGCCACCTTGTGTTGCCTCCTGATTTTTCTATAAAAAATTATGGAGAAATTATAAGTGGTAGAAGTGGAGTAGTAGTGTGATTTTGAAAATTTTTGTATTAGATTTTATTATATATTAATTTTATATCCTATACCAAATATATTTTGGACGTACTCTTTTGGGATTTTTTTACGAAGAGTTTTTATAAGAGATTTGAGCCCATCGAGCGTTCCTATCTGCTCATAGCCCCAAACATAATCAAAAATCTCATCATATGTAAATGTTCGATTGAGAGAAGAGAACAAAAGAGCAAGAAGTTTCTGTTCTTTTTTTGTTAGTGCTACACGTTCTTCGTGGTAGAAAAATTCATTTTTTTCACTATCCCAACTATATCCATTACCCAGTTCTATTTTTTGTAAGCTTTTTATCTCATAGCTAGCAATCTCTTTTATGCATAGTTCTAAACTCGACTGCAAATTTCTACGAGCGATAGGTTTTGTAAGATAACATGTAAGTTTGAGTGATGCGGCTTTGATAAGCTTATCAGTATCAGTATAGGCAGTAAGCATAATCGCTTTTGTATTATGATCTGTTTCTCTTATTTTTTCTAAAAATTCTAAACCACTCATTTTAGGAAGATTTATATCTATTATCATAATATGTGGTTGTTTTGCTTTATAGATTTCGTATGCGTCTTCAGCAGTTCTAGCTTCATATACTTCAGCATAAAGTGTTTCAAGAT
>JAVETY010000001.1:0-58348 GCA_034005815.1 Sulfurimonadaceae bacterium | reverse complement strand
TCAGTCTTTACCCAGTTGCCCTCAATATCCCCAAAGTAAATCTCTCCGCGTTTGAGCTTTTGAATTTCACTACCAAGAACTGCGTTTTCAATCTTTCTACTCTCGTTGTGACTTGCACCATCACGCATCAACGATAAGCCATAAGACTGATTGCTATTCACCTCTTTTACTTTACTTTTACCAATCATATTTGAGAGTATCTCAAGTGTTTTATCTCCATTGCTTTTAAAGATGATGTTAGTGTTTAAACAAGAGAGTATTGTTTCTGCATCTTCCCTGCCATAAGTCTTTTGAAGCTGAAAGGGGTTTTGCATCAAGAGAAAAATGCTACATCCAAAGCTTCGCCCCTTAACAATAAGTTTTTGGAGTGAGTCCATTTTTTTGAGTTCTGAAAACTCATCTATGAAGAAGAACACCTTTCTCTCTTGATCTTCACCAAGTGCAAAAAGAGCATTAGAAGCCAGTTCTATAGCAACACTGACAGTTCTTTTGAGTCTCTCTTTCTCATCACTATCATCTCCAAGAATCCAAAGTGTTCTTCTTTCTTTTGATGTGAAAAACTCTTCAAAGTCTATATGACCGTTTTTAGTAGGAGGACAATCTAAGCAGGGATAATCTGCTATAAAAGAGATTTTAGAGCTAAATACGCCTTGATATATGGTTTGTTGCTTTTCATCTATATCTAAAAACTGGATGGCTACTTCGGTTCCTTCAACTTCTGATAGTTTTTCAAGTAGCTTGTTAAATGGAAGTATGCAAAGAGATCGTAACTCTTGCATAGTTTGGATATCTTTTTTGATGCAGTAGATAAATATTCCACTCAGAATAGAGCGGCTCATGACAACCCATCCTTCTTCTTCCGCTTTTGTAGCAGAAGGAATAATAGAAGCTACAATTCGATTTAGATCCCTTGTGCTTTTTATGAGCTTTAATAAATTTATATGAATGCTTCTTTTGTCTTCTAAGCTTAAAATCAAATCTCTATTAGGCTCGTAGAATTCCGTAAAAAACTCAGGCTTAGGATCATAAAAAACAACCTTCGCATCTTGATTGTCTTGAGTGATTTGCTTAAACAGTTTTCTGAGTAACACAGACTTTCCCGCACCAGTTGAGCCAAAGATTCCAATCATTCGAGTCAAGTCATCTTTATTGAGCTTCACTTTTGGAGATATTTCATACCCTTGGATACTGTTTTGGGATTGATATTTCGTAAAATCATCTTCAGATAAAATACTGCTCCCCTTGATGTGTTCATCTTCAATCTTCTTTTTATACACACTTGCGAATCTATATGCTATTAAGGTTGTGAGTGCTACTCCAACTCCAAAACTCATTAAAAAAATATTGATAAGTGTCGAAAGATCTTCGAGTATGGATGTAACTTGTGGCTCCATCTTTAAATCAAAAAACTCTTGAAATAGAGTTGTGCTCAAGAGTATTGTTAATGCTGAAAATAGTATTGCTCCAGCTACTATAAACTTAAAATATTTAGCTGTCATTGATACATTGTTTGCACCAATGTTAAAACTTTGAATAAAGCTACTCATCTTCTTATCCAACTCTTAGTTCGAAGATTTTTTCTATGTTTTCAACTTCATTGATGATTCTTTGAAGAGATATCACACTTTCCAGCTCTTCACCAACTACACCAAAAGTTATCGCATCAAACTGACTATCAACTTCTTTAACGAATAGGTATCTACTATTTTTGATTTTCAAAAGAGTTTGGTAAGGCTTCCAAAAACTTATTCTTGATAACATATATTGAAGATTACTTCTGTTTATATTTGATATATCTAACTCTTGAAAAAGATTTATATCGAATACATCTCCAGTGAAAATATTTTTATCTGCTGAAGTGACTTTTAAAGCTGAATCGCAATGTAGCCCTTGTAGTTTTTTTAATGCCTCATACCCTTGAATCACCACATCTTCGTTTGTATTATTTGAATTTTTCAAAAACTCTTGCAGTTCTTTTTTTAACTCTCTCTCAATTCTTGCACTCCAATTTTCTTTTGCCATGCTCTCTACCTCCTAAGTATTTTATTTGTAGTATCAAAAAAAATAAAAAAATATTGAACATTGTGTGGAATCACTTGAAATTCCCTAAATCAGGCAAGAATTCAAAAAAATATTCACTGGATTCAATAATCATAGAGAACAAATATTTCCAAACTAATAGATGAATTTATTCTTTGGAAACACCTTGATAGAACAGTTTAAAGCGAAATCAAGCAAGCACGACATCGATGTCGATTCGTGCCCCTCCTATATAGATCAATCTGAAAGTTTCAGATTGATAAGTAACTGAGCTATCAGTTGCTCTTCTTTAACTTCATTAAATTTCCTAAGAAAATTGGATGAAGTCTTATTGTGTGGTTTTAGAAGCTTGTAATATTAACAGGTATTGCAATAGAAAACTTCTGAGAGAACAAAGTGTTAATGCAAAGCAGAATAAAATGCTCTTAATTGCATGAAAATAAAGCCTCAGAGACAAAAAGAATTAAAAGGCATAGAAATCCTAACTATCTATTATTCAAGGGATGAGAATGGCTTTTAATTCTCAATTTTCATAAAAGCTAATGAAATCACGTAGATTGAAGTTTCTATTCTCAAACAAGTTTGAGTATTAAAGAATGAAAAATATAAAAAGAAAAAAGATTTTAAGTTTCTTTCAAATCGTTTTCTCTTTTGGTTTTCTAACTTGTTTTCATGTCTCTACTAATCTCGTTGCTTAAGGTATTTTAAAGCTATTAAGGTAGACAAGAAATGCATTGAGGTAGATAAGAAGTGCAAAAATAAGACAATTAGGTAGAAAGAAAATGCATCAAAAGTTGATATAAAATGCAAAAAGTGTATAATAAATGCAATCAAAATAAATGAGGTAATAGTGGAATCAATTAGTAAAAAGAGACAACAGTTTTCCATCAAAAATGAATTCAATGAATTGGATTTTTCTTTCTTTCGCTTAAATGAGTTTTCGATCAACTTGTTGTTGCTATTAGTTACACAAATTGATAGTAAAAATGACGAGGATTTTTTTACATATCAACTTACAACAAAAGAACTTGAAGAGATCTTTAAGAAAAAAAGGATCAACAAGCTAACAATCCATAAGGCACGAGAAGAACTTTTTGAACAAACTATTCAAATAAGTCTTAAAGAAGAGTCACCTGTAGAGATAAATATATTTTCTGTTTTTACAATTGATGGCAATCTACTACAACTAAAATTGAATGATGCTTTTAAAAGATTTTTTCTTACAATTAATTCTAAGACACCTTACTTTAAAGGGTACATGAACGAATTTTTGGCATTAAAAAATGTTAATACAAAGCGTATTTATTTGCTTCTAAGACAACTTTTAAATAGAAGATATAATAAGCAATATTCTATCACAGAATTATTGCACACTTTGGGTTTTAAAGAGAACCAGTACAAAAACTTTAAAGACCTTAATAGCAAGGTTATAAAAAGTTCTGTCGATTCCATAAACGAGTTTACCAGTCTTGATGTGGAAGTGGTTCAAATTAAAAGTGCCCATAAAGTTGTTAAAGTAGAGTTTGTAGTCACAGAGACAAAATCAGCAAGAGATAAATATAACCATAATGAGAAAATCTTTAAAGATATGTATGAGTGGGCTAATAACGAAGAATCTTTGAATTTCAAAAATGCATCTGCAAGACAAGCTGTTAAAGAATGGGTTGGTGAAACTAATTGTGATGAATATATTGATATAGAGGTTCTTCGAAAAACTAAATAAATTCATAGAATAATATTTAGTAAGCTATGAAAGTACTATAACTTCATTATTAGAGACAAATCCTTACTTGAAAAAGCTTCTTATGATGTGCAATAGTATAAGAAGTTTAGGAATACTGAAAAGTAGCAATGATAGTAGTATTTTTGTAGTATTTTTTTATCTGCTTTAAATTTTTATGATTTGTGTTGGGATTAAATAGGCTAATTGAGCCCTATTTTTAGGACTTGTTTTTTTATGTTAAATATTGTGATTGGTGGAGGCGTGCGGAATTGAACCACACAATGATCCATATTACTCATTGATCTGATGAAACATATCCGAATTAATTTTTCAACTAAAACGCTCTAAAACCTTAAGATACTGCTTTTTTGTACTGCTTTGAATAAGCAACATATCATTTTCTTCAAGTAGTGTAGAGCCTGTGGGCTTGATATATTTATTATCTCGTTTAATCAAAAGGATTAAAAAGTTTGAGGGTAGATCAAGTTCTATGATACTTTTATGAATGACTGGAGAACCTTTTTCAATATAAAATTGCTTGAGTGTCTTATAGAGAAGTGGAGAAGAGAGTAGTGTTTCATCTTTTTTGTTTTTACTAGCATCTACTTTGAGTAGTCTGGCGACAAATGGCAAAGAGCTTCCTTGAATCAAAATAGATGCAAGTACGATAAAAAACACCATGTTAAAAATCAGATGAGAGTGCTCAAAGTTTTCTATAAATGGATATGTCGCCAAAACAATAGGAACCGCGCCACGCAGTCCTACCCATGAGATAAAAAGTTTATCTTTAAAAGGAAAATTACTAAACGCCAGACCTAAAAAGACTCCTATAGGACGAGCCACGAACATTAACCAAAAAGCAATAGCTAAAGCAGAGAGTGCAACACTTGGAAGTTCTGATGGAAAAACCAATAGTCCTAAAACTAAGAAGACCGCGATCTGCATCATCCACGATATACCCTCATGAAAACCAATAAGACTTTTTTTATGAACAAACTCTTTAGTATTGGCAACAATCCCTGCTAAATAAACCGCTAAAAATCCATTTCCATCTAGCATAGAAGTGCTTGAAAAAAGTAATAAAATCCATCCAATAGTAAGAACTGGATAGAGTCCATAAAAACTCAAATGAACTCTATTTAAAATCATAGGAAGTGTGATTCCAAAAAGATATCCTAGTGTTCCACCTATAAGAAACTGTAAGAAAAACCCTGAAATCCACTCTATTACAGAGGGAGCTTCTGGCATAATAATCAGTTGTAAAATAGCAATAGTGAGAAAAATTGCCATAGGGTCGTTGCTTCCTGATTCTAACTCTAGTAAGGGTGTGAGGTTTTTCTTGAGATGCACACCCTTGGCTCGTAGTATCGCAAAGACTGCTGCAGCGTCCGTAGAGGAGATAATAGCACCTATGAGCAAGGACTCTAAAAAGTTAAAATTAAAGAGAAAGTAGACTCCGACAGCTACTATGAACGCGGTAACGATAACCCCAAAAGTAGCTAGTATAATCCCCTCTTTTAAAACAGGTCGAATCGCCTTCCAAGCAGTATCCAACCCTCCACCAAAAAGAATAAAAATCAGAGCAACCGTACCTACATTTCGTGCTATTTGAACATTGTCAAACTGTATTCCTAGTATCCCATCTGAGCCTGCAAGCATTCCTAAACCTAAGAAAATAAAGAGTGATGGAATTCCAAAAGTGTTGGAGAGTTTACTAGCAAGTACGCTTAGCAAAATTAAAAAAGCAATAACAAGAAGAAAAAGATCGAGAGATTCCATCCTATTTTAACCCTTTAGTTGCTTATATTTGTGCAATTATAGCTTAAAGTGATTTTCTAACCATTTGGTTTTACTTTGCACTTTTTGGAACTTTAAATTAATTCGAGGCTAATCTTTGCTCTTGTACAGTGAATGGCCATAGCATGTTATGCGAGATTGCTCATTACAACAAACCCAAAGAAGAGTGAAATTATAAAATGCTATACTTCTCTTCTTAAATATCATAATAGAAAGACACGATAATGAACTTCCCATCTAAAGCATCTCCACTGCAAACAAGTATCGCCTCTATGCAAAAAGCCCTTACAAACGCAGGTTATGACACTACTTTTTCTACACAAAAGCATCCGTTAGAGCACTGTTTTTCTCATAACTTAGCCTCAACAGAAGCACCGAGTCTTATCTATACAAATGGTAAAGGCACGCTGAGTGAGGCTTCTATAGCGAGTGCTTTGGGGGAATATATAGAGAGGTTGCAGAGCAATACTTTTTTTATAGATTTCTATCTACCCTCACGTGCATATTATCCGGATGAAGTAGCATTTGATTTGGATGGTGGATATCTGAGCCCAGAACTTTTAGAGATTTATGATCCACACCAAGAGTTGGCACTAGAGGATTTAGTAGATTTTAATAGTGACAAAGATGATGCAATCGTATGTTTGCCATTTACCAAGCTAAGTGAGAGTACACAAGCATATTTTCCTATCAATATCCTTACAAATCTTTATGTAAGCAATGGTCTTGCAACAGGCAATACTCCAAAAGAGGCGCAAGTACAAGCGCTTAGTGAAATCATAGAACGTTACACCAAGATAGAAATTATCAAAAATAACTACGCACTCCCTCCATTTGCTGAGGCGGACTTAAAAAAATACAAAAAAGTCTATGAAGATCTATGTACACTTCGCTCTCATGGCTATATTATAGAGGTTTTAGATGCCTCTTTGGGTGGCAAATTTCCTGTAACGGCTATCTCTCTTATCAATCCAAAAAATGCGACTCTATTTGTCTCTTTTGGTGCACATCCTATCTTAGAAGTCTCCCTTGAACGTACTATGACAGAGCTGATGCAAGGACGCAATCTTGACAATCTTGACACCTTTGAGGTCCCTACTTTTGATATGAGTATCGTAGCAGATAGCTTTAATATAGAGTCACATTTTGTAGATTCCAATGGGATTATGGGGCTTGGATTTTTATCTGCACAAAAAAGTTTTGAGTTTACCTCTTATACCTATACTGGCAGCTCTATCGATGATGAGTACGAGTATCTTGTAAATATCTTACATGCCATGAATAAAAACATATATATCCGAGAGTATGATTATCTAGGGTTTTATACATGCCAAATGATCGTGCCAGGTTTCTCTGAAGTATATCCTATCAATGACCTTATCTATAATAATAAAAACCGTGGTAAAGAGATTCGTGATATGGTTTTGAATCCTCACAAATACGATACAGAAGATATCCTCACTATGGTAGAAAATCTCGAAGACTCACTCGATATGCAAAAATATATCGGCGTAGTATTTGCTCACAACTTCACACTTTGTGACTTTAAAATCGATACCTATCTCAAGCTAGAGATGTACGAAGAAGCTCTTGAGCTTTTGCCATACTCCAAACAGCCACATGCCATACTTTTAGGCGAGCTTATCCTGATGCAAGAGATAAATGAATCTTTGGAAGATTTCAAACTAGCGTTTGCGTCTCTTTTTGGTCAGGAGATGTTAGAAAAAACACTTCTCATATTAGATAATAAAAAGAGTTTTGTAGATATAACACTTCATCAAGAATATAAAAATATCCTTAACATGTATGACAGACTTGCCGAGCACAAAAAGAAGATAATGCAATGAGTTATGCCTCTTGGATCGCTTCACATGCCATAAAGCATAGAAATATCGTAGAGAAACTTCTAGCGAGTGGGATGGATAAAGAGGAGATTATAGAGTACTTTGTATTTGAAAATATGGTGGAGCATGAAAATGATTTTTGTCCACTCTACGCAGAAAATAAAAAGTGCCATGACAGACAATATCTCAACTGTTATCTTTGTGCTTGTCCGCACTTTCGTTTTGATGATACTGGCTTAGAAATAGTGGATGGCAAAACGAAGTATAGTTTTTGCGCGATTGAAGCAAAAGATGGAGTGGCTGGAGTCTATGGTGATGCCATCCATCAAGACTGCGCAAAATGTAGCGTTCCACACACGAAAGCATTTGTAAGTAAATATTTTGATTTAGATTGGAAACTAATAATGCAAAAGTGTTTTAGCAGTACAAAGAAAGATTAGTTTCTACTCAGCTCATTGTATCCTTGGCATCCTAGCTCAAAGTTATTATCACACGACTTTTTATACAGCTCTTTTGCTTTATTAATATCTTTTTTAACCCCTTGACCATTGACATACATCACTGCCAAAATCGCACATGCTTGTGGATTGTTGTTTTGATGGCATGTCACTTCAAAAAGGTTTTTGGCTTTTGCGTAATCACTCGTTTGGTACGCTTTTTTTCCTACTTCAAAATCATCTGCATTCAAAAACATTGCCATCATAGCTAATGCAACGATTACAAATATTCTCATCTGTTGCCTGTAAGTTCGGCTAAAAGCTCACATCCTTGTTTATCCCCATTATCGCATGCTTTTGAGTAATACTCTTTGGCTTTTTCTGTATCTTGTTGTACGTTTTCCCCATATTCATAGATGATACCTAGATTCATACACCCTATAGTGTCACCAGATTGACACGCTTTTGTGTAGAGTTCTATCGCTTTTTGACTATTTTTCTTTGTTCCCTCACCTAAATCATACATCCTAGCTAAACCACGGCATCCTATAACATTTCCTCCATTGCACGCTTTTTCTAAAAGCCCAAATGCTTTATTTGAATCTTTTTTTAATCCAAATCCAGAAAAGTAGATAAATCCTAACTCCGTACATCCCTTATAATCGTTCTCTTGACATGCTTTGTCATAATTCGATGCTATTTCTGTAAAATCGTGTTCCTTGTGCGCTTGGACGCCTTCATCAGATCCATTTGCCATAAGCCCAGATACCATGACTAAAAGAGCTACAAACGATAAAAAAAATCTCATATTTCCCCCTGTAAAAATAAAAGTTGATTACTTTAACAAAAATATACTTAATATAATAGAAAAAACTTATGAAATTTAATTATATTTCAATTCAACATAAATTATATTTGTAATGTGTACAATTGGACCTATGAATTCCCTTAGCATTTTTGGAACTGGCAGCGATGCTGGTAAATCGACTCTTGCCTTTGCTCTTACCTACTTAGTCCATCAGCACGGCATTCGTGTCGCACCCTTTAAAGCTCAAAATATCTCCAATAATTCTGCTGTAGCGGATGATTTTGGTGAAATAGCTATCGCGCAACATTTTGCGGCTGAAGCTATAGGGATAAAAACAAGCATACATATGAATCCTATTCTTATAAAATCAGGTCATAAAAATGCTGCACACCTTATAGTAAATGGTAAAGATGTAGGGGAAAAAGAGCTCCAACAGTACTACGACGATATAGATTTACTCAAACCTTATGTGAAAAAATCATTCAAAAAACTACAAAAAAAATATGACTGTATCATCGCTGAAGGTGCAGGAAGTCCTGTAGAGCTTAATATTATGGAGAAAGATCTCTCAAATATTTATGTAGCACAAGAATTTAATACAAAGATTATTTTAGTTGCAGATATAGAGCGTGGCGGGGTTTTTGCTTCTATCTTTGGTGTGTACGCGCTCTTGCCAAAAAAACTAAAGAAAAATGTTATTGGTGTGATTATCAATAAATTTCGCGGAGATATAAGTCTTTTTGATGATGGAGTAGCGATTATCGAAGAGCGTTTTGGGCTCAAAGTGCTCGGAGTAATCCCCTATAAACCATTTAACTTAGGCTTTGAAGATATCCAGTCACTTGCAAATTACACACAAAATCTCTCCAAAGCACTTTTACGGGTAGGTGTTATCAAACTTCCCCATATTAGCAATTTTAACGACTTTGAACCTCTTATCGCAGATGAAGAATTAGAAGTGAGTTTTATCACCCATCCTAGCGAAGCACAAAGCTGTGACGTCGTGATAGTTCCAGGAAGCAAGCGGGTTGTAGATGATTTAGCATGGCTCAAAGAGCGTGGATTTGAGCCTATCTTGCTTTCTAAAGAGAAGTATATTCTCGCTATTTGTGGTGGGTACGAGATGATGCACGAGCATATACTTGATCCATGGCATGTGGAGTCTTCTGTCGTAAAAACTGAAGGGTTCGGTCGTGTCAAAGGCGACGTCGTGTTTGAGAAAGAAAAAATTGTCACCAAAGGGACTTACCGCCTTTTAGATGCAATGGTTGATGGGTATGAAATACACAATGGTGTTTCAAAAAAACGAGCTAAAAAAGGAAAGAACTTTTATGGTACTTTCTTACATGGCTTTTTTGAAAATGACCTCTTTCGATATGAACTCTTTCATGCACTACATCCCGAATATAAGGGGTATGTTTTTAAAGAGTATAAACAAAATGCTATTAGAGAGTTTACAGCGCATGTTGAAGAGCATCTTGATATGGGCATGCTCCTCGATCATATCAAATATTCAAACTAATATGAGATGACATAACTAAATATTTTTAAATGTTTAAAATTTCTATAAATCTTCACACTTAACAAAATTGTTTAAGAACAATCCTCTAATATATTTTCATTGCAACACTTTTGGGGTACAATGTAGTCTATTTTAAAAATTTATTTCTTGGGAGTCACTAATGTTTACGACGGTCAAATCAAAAGTTATATCGGCAGTAATAGCTGTGAGTGCTTTTACTCTTATAGGTATGACACTACACCTCTCAACAACTCTTAAAGACCTTTCTAATGACGCAACACAACAATCGCTTAAAATGCTGAGTGAATCTATCTTTCAAACTATGACTACAAGCATGATGCTTGGAGATCCAGATGCTATTACATTTGCATACCAACAAGCAAAAGCAATCGATGGTATCGCTCATCTAGAAATCGCAAAATCAAAAGAGGTCATCGAAGTTTTCACTCCAAATGAAAGCTTTACAAGCGATCCTTTGATCCGTGATGTACTTCTCAATAAAACTGCAAAAGTTATTGAAAACAAAGATAAAGTAGACCACACTATACGAATGATAAAACCAGTTATCGCAGAAGATAGATGTTTGGCATGTCATTACAATGCATCAGCAGGAAATGTCCTCGGTGCAGTTGATTTAACGATCTCTCTCAATGAAAATGATAAAAAAATAGCAGCAACAGAATTTAAACTTGTTGCAACGCTTCTTCTATTTTCACTGATTTTTACCTTTGCAGCAACTGTGTTTTTTAACGCACAAATTTTCACCCCACTCCTTACTCTTAAAACGCGTGTAGCAGACCTTGTAAGTGGTGATAAAGACCTTACAAAACGCCTTAATGCTACAAGCAAAAATGAGTTTGGCGCAACCGCAAAAGAGATGAACCTTTTTATCGAGATGATACAAACCACAGTCAATGATATAAAAGAGTTAGGGATACAAAACTCTAAAATCGCAGTGGAGATTGAGCGTTCAAGCCATACAATCCGTAAAGGCACACAGCAAGAAAAAACAATAGTTTCTGCTACGACAGATAAAAGTGCATCGATAGTACATCTTTTAGCGCAAAGTATTGAAACTACACAACAAACACAAGAAAAAGCACAACATGCCAATAAAGAACTTGCAAATGCACGTACAACTCTTGCTACTTTGAGTGATGAAGTTGATAAGTTTGTAGAAACAGAAAATGAACTTTCCCACCGTCTTCTAGAACTTAGAGGTGATGCAGACCAAGTCAAACATGTTTTAGATATCATCAAAGATATAGCAGACCAAACAAATCTTCTCGCACTCAATGCTGCCATCGAAGCAGCGCGCGCAGGTGAGCAAGGGCGTGGATTTGCGGTAGTTGCTGATGAAGTAAGAAAACTAGCGGAACGCACACAAAAAAGCCTAACAGAGATAGATATAAGCGTAAGCACAATCGTACAATCTATCAACGATGTAAGTGATAAAATGAGTGAAAATGCAAAAAATATAGTAAACCTCACTGCAGTTTCGCATGAAGTAGAGATTAAAATCATCTCCACTACAGAGGCGATAGAATCAACTTCTACGATAGCAAACCAATCACGTGAGGATAATGAAGAGATGTCAAAACAACTTCAAAGCATTATCAAAGATATAAAAACTATCGAAGAGCTCTCCAATGAAAATGGAATCAGCGTAGAAAATATAGAAGATGACCTCAAACAATTAGTCCAAGTTGCATCTTCACTTCAAGCGACGATTGAAGAGTTTAAAAGCTAAAAAGCTTAAAGTATCAAAGGGTTTATCCCCTTTGTATCCTAGGTGTTCTTGCTTGTTTCCCTGTATAATTCTTTTTAAAACAATTTTGACAAATAGCATATTTAGAATTAAGTGGAAGTGTAGCCTCACAAATACGACAACGTGGTACGAAATGACTTTGTTGTAAAGAGCTTTCTATAAACTTATTTAAGACTCCTCTATGTTCTCTTGCTCGCTCTGCATCTAAAAAATACTCTTTAAATCTATAGCTCAACCACAAATAAAGTGATATCTCTTTAACCATATCCTCTGCACGCAAAAGCTCATCTGCGGTATGTGCATACTCTGAACTGAGCATCACAGGCATAAATGGAACTAACTCTTTTTTCTCTAATGCTGCAATATAGCTCTCAAACGCTCCTATAATATAAGGAGATTTAAGTGTGAGCGGTGCACATGCAAGATGGTATTTCATCGCGATATCAATATCGTAGTTATCCACAATTTGCGCAGCTTCTTGCATATCATCAAGGTTTGTTGCACGAAATGGCCCACTAAACTCCATATTTTCAACAAAAAATTTGAGGATAAGATAGAGTGATTTCTCTTCCAAAATAGAGTTTACAAGTTTGATATGTTCTAGATTTGCCATCACCTTAAAAGGTGTCTCGATGATGCGGTCTTCTTTTGTGTAAACCTTTTTGACTATGCTTAGTACTTCACTACTTAGAGCTCCTACAAATCCCTCTTCATTAAGCCCATAACGCCCTGCTCGCCCTGCTATTTGATGCACCTCTGTTGGGAAAAGATTTCTTTGAGTAATTCCATCAAACTTATCTGCTTTGGAAAATAAAATCGTTTTTATAGGTAGGTTCATCCCCATCGCAATCGCGTCGGTGGCTATAAGTATCTGCGTTTCTTTTGCTCGAAAACGGCGCGCTTCTTCACGGCGTACTTCTGGAGAGAGGTTTCCATATACTACACTTACATCAAAAAATTGCGAAAAGTTTTGTTTAAGACGTAGAACATCCTTACGACTAAAAGCAATGATAGCAGTTGCCGCTTCTACATCTTTTGGATTTGTGTGGTGTTCTAAAAGATGCAGTGGATTCATGCGCTCAAACTCTATAATTTCAAGCTCTTCACCTAAATACTCAGCTAAAGCTATAATTGCACCCTTGGCATTGGATGAGCCTGTCATAATCACCTCTTTTGCGGGTGCTCCGATGATGGCATTAGCCCAAGCCCAACCACGGTCTCTGTCATCAATCATCTGCACCTCATCAATAACACACACATCCACATCCACATCAAAACTAAGCATCTCTATCGTAGAGCTTATATGTGTTGCATCCTCATCAAGTATCTGTTCTTCTCCTGTGATAAGGGATACACCAACACCATTTTCACGCATCGTCTCAAACCCCTCTAATGCCAGAAGACGCAAAGGTGCAAGGTAGTAACCTGTATCTGCATTTTGAAGTTTTTGCATCGCTTGGTAGGTTTTTCCACTATTGGTTGGTCCTATATGCAGAATTAGTTTACGTCTTAAATTACGTGCAAGTGGAAAGAGGTTTTTAAAATCACGGATAGTACGCGCTAAAAGTGTTTCTCTTTGTTTTTTAATCAGCTTTTCATGGACAGTATCTATAAAGATTTTTAAAACTTTCCCTGAAGTTTTTGAGCTGATATGAAGATTTTGGGGTAAGAATTCGAGTAAAATCTCATACACTCTTGCATAAAGTTCTTGTGTTGTAAAATGAAGCAAAGTTGCATACTCACCACATTGTGAAACAAGAGCATCTAAATCTGTTAAGAAAACATCTCTATGCTCTTTTTTACCAGCTTCGAGTACCCCTTTAAAATCAAGCGCTTCCCCTTTCCAAATCTCTTCTAAAAGTGCATTAAGCTCTAGATGTAACTCTAGCTCATAATCAAATTTCATATCAGAATAAGGCAAAATTATCGTATCATCGAGTGAAATTAAAAGCTCTTGTTCGTGTAATTCTAGCTTATTGATTTGAAGCTCTTTTGCGATGATTATTTCTATGAGAGTTGGTCTTAGAAAAGGGTATTTATATTTTGCTTTTGGTGGTGCAGAGCGCAATGCGTGGATAATCTCTTTGTGAGAAAGATGTGGATGTGGATCTTGGAGTGTTTGTATAAAGAGTTCTATGTTTTTTTGCTTTTGTGCAATCTCTACTAGCATGTCATCTTCTAAACGTATTTTTAATTCTTCTATAGACGTGGTTTGTAAAAACTCATAGCTATACGGTTTTGTACTAAGAGTTAATATCTTATGAAATATTTCCCCATAAAGTGTGTAATGAAAAGATGCGTTAAACTCAAAACTATCATCTAAATCAAATGCGCCACTCAGCAGTTTTTCAAGTTCTATCTTTTTCGCTTGAAACCTTATGTGTGCAAGTTTCGATTCTATTTTTTCTATCGTTATTTTTTTTGCACGCACATCAGAAAATGCTTCGTGGATGAGTGTACTCTCATGCCTCGTTGCTCCGAGCTCCTCTAAAAGTTCATCTATCTTTTGCTCTTTATCAATATTTACTTCTTTTGAGATGTTTGATTTATAAACCATTCCATCATTTTTCAAAAAATTTAAAATATCTTGTCGTTGGTCTATATCACCATCCGACCAGAGTTGACGAAGTAGTTTTACAAGTGCTTTTTTATTGTGTTCTATATCCATAATGCCAAGAGAATGCATCATCTCACTTAGCTTTTGTGAACTTAGATTTTCAATCCCCACATCAAAAGGATCACCATCGAAATAAAGTCTAATTTTTTCATTGATTTTTGTTATTTTTTTATTTTTCTTTGCCATGCGATATTGTAGCGAAACGGTGCGAAATAGTGATAAATTCAGGAGAACAAGAGGACGTAATGCCTCTTGTTGTTAAATAAAATCTGGGGAATCGAATTGAAAAATTTTGTTGAAGGCTTATGAACCGAAGATATCCGTCATCATACCTTGGTACCAGTTGTGTGTTCCTTTGCCTAGAGCAGTTGAACGTTGATTGTTAGCTTTCATATCTCCTTTTATTTTTTTGATAGGATTGCCTTTTGCATCCTTGTCATCTACTAGGGAGAATGTAGCAGAAACTGAAATCCCTTCCGTATCATTAAGCATCGAATAACATGTATTTACAGGAAGTGCTACATCTGTTAATGCTTTGTGCCCTTTGATGATATTTGCAATTTGATCAGCCACTATATGACCTTGACCATTTGCGATAGAGCCACTTTTTGGATATGGATATCCGCCAACAGAGTCACCTATAACAAACACGCGCTCGTCTTTAAGTGTTTGAAACGTTGGAGCTTTCATTTGTCCCCAACCTGCTTTACCCATAGAAACTCCCGCTTTTGCGATAAGTTCTGAAGCAGCATTGGTTGGGATTAGGTTTGCAGCATCAAACTTCATTGTGATAGTTTTTGTATTGAGATCTTTATCTGTTACATCTACACGTAACTCTTTTGTATCTAAATTCACACCTTTTACAAGAGAGTGTGGGTGGTACTCTACGATATCAGCATAAAGCTCTTTGTAGGCTGCCATAAATCCTGGCCCTTTTGGAGCTGGTTTTTCTTTAGGATCGAGGATAATCACCTTCCCATTGATATTGTTTTTTCTAAAGTAGTTTGCCACAAGTGCCGCTCGCTCATATGGAGCTGGTGGACATCTATATGCACCATCTGGAACAGAGATAACAAAGTTACCGCCTTCAAACTCTTCTAATATTTTCTTCAAAGCTGCATGCTCGCTTCCACTCACAAGTGCTGGAGGACACTCTTGGCGACATCTCTCAGCCATTTGTGTATCATCACCAAACCATGCAGTATAATCATAACGAATACCAGGAGCAAGTACGAGATAGTCATAATCAATCGCACCACATGTAGTATCTACACTTCTTGTGTTGCGGTCAATATCTGTAACTGTTGTTTGGATAAATTTATATCCATACTCTTTTGCCGAAGTAAAAAAGTTACGTGTTAAAAAGTCTAATGGTATTTCATCGACAAGCCACTCATTGCTAAGTGGGCAAGATGTAAATACATCTCTTTTTTCTAGTACGATTACTTCACTCTCTGGAGCTTTTTCTTTTATCTTTCTAGCAGCACTAAGACCACCCCATCCACCACCAACTACTACAACTCTTTTACCAGTTGATTTTGGCATAAGTGCTTTTGTTGCAACTGCATTACTCTTTGTTGGTTCTGGCGTACCAGCTACTGCTGCGCCACATCCTGTTACAGCAATTGCTGCGAGACTAAGTCCCGAAGCTTTGAGTATATTACGTCTTGATTGATTCATCTCTTCTCCTTAAAAATTTAGATTTGCTACCAGTCTTGTATGTGATTGTTTATAGTCTCTTGTATCATTATCACGCTCTACGTGAAAGAGTGTAAACCATAACCCTTTTACATCAGGCGAGTCATAACGGAACATAAAGTCGTGTTCGTCTGATTTTTCAGTGTGTGAGCCCATCCCTGCATTTCTAGTAGCACCCGTATATGTAGCAGTTGTTTCTACATCACTTTTATATGCTCCATAGTTATAGATAAATTTCAGACCTTTGACTCCAAGCGTTCCAAAATCATAGTTAAATCCTAGCTTATACGCATCAGTCTCTGCACGATTTTCATCACGCGAAAATATTGTACTTGTGTATCCAAAGTTTCCACCCCAAGGATCGATGATATGTCCTTTTGTATTTTGAGTAAATGCAGCGTTGAGCATAAAGTCACCCATCTTCGCTTTTGCTTGGAGACCCCAGAAAAATGCATCAATCTCACCATTTGTTGCTAGCTTCGTGTCGTAACGTTTTTTCTTACCTGAAATATCTGTCACTGTACGGTCTGCACTTAGTATTTTTCCAGCATTCGATGTACTAAAGTCTCCTATATCTTTTTGATGTAATGCTTGTGCACTAAAAAAGAGTTTCGCTCCACTTACATCCATTTTATAATCTATATCAGCGTATGCAGTATTGAACATATCTTGCGCATAGTAATCCCACACACGAAGCTTAATTGGACCTTTATCATACTCGACACTGAGAGTCGCTACACCATTGTCATTCTTATTGTCTTTGATTCCACCACTATTCGCACCAAAAGCTGCTTCACCCATTGTGTAAAATCTTTCTTTACCCTCTGTTGGTTTTGAGTGCACAAATCCTGCACCCGATACAATTCCATATACACCATCTCCTATGAGTTGCACTTCTGTTGTTGCACGTGTTCCATACATCATTCTTGCAAGATATGCCGCTTGGATAGTAAGACCATCTACCTCTTTAAATGTTAGTACCCCAGCTTCATAAAGGTTTGGAATAATCGTTACTTCGCTTGTAGTCATAGGTGATGCAAATGGTTGGCGCCCTATCTTTGCAGAAGTTTTAGAATACTTATAATTTAAATACGCTTCTCCAATAGTCGTATAGTTATTAAAACGTCCTCCATCAGCAGGTAGCTCTTTATTTCCAGCAAGTCCACCAGCTACTTGGTTATATCCATCTTTTGTGAGATAATCCCACTTTGTAAGACCCGTATCATGTGATGTATACATCGCAGTTCCAAGGCTTAAACCATACAGAGCACCTGTCTCATATTTAAGTTTACCACCGATAAAACTACCAGTGATTGCTACTGTATCTGAAGTAGATGGATTGATATGGTGGAGTCTTACATACCCATCAAATTTCCCCTCTTGTAACATTGAGTTTAAATCTTCTGCAGCTACTAACCCCGTTGCTATAAGTGCAGATAAAGATAAAGCTATCTTTTTTTTCATAATTATTTCTCCCTTTTTTTGATTACCTTTGTATTGTAGCGATGCAAAATGAAAAAATCATGACAAATGTGATAACTTTTTGATGATTAAATCAATAATTTATACATTATGAATTACAATAGATGCCATGAGAATATTAATCCTAGAAGATGACAAAAAAATGAAAACTATGCTCAAGGATGCCTTAGAGCAGTTTTATACGATAGATACGGCAAGTTCTTTAGATGAGGGACTAGAGTTTATAGAGAGTTTCACCTATGAAGCAGTTTTACTCGATAGAGACCTTGATGGCAGTGATGAGGGGATGCTGCTCATCCCTAAACTTAAAAAATCACAACCGGCATGTGCCATAATAATAGCAAGCGCGTATGGAGGGGTAGAAGAGCGTATAGCAGGTTTAAGTGCGGGAGCAGATGATTATATAGAGAAACCTTACGATTTACGTGAGCTCAAGATGCGCATTGATGTGCTTATCAAACGACACGCACCTGATCTACTCGAACTAGATGGGCTCCATATCAATATAAAACATGGTTTACTCACCTACGAAGACGTAAGTCTTACACTCTCTAAAAAAGAGCATGATTTACTTTTCTTTTTAGCTTCGCACCCAGATAAAGTTTTCTCGCGTGATGATATTGCCAACGCTATCTATAGTGACCCAAGTGCCACAAATTCAAATACAATCGATGCGATAATCAAAAACATAAGAAAAAAACTTCCTATAAACCCAATAGAAACCATGAAAGGCAGGGGTTATGCTCTTAAAAACACTTAAAAGTCGTATCCTTGCCGTCTCTTTGGGAATGACTATCGTTTCTGTGGGTATCTTTGGTTATGGGTTAGCAGATATTTATTACCAACATATGCAACGATGTCTTAACCGCAGTCTTTCACTTCTTAGTAATATGATTGTTATCGAGTATAACCTCAACGAATGGGATGACGAGCTCAAAAAAACTATCTCTAAAAATCCTCAATTACAAGGTTTTTTAGATGGTGGTCTTTTGGATGATTTAAACATAGAGATAATGACAACTGTAGCAGAGCCTACAGAAACAAGACTTCAAAAATCAAAACTATTGGAAGATGGACGCTTTCTTATTCTTAGTTCTTCTACTAAAAAAATAGATGCTGAACTTGTGGATATCATCACAAAACGGTGGATATTTTTTGTTTTTGGCTTTTTATTTACTAGTGGACTTATCTATGTATTAGTACGCCATCTTTTTGCACCACTAAGCCAACTTGTGGAGCATTGTCTCACATGTGATAATCCAGAAAAAGTACCCGATAAGGTACACGGTGGAGTAGAAATCGTTGCCCTTCGTGATGCGATAGCAACCTTACAACAACGGATAAGCCGCTTACAAAATGCACAACAAGAATCTATGAAAGCACTTACCCACGAGCTCAAAACTCCACTCGCACAACTACGACTTCGTATAGACCTAGCAGACCAAAAAGGTGATTGGAAAAAAGAGAGTATAGAAGAAGCAAGAGAAGAGATAGATACTATTTCTAAAAAAATCACACAAATTCTTCACTCCAGAGAAAACCATGAAGCGATGGATAAAATCAATCTTTATAAAGAGATAGAGGAACTTTTAGCTGATTTAAGACCGCTTTCTCTTCATAAAGAGCTTACATTTGATATATCTATGAAAAAAACAATCACGATGACACTTCCAAAATTAGCAATCATGCGTGTATTACGAATACTTATAGAAAATAGTATCAATTACTCAGAAAAAGACTCTACTATTTTGCTCTCCTATGAAAATGGTGTTTTCTCTTTACAAAATAACATCGCAAAAGAGAAACATACACTTATTGATGCAACAGGAAAAGGTTTACAAATTGCTAAAACTCTTGCAAATCACTACTGCTGGAATCTTCTAGAGAGCCAAGAGGAGCAAATCTATAAAATCTCTTTAGAGCTCCTTGGCACATCTTCCAAAAAGAGCTAATAACTGTTTTTTTATAAACTATTGCTACAATAATCATATACCAAAATAAAAAGGAACTGCCATGCCAACAACATTAGAAAACTTAAAAACTGCATTTTGCGGGGAGAGTGAAGCGTATCAAAAATATATGGCTTTTGCTAAAAAAGCAAGAAAAGATGGATTTACAAATATAGCAAAACTTTTTGAAACAACAGCAGCCGCAGAGCGTATCCATGCAGAGGGACACTTAAATGCAATGGAAAAAGTAGGCTCAACTGTAGAAAATCTTGAAGCTGCTATCAGTGGTGAGACTTACGAGTATGATGACATGTATCCAGCTATGTATGAACAAGCGGTCAAAGAGAACCATAAAGCAAAAAAAATGTTTGGTTATGCGCTTGAAGCAGAAAAAGTTCACGCAGACCTTTATAAAAAAGCTCTCGAAGCAGTACAAAGTGGTAAAGATATTGATGCTGCACTAGGTATCTACCTCTGCCCTGTTTGTGGTTACATCGAAATCGGTACACCACCTGAAAAATGCCCTATTTGTGGTGTCAAAGGAACCTCTTTTATAGAAGTGAATTGTTAGATGTTAGTGTGTGATTGTGAAGATATATATTATGAAACCATAAAAGAAGCAGTTACAAAATATGGTGATAATAGAGAGGCGATCCAAAATGCAACAGAAGCAGGCTTAGCGTGTAGCTGTTGTCTCGAAGAGGAGTGTGAAAAAGTAGAACTCCCTCTACCTTTAGCAATCAAAAAGGCTCTTCTCGAGCTCAAATAAATTTCCCTCCTCTGAAAGCTAGAAAAAGCGATACAATTTCTTGTAATTTCTAGCTCCAAGAGGAACACAACGTGCCGATGTTGCAGTACCAATCTCTTTTTAGAGAAATAAAAAAAAGTAAACTTCTCCGTCTTCAAGCTTTTGCTATATTCTTCACCACGTATATAGACTGGACACTTATGCCTTTTATCACCAAGCTCGAAGGAACATATCTACCTGTTTATATGATTAGTTTTTTTATGCTTATAGGCGCACTTGATGGGTTTATACAGCCATTTTTTAACCGTATTAAGCTCCATCATATCTATCTTTTCGCGATTCTCTTAGACATCATTCAGATGATTAGCTACTTTTTTTATGATTTTAGTGTTATCGGTTTTACCTATCTTATCCTCACAATTTTTACAATTCAGGGAATTACTTTTGAGATAGCGCGTATCCATACGACCGATTTTATGCAAGAG
This sequence comes from Sulfurimonadaceae bacterium, assembly GCA_034005815.1. Taxonomy (GTDB): domain Bacteria; phylum Campylobacterota; class Campylobacteria; order Campylobacterales; family Sulfurimonadaceae; genus Sulfurimonas. Next base: position 37,430 of record JAVETY010000001.1, on the reverse strand, counting down.
GAAGCAGTAAGTCTCAAAGACTATCTGATGATACGTTCTCTTATGATTTCCGGTGCGATTGTATTTGGAGGGCTTAGTGCGATGATAGCTGACGCACTTGATATCAAACTCCCTAGCCTTCTTATTTATCTGAGTCTTATAGGGATTATTGCTCTCTATTTTCAGTATATGCTCTACCGCAAATTTAAAAAATCAAACACTATTGAGACGGTTGAGATACAAACAGGTAAAAGAAAGCTTTTTGAGAAGTTTCGTTTATGACATGTTATAAACATTCATTATCAAAACACTTGCATTATTAGCTTATTTTTTATATAATGATTCTCTTCAAACGCGGGAATAGCTCAGTTGGCTAGAGCGTCAGCCTTCCAAGCTGAGGGTCGCGAGTTCGAGTCTCGTTTCCCGCTCCATTTACACAATCCAAAATAATGACATGTCATAACCACTTTGGGGTATTAGCTCAGATGGGAGAGCGCTTCGCTGGCAGTGAAGAGGTCAGCAGTTCGATCCTGCTATACTCCACCAATTTTCCATCTCTTCAAAAATTATACATTCCAACTAGTAATAAGAAAATTGTACTTATTTATACTCATATTTAATATCTTTTTAACTCTCCTAGTTTATAATAACTCTATTCTCCATTATTAGGAATTCTTATGAATATTAAACATCTTCTACTCATCTCTCTTTTTTCCTTCACAAGCCTTTTCGCAACGAATGGTTCCAATCTTATAGGGCTCGGTTCTAAAGCTCGGGGAATGGGTGGGATTGGTATAGGCTATAGTCATGGTGCAGAGTCTGGTTTATCTAATGGTGCACTTATTACCTCTGTAGATAAGACTGAAATCTCCATTGGAGCTACACTCTTTATGCCTGATGTCACTTTTGATAATGGAATGGGAGGTGGGAGTTATAAGAGTAAAGCGGATATGAATATTATCCCTGAAATCTCTTTGGCTACTCGTGTGAATGAGCATTTTTATTTTGGTATTGGCATGTGGGGCACAGCTGGAATGGGTGTCGATTATAGAAGTCATACAGATAATTTTGCGATGGTTACAAATTTGCAACTTATGCAGTTTGGAGTTCCTCTTGCTTATAAACAAGATATGTTTAGTCTTTCCATCACTCCTGTTATCCAATATGGTTCTTTAGATATCAACTATGAAACACCTGCAGGTAATGTTGGTTCAGGAGTTTCGCAAGACTTAGCACTTGGATACAACATTGGAGCTGCAATACATTACGATGATTTTACGTTTGGTCTTATGTACAAATCACAAATTGATATGGAATATACGTCACAATTATCAAAAGCTATGGGTGGATTTGGAGTTATATATACTAATGACACTCTTTCAACACCAGCTGAAATCGGTTTGGGAATAAGTTATAAATATGATAAAAATATTTTTGCATTTGATTATAAACAACTACGCTTTGCAGATGCAAAAGGATATAAAGATTTTCTATGGGAAAACCAAAATGTATTTGCTTTTGGATATATGTTTGATGCAGAGGACTACGCACTACGTTTAGGCTATAACTACGCAAAATCTCCTATAAAAGATAGAGGCTTAGCATACAGCTTAGAAAACACTCTCAACCTTTTAGGTTTTCCAGCAATTGTGGAATCGCATATTACAGTTGGCGCAACGTACCACTTTAGCCCTATAGTTTCATTAGATGGGGCATATGTACACGCACTCGAGACAAAACAAAGTGCAGATGTATATAATCCAGATGGCGCTACTACACGCAAAATCGAAGCAAAACATAGCCAATCTAGCTTTAGTGTACAACTCAACTATCTCTTTTAGAAGAGATACATAGTTCAAAAAATATATTTTTCTACAAGATTTAAAAATTATATAAAGAGAGATTATGCAAAATAGTATTGATGGAAGATTGTGGCTTAGTAAATCAGACCATAGTTTTTTGGGCAAAGGTCGTATAGAGCTTCTAGAGCGTATCGATGCTACTGGATCCATATCCAAGGCAGCAAAAGAGATGAAGATGGGTTATAAAGCAGCTTGGGATGCTTTAGATGCTATGAACAACCTCGCCGAAGAACCACTCGTAGAGAGAATCGTAGGTGGCAAGGGTGGAGGTGGAACATCTCTTACACCTTACGCTAAAAAGCTTATTGATACCTATAAAGTTATCCACGAAGAGCACGAACGCTTTTTAAATAATCTCTCTTTACGCATCAATGATACATCAGGGCATCTTCGCTTTATTGATAGTATGAGCATGCGTGTGAGTGCGAGGAATCAGCTTCTAGGGCGCATCGTGATGATTCACAAAGGAAGTGTCCATAGTGAAGTTGTATTAAAACTAAGTGGTGGAGATACTATCACCGCAGTTGTAACCAATGAATCGATAGATTTACTAGATTTGCGTATTGACTTAGATGCCTATGCTTTGTTTAAATCAAGCGCCGTAATGCTTGGGGTAGATACTAATCTTCGTATTAGTAGCAGAAATCGTTTAGAGGGTAAAGTGTCTCGTATAAGCGAAGGAAGTGTTAATAGTGAAGTGATAATAGAACTAAAAGGTGCAAATACACTTTGTGCAACTCTTACAAATGAATCTTTAGAAAGTTTAGGGATAAAAAATGGAAGTGAAGTTATCGCTTTTTGTAAAGCAAGTAGTGTTATTTTGGGGCTTGTGTAATGGCATGTCATCGTTGACATGCCATATATTTTTAGAGTAAAACTGCTTCTCTTTTTCCAGAAACAATCTCACCTATCAGGTATGCATCTTTCGCTTGTGCTAAAACAGCCTCCACATCCTCAGGTTTTACAACTAAAACCATTCCGATACCCATATTAAATGCGCGGTACATTTCCGCTTCAGCTACATGTTCAGACATAAGTTTGAAGATTGGAAGTACTTTAATCGCATCTTTTTGTATCTCTGCTCTTAGGTTTTCTGGTAGTACACGTGGAAGATTTTCTACGATTCCGCCACCTGTGATATGTGCGAGAGCTACGATTTTATCTTTTAGCTCTTTAAATGTTTTCACATAGATACGTGTTGGCTCTAAAAGTGTTTTGATAAGTGTTTTATCACCCACTTTATCCTCAAACTTCATACCCATTTTCTCAAACAATACTTTTCTAGCAAGAGAAAAACCATTGGAGTGAAGTCCTGAGCTTGGAAGTGCTATCAGTTTATATCCAGCTTGTACGAGAGAAATGCGGTCCATCTCAGATTTTTCTGCAACACCTACAGCAAATCCAGCTAAATCGTAATCATCATTATGATACATCCCTGGCATCTCAGCAGTTTCACCACCGATTAGTGCGCACTCTGCTTGTCTACAACCCTCTGCGATTCCAGCTACAACATCTGTTGCAGCTTTTACATCAAGTTTGCCTGTTGCATAATAATCAAGAAAGAATGAAGGCGTTCCAAAGTTACAAAGGAGGTCATTGACACACATTGCCACGAGGTCAATCCCTACCGTGTTGTGGATACCTGAGTCAATTGCAAGTTTTAGTTTTGTCCCAACTCCATCAGTTGCAGCAAGTAAAACAGGTTCTTTAAAACCTTTTGGAAGCTCAAAAGCTCCGGCAAAAGAACCAATGCCTCCAAGAACTCCTGGAATTGCTGTAGATTTAACGAAAGGTTTGATGTTTTCAACAAAACTATTTCCAGCGTCTATATCGACACCAGCATCTTTATAGCTGATTTGGCTCATTGTAGGCTCCATAAAAAAAGTGTAGGATTGTAGCGTATGATAGTTGAGAGAAGTGTTAAACCCTCTTACTAAAAAGAGGGTTTTTGTGAAGGTGTTTTATTTGATTACATCACACTTTTTTGTAATCATACAAAGTGGACAAATATTGAAAATTCCTGCGATTAATGGAATAAATCCTAAGAAAAACCAAGCCGCATAAGGCATAGCTCCAAGTTGAATAACTCCTGTTATGATAAGTACTAATCCTAAGATAATACGAAAAACTCTACAAAACGATCTTATTTTATTGTAGTTCATGGCATGTTCCCTTGTAAAAAATTTAGAAGATTGTAGCAATAATAAGTTAAGTTAATAATTAAGTATCAAAAAGTTTTATAAATTATTTTTAAATCAAATATGCTACAATCGCCGCAACTTTAAATTGAGGAAATTTTATAATGAAACCATTTATCTACTCTGAAATGATGACGCATGTGCCATTATGCACGCACAAGGATCCAAAAGAGATACTTCTAATCAGTTCTGATCCGAGCGCATTTGTATCTGAAGTACAAAAACATCAAGAGATGCACACACATACAATTGCACCAACTCTAGAAGCACTTCGTGGTTGTGCAGATGCAAGCATAGATGTAATAATATGTGAGTTCTCTTGTGATGCGGCAATGCTGGCACATATCAATCGTATTTTAAAAGAGGATGGACTTTTAGTTACAAAACATCCATCTTTAGAGGATAGCGAAGCAAATAAAAACCTCTTACAAATTTTAGGAAACTATTTTAAAATCATCATGCCATACCACATAAGTGGTGATGCAACCGCTCTTCTGGCTTCAAAAAGTTACCACCCAACTGCGGATGTAATTTTGCACCGCTTAGATATGCTTGATGATTTAAAGCACTACAATTGTGATATCCATCCAGCAGCATTTGCGATGGGCAATAGCATCAGAAAACAATACCTCGGCCTCTTTAAAAACTAATGGCGTACTCGTACGCAATAGCACTTACAGGTGGGATTGCAACTGGGAAAAGTACAGTTGCATCGCTTTTAAATCTTGGTGGTATCCGCATTATCGATGCCGATAAAATTTCCCATGAGATACTTGATGATTCGTATGAGTGGGTACGTGAAACATTTGGAGAAGAGTATCTTGATGGCAAAAAAGTAAACCGCTCAAAACTTGGCATGTTGATATTTTCAAGTCCCCAAATGAAAAAGACTTTAGAAGATTTTTTACATCCAAAAATCAAAAAAGAGATAGAGATGCGTTCAGAAGCGCAAGATAAATTTGCTTTTCCTTACCTCATCGATATCCCGCTTTTTTTTGAAAAAGGTTCCTACCCTATCAAAGAGAGTGTGGTGGTTTACACACCAAAAGAGATTCAGCTTGAGCGTTTTATGAAACGTAATGGTTTTACAAAAGAGGAATCCCTCCGCCGTATAGAATCACAAATCGATATAGAAGAGAAAAAAAAACGCGCTACTTGGGTGATTGATAACTCAAAAGATCTCAAACATTTGCAAAAAGAGTGTGAAGCGTTTGTAGAGATGATAAAAGAGAAATATCTCTAAAATACAAAGGTGTAAAAACCACGTCCTAAAGGATAAATACTACTTTTTTTTAGTAAGATAATAGTATATACATCTTACAATTAGGAGTCCGTATGGCAATCCACCCAAACGCAGGAAAACTTGCACCAAAATCTATCTTAGTCAATGTAGCAGAGCTTGTCTCTCTTTATTACACCCAAAAACCTGATACTACAAACAAATCACAGCTCGTTAGTTTTGGAACGTCTGGACATAGAGGAAGTTCTCTTCTTCATAGTTTTAACGAAGACCATATATTAGCAATTACTCAAGCAGTATGTGAATATCGCGCCAAAAATAATATAAATGGAACTCTTTTTTTAGGTATAGATACACACGCACTTTCTCACCCTGCACAACTCACTGCACTTCAAGTTTTAGCAGCAAATGGTGCAGATGTAGCCATTGCCAAAGATGGTGGATATACCCCAACACCTGCAATCTCACATGCCATACTTATTCACAATAAAACGAGTAAAAACTTATGTGATGGTATTGTTATAACTCCATCACACAATCCTCCAAGCGATGGAGGATTTAAATACAACCCTCCTCACGGTGGACCAGCTGACACGGATGTAACAAGCATCATAGAAAAAAGAGCAAATGAATTACTTCAAAATAATCTTTCAGGTGTCAAAAAACTCTCCGTTGCAGAGGCGCTCAAATCTGTACATGTCAAAGAGCATGACTATATCACTCCTTATGTAGAAGATTTACAAAATGTAATCGATATGGATGTTATAGCGAAGTCTAAAATAAAAATTGGTGCAGATGCGATGGGTGGCTCTGGATTTGCATATTATAAAGCAATAAAAGAGCGCTATAACCTTAATATGGAGATTTTTAACGATAGTGCAGATTTTACTTTCTCTTTTATGCACTGTGATAAAGATGGAAAAATCCGTATGGATTGCTCCTCTTCGTATGCGATGGCAGGACTTGTAGCACTCAAAGATAATTTTGATATCGCATTTGGAAATGATACAGATTTTGATAGACATGGGATTGTAACAAAGAGTGTTGGACTTATGAATCCTAATCATTATCTTGCCGTTGCGATTCATTATCTAGCGCAAAATAGACCTCTATGGAAGAGTGATTTAGGGATTGGAAAAACACTTGTAAGTAGCTCAATGATAGATAGAGTCGGGCAATCTTTAGAGAAAAAAGTGGTAGAAGTTCCAGTTGGCTTTAAATGGTTTGTAGATGGTTTATACAATGGAACCCTCTTTTTTGGTGGAGAAGAGAGTGCGGGTGCTAGCTTCTTACGCAAAGATGGAACTGTTTGGACGACGGATAAAGATGGAATCATCATGACACTGCTCTCAGCAGAAATCCTTGCAAAAACAGGAAAAGATGCGGGAGAACATTACAAAGATTTAGTGGCACAATATGGCGCACCTCTTTATGAGCGCATCGATGCACCAGCGACTATGGAGATTATGGCAAAGCTAAAAAATCTCACTCGTGAAGATGTCAAAGCAACAACTCTAGCAGGCGAGAAAATCACACAAATCCTCACACATGCAACAGGAAATAATGCTGCGATAGGGGGACTTAAAGTGGTAAGTGAAAATGGTTGGTTTGCACTGCGTCCATCAGGAACAGAACCGATTTATAAGATATATGCGGAGAGTTTTATAAGTGCTACACATCTAAAAGAGATTCAAGATGAAGCTATAACGATGGTGAAGTCTTTGATTTAAAAGTCTCCATGCCCATATGGCATGAAGATGATAAAAAGTATTACAGTCCTGCTGCTTCTACGATTTTTGCTTGGTGGTCTGCTATGAGTGGCTCGATAACTTCATCAAGTAATCCAGCTCCCATAAGCTCTTCCAAACGGTAGAGTGTAAGGTTAATTCTATGATCGCTCATACGGTTTTGTGGATAATTGTAGGTTCTAATACGCCCACTTCTATCACCCGTACCAACTTGAGATGCGCGATTTGCACTATCTTTGGCCATAGCTTCTTGCATCTCTAAATCATAAAGTCTAGCTTTGAGTACTTTCATCGCTTTTTCTTTATTTTTGTGTTGCGATTTTTGATCTTGGTTGGTCACCACTATACCAGTTGGTAAGTGAGTGATACGCACCGCGGAGTCTGTCGTGTTAACACTTTGTCCACCACATCCACTTGAACGCATTACGTCAATTTTAAGGTCATTTTCATTGATTTGAATCTCAACATCTTCCACTTCTGGCATTACAGCAACTGTAATAGCAGAGGTGTGAACACGCCCTTGAGATTCTGTTGCAGGAACACGCTGTACACGGTGTGTTCCACCTTCATATTTCAACCTACTATAAACCTGATCCCCTTTGATAAGAGCAATCATCTCTTTATATCCACCCGCATCTGAAGAAGATGAACTCAGTATCTCTACTTTCCAATCTTTTACTTCAGCGTAACGAACATAAGCCTCAAAAAGGTCTCCAACAAAGATAGCTGCTTCATCTCCACCAGCTCCAGCACGAAGTTCCACGATAATATTTCTATCATCATTGGGATCTTTAGGAAGAAGAAGAAGTTTGATATCATCTTCTAACTCATCCACTCGAGGCTCAAGAGATTTTAATTCCTCTTTTGCCATATCCATCATCTCAGAGTCTGCTAATAGCGCTTTAGTTTCTGTAATTTGTTGTAAAACAGATTTGTACTCTTTTGCTTTTGCAACTATCTTAGAAAGGGAGGATTGTTCTTTGGAGAGGGCTGTCATTCTTTTGATATCAGAGGTGATATCAGGGGAACTTAGCAAGTTGCTAAGTTCATTATAGCGATTGATAAACGGGTTGAGTTTATCTGCTAACATCGGTGTGTTAACCTTATAGAGCGTTTACAGATTTGTGTAGACGACTTACTTTTCTAGCTGCAGTTTCTTTTTTCAAGACACCTTTGCTTACAAATTTGTGAATTTGTTTGTTAGCAACTTTAAATGCTGCTGTAGCTTCTTCTTTGTTTCCCGCTGTAACAGCAGATGTAACATCTTTTACAATGTTTTTAAGACGAGTTCTGTAAAAACGATTACGCTCAGTACGAACGAGTGTTTGGCGAATTCTCTTAATAGATGACTTATGATTTGCCATGTAATGAGTCCTTCTCATATAAATTTAGTGCGCAATTCTAGCTTAAAAATAATTAAAATTAAGTTAAAGACAAGCTAGAGTTTCATTATTTCATCTTTGTGCTCTAAAATATGTTAAAATGCAACACCTTAAAAATGGAAAATAACTATGAAACTTTTTGGAACAGATGGAGTCCGTGGAGAAGCAGGCTCTTTTTTGAGTGCACAGCTTGCAATGCGAGTTGCTATGGCTGCTGGAATTTACTTCAAAGCACATGCCACAACAAATAAAATTTTGGTTGGAAAAGATACAAGACGTAGCGGATATATGATAGAAAACGCTATTGTAAGTGGGCTTACTGCTATTGGCTACGATGTGATACAAATAGGTCCCATGCCAACACCTGCAATTGCCTTTTTAACTGAAAACATGCGATGTGATGCTGGAATTATGATTAGTGCATCCCATAACTCATATGAAGATAATGGGATTAAATTTTTTGATGCACATGGGGATAAGCTCTCAGGCGATGTTGAGAAAAAAATAGAAGAGATTTTTTTAAATGATACACTTATTCAAGAGGCACAAGCAACAGCAAAAGATATTGGTAAAGCAAAAAGAATCGATGATGTCATCGGCCGTTATATAGTACAACTCAAAAACTCTTTCCCAAGAGAACTGACGTTAAAAGGGATGCGAATCGTTTTAGATACTGCAAATGGTGCAGGATACAAAGTGGGTCCTACAGTTTTTGAAGAGCTTGGCGCGGATGTTATCATACTTCATAATAAACCAGATGGTTTTAATATAAATGAAAATTGTGGTGCACTTCATACAAAAGATTTATGTGACGCTGTTTTAAAATATAGAGCTGATTTAGGGATTGCACTTGATGGTGATGCTGATAGATTAGTTATAGTAGATGAAAACGGTGATGTAGTCGATGGAGATCAGCTTTTAGGTGCGCTTGGTGTCTATCTACACTCTAAAGGAAGTTTAAAAGGTGGCGGTATTGTTACTACTGTAATGAGCAACGAGGGGCTTCATGAGTATTTAACTTCAAAAAATCTCATGCTTTTTCGCTCCGATGTTGGAGATAAACATGTTTTAGAGTTAATGAAGAAAAATGGAATAAATTTTGGAGGCGAGCAAAGTGGACATGTTATCATTAACGATTTTGCAAAAACAGGCGATGGACTTATCAGTGCACTTCAAGTGTTAGCCCTCCTTATAAGCAAAAAACAAACAGCTTCGGTAGCGCTTCGTCCATTTTCCCTTTATCCACAAATATTAGTGAATCTCAATATTGGGATAAAGAAACCACTTGAAACAATAGAGGGTTTAGATGCGGAACTCAAAGCATTAGAGAAAGATCAGATTCGCCACTTGGTACGCTACTCTGGAACAGAAAATAAGCTTCGTATCCTTTTAGAGTGTAAAGATGCAAAAAAGATGAACACTGCAATGGGTAGAATAAAAAGTTTTTTTGAAAAAGCTCTCAATGGCTAAAGAAAAAACACTTTTTCTGAGTGTTCTTGTCTTAACACTCACAGGGATATTTATTATAGATCAGAATATCAAGATGCTTTTTGTGGATGGTTTTCGCTACTACACTCAGTGTATAGATTTGATTTTGGTTTATAACAAAGGGGTAGCATTTTCTATGTTTGCATTTTTAGAGGAGTGGCTCAAATATATCCAATTTGTTATGGTAATTGGAATTTTTGGCTACATCATATATCTAGGTAAACTTTGTTATGCATTCCCAGCAGGGCTTTTACTCGGTGGCGCAATTTCAAATGTATATGATCGTTTTATCCACGGTGGGGTGGTGGATATGGTCTATTGGCATTGCGGATTTGATTTTGCAGTGTTTAATTTTGCAGATGTAATGATTGATGTGGCAGTTGTTTGGTTTTTAGTGCTTCATTTCAAACCACATTTTTGTAAAAACTAAAGATAGATAAAAGAAGATTTTGGATATTATTACCAAACTAAATAGTGCTACTACTATAAATATATAAAAGAAAATAAAGGAAATTGATGCAAATTAAGTCAAATAAAATCAACGGTGCAAATGCCCAAATCGAAGCGGTAATTACTCAGGCAATTATCGATACAAACTTAGAGAAAATCGCAAAAGAGCTTACAAAAACTGCAAAAATTGCAGGTTTTAGAAAAGGTAAAGTTCCAGTAAGTGCTGTTAAAAAGCAATATGGTGAGCGTTTAGTACAAGATGCAGAAGCAGAAGCATTACGTGAAGTTTTAAAAAGAGGTTTAGAAGCATTAAGCATTGCTGCAGATACACTTATCGGTGAGCCAAATATTTCTAAATTTGATAAAAAAGAGAACACAATCGAAGTAACTGTAAAAGTTGCAATGAGACCAGAAATCGATATGGGTGATTATGCTTCTTTAATAAAAGAGTTTGATAAACCAAAAGTTACAGATGCTGATATCACAAAAAGAATCGAAGAGTTAGCAGAAGCACAAGCTCCTTTTGTAGATGTAAAAGAAAAAAGAGCAGTCATCAGTGGCGACACAACAGTTATCGATTTTGAAGGTTCTGTGGATGGCATTCTTTTTGAGGGCGGTACTGCAAAAGATTTCTCACTTCGTATTGGTTCAGGGCAATTTATCCCAGGATTTGAAGAACAAATCATCGGTATGAAAAAAGGGGAAGAAAAAGTTGTTAAAGTAACTTTCCCAGAAAACTACGGCGGTGAAAAACTTGCAGGAAAAGATGCAGAGTTTAAAGTAAAAGTAAATGCTATCCAAACAAAAGGTGCTGTTACTGTTGATGATGAGTTAGCGAAAAAAATGCTTCCAGGTCAAGAAGATGCTTCTTTAGAAAAATTAAAAGAGCAAGTAAAAACACAAATTGAAAATGAAGAGCTTTCAAAACTTTATAATGATGAGTTAAAACCAGCACTTTTAGAGACTTTTGTTGCAACTTTCAACTTTGACTTACCAGAGTTTGTAGTAGAGCAAGAGATTGATATGTCCCTCAATAAAAAAGCGGGTGAAATGACTCCGGAAGAGATTGAAGTACTTAGAAATAGCGAAGAAAAATTAAATGAACTTCGTGAAACATTCCGCGAAGATGCAACAAAAAGTGTAAAAGCTACATTTATCATCGACGCTCTTGCAACAGCAGAGAGCATTAAAGTGGGTGAGCAAGAAGTGATGCAAACAATCTACTTTGAAGCGATGCAAATGGGTCAAGACCCAATGGCAGCGTATGAGCACTATAAAAAAGCGGGATATATTCCAGCAATTCAAATGGCAATGGTAGAAGATAAAGTTCTAAGCAAGCTTTTAAACCTAAAGATGAAAGAGGTATAATATGAGTTATATCCCTTATGTAGTTGAAAAAACAGGGCGTGGTGAACGCTCTTATGATATTTATTCACGTCTGTTAAAAGATAGAATTGTTATGCTAAGTGGTGAAGTCAATGATGCAGTTGCATCTTCTATAGTAGCGCAATTCCTTTTCCTAGAAGCAGAAGATCCTGAAAAAGATATCTTCTTCTACATAAACTCTCCAGGTGGTGTAGTTACTGCAGGGATGGCTATCTATGATACTATAAACTATATTCGTCCCAAAGTAGCAACTATTTGTATTGGTCAGGCTGCATCTATGGGAGCATTTTTACTCTCAAGTGGAGAAAAAGGGAAGCGCTACGCACTTCCTCATTCAAGAATTATGATTCACCAACCACTAGGTGGAGCGCAAGGTCAAGCAACAGATATTGCTATTCAAGCAAAAGAGATTTTACGTATCAAAGCAGAACTCAATGAGATTTTGGCAAAAAACTGTAACCAATCTGTTGAAAAAGTAGAAAAAGATACAGATAGAGATAACTTTATGAGCGCACACGAGTGTATCGAATATGGTTTGATTGATGAGATTTTAGTTAAAAATGACAAAGAGTCCTAAGGAGTAGAGATGTCAGGTTCTTTAAGAAGCAGGAAACGTCGTGTAATAGGCGATGAAGCTGATGATGAAACGACTAGCATTATAGGCTCTTCTTTTGGGATTGAAGAACCATCAAGTGACATTGAACTCTACTCTAAAGAGGTTCTTAATGCTCTTATAAAAGATAATCTTCCTCCAACACCAAATAATTTCTCTCTCTACTTTGATCGTCTTTTAGAAGAGAAAAGTGAGCACTTACGTAAGCAAATTATCTCCATTTTAGAGCTTGAAGAGGGAAATAATGATGAGAATACTGTTGAATTAGAGCAAACGCTTAAAAAAGGTTTCTCATCAATTAAAAACATCCTTACAGTCACTGCAAACCTTTATAAAAATGTTGTTCTAATGAGTAGGATTTTAGATAAAAGAAAAGAGGAATTTGGACTTAATGATAATCCTGATATTGGAATAGGTATTACAAAGTCTTTGCGGGAAGATGTGGAAAAACTCAATACAATCCTCAAAAAACAAACTACTCAAATGCGAGAACTTTACGATGAAACTGCAGGTATCGTAAAAACAGTGGAAAATGAAACTATCTTTGATAATAAATTTGGTGTCTACAATAAACGCTACCTCTTAACTAGAATAGAGCAAGAGATAGGGCTTATTAAAGAGTTTAGACACAGAAGTTCTTTAATCATGATAGAGCTTGATAAAGATTTAAGACGAAGTATAAAAAATGAAAAGTCTATACTTTTAACAACGAGAACATTAGCAAGACTCCTTTTAAAAACATCAAGAAGAAGCGATACCGTAGCACACTATGGTAATGGAGTATTCTCTATGCTTCTCAAACATACTGATATAGAGAGTGCCAAAAAAGCAAGTGAAAGACTTTGTGATTTAGTTGCAAATAGCAACTTTTTCCTAGCAGACCAAGAGGTACAGCTCAAAATCTCCATAGGTATCACTGATATATCAGTCAACTATTCAGTAGAAGAGATAGTTGTAAGTGCACTTGATGGAATAGAGCAAGCATATGCAAAATCAAATGCAGATTTTGCTGTTTCGCTTAGAAAAAAAGAAGAACCAACTCCAGAGGCTTAGATGATACTCCAAATTATAGAATACCCAGACAAACGACTGAAACAAAAATCTCTCCCAGTAGAGGTTTTTGATACAAAATTACATCAATTTTTAGATAATATGTATGAGACGATGCTAGAATCAAATGGGATAGGTTTAGCCGCCATACAAGTAGGCGTGCAAAAACAAATTTTGATTTTAAACATTCCTGATGCAGAAGATGAGCAAACAAGAGAAACACTCATAGAGATGATAAACCCTAAAATACTCTCCAAAGAAGGCACTACAAGCTACCAAGAGGGTTGTCTTAGTGTTCCAGCATTTTATGAAGAGGTAGAGCGTTTTGATACTATCACGGTGGTGTACCAAGATAGAGATGGTAATACACATGAGCTTGATGCAGATGAGCTTCTTAGTATCGCTATCCAACATGAGATGGATCATCTTGTGGGAGTTTTATTTATTGATAAACTTACCTACTCAAGACGTAAAAAATTTGAAAAAGAGTATAAAAAACTTCAAAAAGAGAAAAATAGAGGTTAAATTATTGCAATTTGACATAAAATAACATTTTGTATTATCAATACATTATAATAGAACCACTTTATTAAAGGTGGTTTTATGAAGCATGTTCGTTGTGCAACCTATGAGGGTCTTGAAGCAAAAGTTGTCGCCGTGGAATCAACCCTTACAAAAGGCCTCCCCTCATTCTCCATTGTAGGCATCGCATCTGCTTCGATTACTGAAGCAAAAGAGAGAGTAAAATCAGCCCTCTTAAGTAATAACTTTACTTTCCCACCCAAACGCATCACCATGAGTCTTTCTCCTAGCGATTTACGTAAAGAGGGAAGCCAATTTGATCTCAGTATCGCTCTTTTGATTATCCTCAATGATTTAGAGGAGGATTTGGGGGAATGGTTTGTTTTTGGTGAGCTAGGACTTGATGGGATGGTAAAAGAAAACCTCCTCCTCTATCCACTGATTCTCTCACTTGCAAATCAAAAGCTTTTATCAAAAGTGATAGTCCCACATGCCATACTTCCTAAGCTCTCTAAAATACCAGATATCACTTTTTATGGGGTAAAAACTCTTGAGGAAGCAAGCACCCTTTTACGCAATCAAGAACATGCCCTACCTTTTATCCCAGAAGTCACAGATGAGTACCCTTTTTATGAGATAGAAAAAGAGAAATATTTTTATACCAAAGAGTATCCTGAAGATTTTATAGATGTAAAGGGGCAAGAAGTAGCAAAACGAGCAGCACTTATAGCAGCAGCAGGATTTCATAATATACTCTTTGAGGGAAGCCCAGGATGTGGTAAAAGTATGATAGTCAAACGCATCCGCTATATCTTACCACCTATGAAGATGGATGAGATCCTCGACCAAGCAAAACTTGACGTACTAGAAGCTAAAGAGCCTACATTTAAGCCCCATAGAAACTTGCGGGCACCACATCACTCTTCCACACTAGCAAGTGTATTTGGTGGAGGCTCGCACAAGGCTATGATAGGAGAAGTTGGGCTCGCCCACGGTGGAGTTTTATTTTTTGACGAGTTACCCCACTTTAGTAAAAATGTTTTAGAAGCACTTCGTGAACCTATGCAAGATGCAAAAATACGTATCTCACGTGTGCACTCAAAAGTAGAATATCCAAGCGATTTTATGTTTATCGGTGCTATGAATCCTTGCCCCTGCGGAAACTTGCTCCATCAGCACATGCCATGTAGATGTAGCGACAAAGAGATTCAAAACTATAAAAATAGACTCTCTGACCCTTTTTTGGATAGGATAGATTTAAATGTTGTGATGCAAAATGTCAACAAGAATGACATCTCATCAATGGGTTCAAAAGAGATGCACAAAAAGGTACTTGAAGCACATATATTTGCCAAAAAAAGGGGACAAGAAGAGTTTAATGCACGCCTTGATGATAAAGGTGTAGAACTTTATTGTGTAATGGAAGAAGACGCAAAAGAGACTCTTGATGTCGCTATAGAGAGGTTTGCACTTTCATTTAGAAGTATCAAAAAGATACAAAAAGTCGCACGTACACTAGCAGATTTAGACTCTAGTGAAGTGATACAAAAAAAACATCTCTTAGAAGCTCTGAGCTATAGAAGAAGAGTGAACTAATCCTCTTCTATAGAAGTAGCCACAACTCTATTGCAGATTTTTCTATATTGAGGTGAATGGATTCTGCTACTTGAAGCGATTGTTCATAGTCGCTTGATGTGAGGATAACACCAAACTCTTCCCCACCTAAACGAAATGCAAAGTCTCCAGCTCTTCGTGCGTGTGCTTTTAGGACTTTGGCTACCTCTTGGAGTGCAAAGTCTCCTTTTTGGTGCCCATAGTTGTCGTTGTATAGCTTAAACATATCTACATCTAGCATTATAAGGCAAATAGATTTTGAGTCTCTTTTTGCACGGTTTAACTCTTGCTCAAAGAGATTATTGAAATGTCGTCTTAAGATTTTCATGACATGATTATAATTATTATTAGTTAAAAAAGATATTTTCACTCCTTTGAAGTAGAGAAATTTTTCTTTTACTAAGATAAAGGTATAATTTGCAAAAAAAAGATGGCATGTGGAAATAACACTACTTATTAAATCGATTATTGGGCTTGTTGCAGTTTTAGGAATTTTGCTTTATTTCCTTTTTGCACCAGCAAAAAAAGAAAAAATAAAAAAAATAAAAAAAGCAGATATTATTATTGAAAATGGGATGAAAACTGATCTCGCTTCTTTGGCGTCTGTGATGAGAAGACCTACATCTACGCAAAAAGAGCTTGAAGAAGCAAGCCGTTTGCTTCTCAAATATCACGGAAAATTCCATCCTAAAATGGGTCTAAGACTCCATCCTGATTTTTCTATCTATCACACAATTTTGATTGCTATTTGTAGACATAAAAATACAACAAAAGAGATAATTTTAATGCTCGATAAAGAACTAACTGCTCTTAATCCTGAATATAAGAAAGAGATAAATGAAGCAGTTACAAAGGGGCTCAACTCAAGAGACGCATAAGCCTCTCTTGTTTACATCAGTTTAAGCACCTCTGTAATCTTTCCTTGTACTATAAAAATTCCTTTTTTCTCTAGCTCTAAATAAGTTGTTTTATCCATCACACTTGTAGCAATAAGTGAAGTACCGATAGTATCGGTAATAAGTCGTAGCGTACTCAGTGATGCATCACTTTGACTTACAAAGTAACTACTCTCTGCTTTTATATAAATAGGTCGTAGATCTTGAAGGTAGTTATAATCCTCCCCCTCTCCTATAAACTCAAAAAGCCCTATCTCGATATTGTAGGTTTCAAAAAGAGTTTTATACTTTTGCATAAGCTCTTTTTTCTCTCGTACTAATTTATCAGGAACCTCTACTATAAGTTTAAATGGCAAATCATTTGCAAATTCTTCAAAAAGTGTTGTGAGTTGTCCATACGTGCCACCCCATGCAAGGTATTCATAAGAGAGGCGTAAAGAGCATGTTGTATTTTTAAGCTTTGTCTCTGGGACCCTAAAAAGAAGCTCTATCGCCGCTTGGTACACTTTAGAACTAAGCCCTAGCTCGATTGCAGAAGCCATATACTGCCCATAGGAGTAAGTATTTCCCTTTTCATCTTGCATCGAAATACTGAGTACATTATGATCTACTTTGGATAATTTTGCATTATATACATGCCAAGAAACAAAACTAAAACGTGCATAATCTATAGCATCACTCATAATATTACGCCATGCATCTTTTCCCATAACTTCAACTGACTCTTCAGCGGTATCAAGATGGATAAGAGTATTGGTAAATTTTGCTTTTGAGAGTGCATTATCAGAGTATGAAAGCAACTCTGCGATAGTTTGTTTGTGATTGTACTCATAAAGCCCTATCGCAATATAAGTTTTTGTATCATCTAGATTGCGTGATAATATAGACTCTTGTACCGATTTATGAATCTCTTGAGCAAAAGCAAGCCCTTCATCTGCGGTGCAATTAGGTAAAAAGAGGGAGAACTCCGTCCCATTAATACGTGAGACAATTGCATTTGTAAAAATCCTTGCCTGAGATTGAAAAATATGAGCAATATCAACATAAAGATTATCAACATCTCTATGGCCTATCTGTTCATTTGCCTCTTTTGCTCCTACAAGAGCTACCATCATACTCATACCCCCGCGAGAAGATGCATCTATTTTCAGAAATTCCGGAAGTTTATCTATAAGATATTTACGATTACGTAGTTTTGTAACTCCATCTACATACTCTTGTTCTTTATATTTTTTAAGTTCATCACTTGCTTTATCAAACATAGATTTAAGCTTCGTTATCATCGCGTTCATCCCGAGTATTACATCACGAAATTCTTTTGTATAAGGGATATTCTCTTGGATAATAAACTCATTTCTAAGTACTGCTGCAGCTTGGTGTTCTATCCTCTTTAGTGGTCGAAGTATAAGTGCTAAAATAAGATTTAGCACAAGAAGTCCTATAAAAGAGAGAGTAGCAAAAGAGAGTAAAAGATTTTTAAAAATAGTATAAAGATACACATACGCGTATCCCACATCACTTTGCACCTCTAACAGTCCCACTTGACTCCATCCAGCAGAAACATTTGATATTGCTATAGGTGCTTCAATATGTATCGTATCTATAAACCATTGAGGTGCATCCATGGCACGTAATTCATTTTTTTTCTCGTGAATAATCTCTCCATCCACATTAAACAAAACAATGCGGTTGTAGTTACCACTATCAAAGTTAGCGTTTATCATCGTTGCCATCATACTAAGATCCCCATTGGCACTACCTAGAGAGAGCGCTAGAGATGAAGAGGTATTCTTGGCATCTTCATAGAGTCTCTCTTTTGCTGATTGATTTGCACTTTGAAAGTTAAGCAGCAAGACTGTTGCAAGTAAAATAATGAGAAAAATCGATAGTAAAATCGCTATTTGTCGAAAGAGTGTCATATCTTTTTCCTTTGGATGTTTTTTTGCAGTTCATCCCATTTTTTGTGAGATTTATTTTCTTCAACTTTTTCCCCTGTTCCTACGCTAGCCGCACGATGAAGTGATACACCGTTGAAATTATAAATAGGAATCAAGTCTGGTCTTTTGGAAGCGGGGAAGATACGAAGATTATTGTTATCTAGGATGAGTGGTTCAGAGCGTGGAGTTTCAAAGTAAGTAAGAACCATGTGAGGCTCTTTAAATTTCGTAGAGCGAACATAGGTAAAGAATAGTTTTTTAGGATCAACCCCGAGATAAAGAAGAGCATGATGTTTTGCAATCACATAATCTTCACAATCTCCTGCATCTTTTGCTAAAAATTCCCACGGTGTAGCCCAATAATCACTTTGTCCATAGGTTTTTATATCAGATCCATAACGCACATCATTATAAAACTGATTTACCCCATTGAGTTTTGCCAAATCATCTTTTCCCTCAAGTGAATCGAGTGTTTTTTGAAGATAGATAAATCTTTTTTTTGCAAAAAGATTATACTTTTTCTCCACTGCAACAAGCATCGCTTCATTGATATAAGGCTCTTGGGCATATAAAACAGTAATGATGAAAAAAGGGAGCAAAAAGGTAGTCAAAACTACTTTTCTCACCGTGATAAACTTACGTAAAACCATAAGAGATTATACTCAAAAAAAACTAATTTTGTCTTTTGTTAAACCCTGATGTACCCGCTTTAGCCTCGATAATAAAGTTCGTTGCATAGGCCCTTAAATAGCTAGGAATAGCACGTCCTTGGAGCTTTGTCATATCTTGAAGGAGTACATCTGCCACCTCTTGTGGTTTCAGTTTTTTCACCTCTATAAGATAAGAGAAGAGTAGTTCCCCTTGACGCTCAAGCGAGATTTTATGTGTCGCCTTGGTTTGCCCATAAATCCACATGCCATAGTGATAAAAATTTTGAAATACACTTTCTTCATTCCATAAAAGTGAAATCGTTTTTTTAAAATTACCACTATTATAAAAGAGATCCCAAAATCTTGAAAAACGCTTCATTATCTGAATCGTCTCAAAACTTAAATCATTATTTTTTAAAATATCATAAGGGGGAATTGAGCTGTAAATCATCCCATGTATCACATCATGTCTATCGATATATGTTCCCGAGAGCTTCTTTAAAATCCCTATCTGTATCTCACAACTACTCATCTTCACTAATGCATCTAAGTTTGTTCCAAAGCTCTCTAAAGATTCTCCAGGAAGCCCTACTATAAGGTCAAGATGGATATGTGCTGTGGTTTCATGCTCTAAAAAACTTATATTTTCTTCCATTTTTTGGATATTTAATACGCGAGAGATATTTTTTGCAACCTCTGGGTTGAGTGTTTGTATCCCAATTTCAAGTTGCAAGGCACCATGTGGAAATTGTTTTATTTTCTCTCTTAGTGAAAGTGGAAAGTGATCAGGAACAACTTCAAAGTGCACAAAATATTGCTCTTTTTTGGCGAGAAAAAAATCTAATATACGGTTTGCTGTCTTCATATTGAGGTTAAAAGTTCTATCTACAAACTTATAATTTCTCGCACCCCTTTGCCATAAGGCTTCAAACATCTCTATCACTTTATCTAAATCAAATGCACGTACTTTCTCATCCATAGAGCTCAAACAAAACTCACACTCAAAAGGGCATCCACGTGAAACCTCAACATAGATATAACGATTTTTTATATCCTCATCGGTGTAATAGGAATAAGGCAAAACTGTATTTTTAAGATCAGGTAAATCGATGGGGATAATTTTTTCTTTTGGCATGTCGCCCGTTGAGAGTTTTTTACAAAGCTCATAAAAACTTTTCTCACCTTCTCCTTGAATAATATAATCTGCATCATCAAATGGAACTCGAAATGGTGTATAGCTTACCTCTGGACCACCAAGTATGATAGTAGTTTGTGGCGCAACTTGCTTAATGATATGTATCAGCTCATGCACTTCTGAAGCATTCCAGATATAAACGCCTATCCCTATCACATCGGGGGTATGTTTTAAAATATCCTCTGCAATCGTTTGGATAGCATCATTGATAGTAAATTCCATCATAATAGCTTCACGCTGAAACTCATGAAGGTTTGCATAAAGACAACGGATAGAAAGCGCCGTATGGGTAAATCTTGCATTTAGGGTTGTGAGGAGGATTTTCATAAAAAGAATTTTAGCATAAAAGAGAAAGAATCAAGCCTCAAGGGGTTGGGGTACAGAGGCTTGAACTCGTATAGAAAATGTATAAGAGTATATAGTCTCACTTATGAAAGGGGGAAAACATAATTGAGATGTAAAATTATATTTATTATAAGTAAATGTTTAGTAAATGGGTTCAGGAAGTGTTAATTCTTTTTGTATTTTCTCAAATCTAAGGTAAAATTGCACTATGAGATTTAGAGATTTAAAAAGATACCAAAAACAACCATTAAAGCAAACAAAACAGCCCATTCCTTATGCTGGTTTTCTCTCCCGTGCAAAAGCATTTATCACTGATATTTTCATGATAGGGCTTCCTGTCGCACTCGTAATTATGGTTATTTTTGGATACCAAGAGACCAAATCAGCAGGTGCGCTTGATATCATAGTTCAAGATGAGACAGCACTAGAACACCGTCCAAATCCTACAGCTTCCATTGTACAAATCGTACTTATTATGGGTGTACATGTCATACTTTGGCGCAGAGGTGGACAAACTCCTGGAAAGAAGTTTGCGCAGATTAAAGTGGTTGATAATAAAACACTAGAGAACGCTTCTTATCTTCAACTCATTATTCGTTTTCTAGGTTATTTTATCTCTTTTATTTCGATAATTGGGTTTTTTATTGGATTTTTTCGCAAAGACAAGAGAACCTTGCACGACATTTTAAGTGCAACAGCGGTTGTTTATACAAACCACTAAGTATCACATGCCAATAGCACTTTCTCTTTTTTACTTCTTTTATTTTTCCATTATTGGTGTGTATGTTATCTTTATGCCAAAAGTACTCGATATGCTTGGATATGCTCCAAGTGAGATTGGAATTATCTTCTCAGCTGCCCCGCTTGTGCGTTTTATCGTTCCCTTTATTTTTATCAGAGGTCTCAAGCTAAGTCTCAATACTTTTTATGTAGCACTTGGATTTATGATTGTAGGAGCGTTTGGTTTTTATATGAATGTGGAGAGTTTTTATAAACTCTTAGCTTCCAATATAGTTCTAGGAATCGGGCTTAGTTTAGCCCTGCCTTATATAGAACTTATCGCACTTGGAGCCATTGGCAAAGAGCGCTATGGCAAAGTACGCTTGTTTGGTTCACTTGGATTTATCCTTGTCGCTCTTGTACTTGTAAAGTTTTTAAGCTCCGCTTCTGTTGCACTTGGCACGATGCTTACACTTACTATCTTTACTTCTCTTATAGCTATCTATCTAGCAAACAAAGCAAAAACCACACTCGCAAAAACAGAAGAGTGTAAAAACGATATTTCCCTTCTTAAGCATTGGCAACTTTGGTTAGGGCTTACTCTTATGCAGGTGAGTTTTGGAGCCTTTTATAATTTTTTTACTATCTATGAAACAAACCATGGTATAGCACTTGACATAACAATCTATCTATGGACGTTTGGGGTGATTATGGAGATTGCTATGCTCTATTTTCAAGGAAGGCTTCTGGGAGGAAATCTTCTTGTACTTTTACAAATCACAACTTTTGTAAGTGCAATTCGATGGTTTTTGCTCTTTAGTTTTCCCCAAACGCTACCAATTTTATTTTTCTCTCAATCCTTACATGCCTTAAGTTTTGCACTTTTTCATACGGCAGCGATTAGTTATCTTTATCAGCTTTATAAACACAAATCACTTGCACAACAGTTTTTTTCAGGAATTACATACGGGCTTGGGGGATTTGTGGGAGCCTTGGTATCGGGATATATCTATGAGATATATCCAAACTACCTCTTTTTAAGTTCTACTTTTTTAGCGCTTCTTGCTTTTTTAGCGCTTACCCTTTGGGCTAGAACTCAAAAACAAAAGAAGTGTTCTGCGTAAAATCATAACGCTTTACATCGGTAGCAGGGGTGGAATCCACTTCATAACTAAGTGTAAATTGTAAAAAAAACTTTTTTATCACATGAAGCTTTAACTCTAACTCATGCGATTTTACATAATCTCTAAAATCTTCCGCCAATGGTTGGTAGTAAAGCATGTAAGAAAATTGTGATTTCTCACTAAAATCAAGTGTGTAAGTGAAATATGTACTAATGCGAGCATTATTTTCTAGAGGATCTTGTGAACTATAGCGAATTCTCTCATACATCCCTCCCACCCCTATATACGCTCTATCTCTATCAAATATAGAGGAAAATTTATATCGTAACCCAGCTCCTGCCAAAGTACGATTTTTGATAAGTTTAAACTCATTATCTTGTATCTGTCCAAAGAATTCAACATTTAAATTTTCTAATGGTGTGGCATGTATATGTCGTAGATGTGAGAAAAGCTTATTTGTATCTCTTTGATCATTAGATTTTCCATACTCTCCTGAGAACTCTAACCATGTCACAAAACTAGTATTGCTATCATAGGTGGTGCGCCAAGAACCTTTATAGTTATCTTTTTCACTATTACCACGCTTTGTTTCCAAAGAGAGTGCAGTTTTGGTAGAAAACCCTGGCTTGCTGCCAATATCTACGGGAGAGATGGTAACAAGAGCAAACAGAGAACTAGAACTTACCATCAAGAAGATAAAAGAAACAAAAGATCTCATAATCTCTCTTAATAGTCTATGATAAGGTTAAGTGTTAATGTTTTATCAGTACGTACTTTATCATCTGGTGCTATATTTGCATAATCCACTTTATAGCTAAGACCTGCAGAAAAAGTACTGTTTATCTTCCCTGTTAAAGCTGTTTTTGTTGTAATAAAGTAGATATCACTATCTTTCATTGAACCACGGTATGATGCATCTTGATAAAATTTCATATTCTCAATAAATTCCAACTCATAGACTGCTTTAAGACGGTAAGAACCGTATTTCTCAGTTTCATCTTCTATTGGTGCGGGATTTTCTATCTTATCTTGCGCATAAAGAACTGCAACTTCTGCAGAGAGCTTTTGTATATCGCTATTTAAGAGTTTATATTTTGCTTCTGGTCCAGTATACGCTTGGTAGTTATATCCTGAAAATTTATCTTTCTTAAACCCTGCAAGGTAACCAAGAGTAAATTTTTCTGTCATGTCATAACCATAGTTCAACTCTGATGTATAACGATTTTTCGTTGTTACTTTTTTATCTTTAGCATATTGGCCATCTAATGAGAGTGCTATAGAGTTAGCGTCCCATTGCTTTTTAGCTTTTGCATCAAGATTAAAGGTTTCTGTATTAGTATTTCCCTTCGTTTGTATATATCCAAGCTCTGTATGCGTTGCAAATGTAGGCTCTTTTTTTGGCAGTCTTGACTCTAATGTTTTAAGTTCATTACCTAAGATTTCTAGTTTTGCTTTTACATCTGTGATTTGTGACGTCAACTCCTCACTTGGAGCACTATTTGCCAGTAAAAGTGTTGCGCTTATACATGATACTAATATAACTTTTTTCATTAACGATTTTCCTTTGATTTGAATTGGATTTTATTTTGTACGGATATCGATCTGTTTTTTAGGTATCGATATACCTGCTGCGTCAAACTCTAGCTTCACTCGCTCTAAGATAGCGTAATGCACTGCCCAAAAGTCATCGACCAGTGTCCACGCACGAAAGAGCAAATCCACACTATTTTCACTTAGCGCATTGACAACTACTAAAGATTCTGGTTCATTTAAGATACGTGGTTCTTCATCGATAATTCTCTGCAAAATCTCTTTGGCATATTTCAAATCATCATCATAACTGATACGAAATATATGCTCGACTCGACGTTCTTTACGCTTTGAGTAGTTTATAATAATACGTCCTAAAACATGCGCGTTAGGGATAGTCACAATGCTTTTATCCACAGGTTCTATAATTGTAGAGAAAAGGTTAATCTCTTGTACAATTCCTGTAGCACCAGAGAGTTCAACAAGATCACCCACTCGAAATGGACGAAATATTATAATCACAACCGCTGCACCAATATTTGCAAGTGAATCTTTCAGTGCTAAACCTATACCTAAAGTAGCCGCACCAAGGACTGCGATAAAAGATGTTGTATTGATATCTACAGCATTAAGTGCTGAAATAAATATTATAAGTAAAAGTATAAAATAGATAATATTGCTCATAAATACCACTAAAGTAGCATCTATTCTTGCTCTTATCATAACTTTTTTGAAAAATATAGTTAATTGTTTTGCAACGAATCTTCCTATTACAAAGATAAGAACTACCGCAACAATTTTAAAACTATACTCATTTGCAAATATAGTGATTTGTTCTAAAAATCCTGAAAAGTTCACTTTATGATCCATTTGTTCTTATTTTTTGAAATTATAACCTAGCTTTGTGTGAAACTAGGGAGTTTTTCATGGCATGTATCTTTTCGACATGCCATGAAAGTTTATAAAAATCCTCTTTATATTCAGAGTTTATCGAGGAGATAAGAGGTTCTATTTTTTATAGGAGTGGTTTTAGGTACACTTAGCATGCTAATTGGCGTTGGTGGAAGTATCCTTTTAGTTCCAATACTAGTAGGCTTCTTACATGTAGATTTAAAACGTGCTATATCAGCTGGACTTTTTTTGTAGTTTTTTCATCTGTTGCAGGTTTGATATCTCACTCTCTAAATAGAGATAGATTTTTATAGTGGAGTTGTCATAGGTTTGGCTTCATTTATTGGTGTTTATATCGGAGTGCACATAGAGATAGAGCGGAGGCGGTTTAATCATCGCTGAGGGAAGTCCTGAAGAGGTTGCAAAAAACCATAAAAAGACAGGCAGTTATACGGGAGAGTATCTTGCAAAAGAACTTTTACTACATAAAAAAATATAATAAGATTTAAGGAAAACAGTGGAGCAGATAAAACTTACAGAATATAGCCATGGAGCAGGGTGCGGATGTAAAATATCTCCGATGCTACTAGATGAGATTTTAAAAACAAATACACAAATGCCGTTATTTGCAGAACTTTTGGTTGGGAATGAACATAAAGATGATGCTGCGGCGTTTGATTTGGGAGATGGCAAATCAGTTCTCTCTACAACAGATTTTTTTATGCCAATAGTAGATGATCCTTTTACATTTGGACGCATTGCTGCAACAAACGCACTTAGTGATATTTATGCTATGGGTGGTCGCCCACTTATGGCTATCGCAATTTTTGGATGGCCTATAGATAAACTCTCAGCAGATGTTGCAAGAGAAGTTATAGAAGGTGGCCGTGCAGTCTGCCTTGAGAGTGGAATCCCTTTGGCTGGAGGTCACTCTATAGACTCTCCTGAGCCAATTTTTGGACTTGCTGTTACAGGGTTAGTGGATAATAAAAACCTTATGAAAAATAGCTCTGCAACGGATGATTGTTATATATTTCTTACAAAACCTATCGGAATCGGAATACTTACAACTGCCCAAAAACAAAAGAAGATAGAAGATGGGGACATTGACGTTGCCATTGAAGCGATGGTTACGTTAAATAAAGCAGGAGCTACTTTTGCAGCACTTGATAGCGTTGTTACTATGACAGACGTTACAGGATTTGGCCTTTTGGGGCATCTTAGTGAAGTTTGCGAAGCTAGTGATGTTAGTGCGAAGATAAACTTTAAGAGTGTTCCACTTTTAAAAAATGTTGAGAAATACAGAACGTTAGGGTGTATTCCTGGGGGTTCGCGTAAAAACTTTATGAGTTATGGTCATAAGATAAGTGCTATGAGCGATGAGCAAAAAGAAATACTTTGTGATGCACAAACTTCAGGCGGACTTTTGGTTTTTGTAAAAAAAAGTGGTGTAGATGAGTTTTACAAGAGTGCTAAAGAGTTTGGTTTAAACCTTGAGCCAATAGGTGAGACGACTACAAAAGGTAAACACGTGATAGAGGTTCTTTAGTGAGTCTTTTATATGATGATTTTAAGTCCATTGTTCTAAATAAAACCCCACTTCTTGATGTTCGTGCACCAGTAGAGTTTAAAAAAGGTGCATTTTTAAACGCGGTAAATCTGCCTATCATGAACGATGAAGAGCGTCACTTGGTAGGAATTTGTTATAAAAATCAAGGCAATAAAAAAGCCATAGAGTTGGGGCATACTTTAGTAAGCGCAGATATAAGAGAAGAGCGCATCGTTTCATGGATAAATTTTATAGATGCAAATCCTTCTGCTCTACTTTACTGCTTTAGAGGCGGACAACGCTCTAAAATCGCTCAAGAATGGTTACATGAAAGAGGTCGAGAGATAGTACGACTAAAGGGTGGATATAAAGCATTTAGAGCTTATCTCATAAATGAGTTAAAGGAATCTACCAATCACTTTAAGCCCATAATACTAGGCGGAAGAACAGGTTCTGGAAAGACTATCGTGCTTAAAAAAATGCAAAACTCTATAGATTTAGAGAGCTTAGCAAACCATAGAGGCTCATCTTTTGGAAGCAAAATAAACCTTCAACCCATGCAGATAGATTTTGAAAATAATTTGGCATACGAGCTAATTCAAAAGATAGAAGATGGTTTTAAAACTCTTGTTTTTGAAGATGAGGGAAAGCATATCGGTAGCTCTTTTATGCCAGATAACCTTATCACCACAACCCTAAATGCACCGCTTGTTATCCTTGAAGCGCAGATGCATGAGAGAGTTGATATCACACTAGATGAGTATGTAATCCAAGCTCAAGAAGCTTATATAAAAGCTGGTTTTGAATCTGCGCTAGAAGAGTGGAGCAAGAATATACAAGATGCAATGAGTAGAATAACAAGGCGTTTAGGACTTGAAAAATACAAAAAAGTATCTGGCATATTCGAGAATGCGCTAGATGAGCAAAAAAGAAATGGTTCTTATGATGGATATAGAGAGTGGGCAAAGTTCCTCTTAGAAGAGTATTATGACCCTATGTATGATTATCAGATACAAAAACGCTCACATATGGTCTCTTTTAGAGGAAATGCCGAGGAAGTTCAAAACTATATAAAAAAACTCTCTGCTAATTAAGAAGTATTAAGCCAGAAGCAATGATTTATCTTCGCAAAGGCAAGGTTGAAACATTGTATCCAAGAGAGATGATTTTGCCTCACTAATTTTTACAACACTTTTTATACTTCTTACCACTTTGACATGGGCATTGTATGTTTCGCTCTATTTTGGAGTTAAATAATTTTCCATCTTTGTAGAGCCAGAAGCCATCTTCAAAGATGAAGTTGCTTCTCTCATGTTGTACATGTAGTCCACTGTTATCTTCATAGTAGGCTTTGAACTCGACTACATTTTTCTCTGCTTTTACTATTTCAAGCCCTAGCCATCTAACACTTCTGGCGTACTCTTCTATAAGTGTTATATCATCTTTATAGCGTGATTCTTTTGATGCTGTGTTTACTATGTAATAACCATTTCCTAAAACATAAGCGCTATATCTGCTTCTCATAAGTTCAAGCGCAGATGGAGCTTTTTTATCACCACTTAAATATGGCTCGCAGCACTCGCTAAACTCTTTTTTACTTTTACAGTAACACTCCATTATGGCTCTCCTTAGATAATTATTTTGTAAACAATCCACGTGGTTATAAACGATATAAGAATTCCATAACCAACAATTGCAGAGCTAAGTCTCGGAGCTAAACCAGCCATAGATGCAAGTGCCGAAAGAGCAAATCTACACTATTTTCACTTAGCGCATTGACAACAACTAAAGATTCTGGGTCTTTGAGGATGCGAGGTTCTTCATAGTAACAATACTTTTATCCACAGGCTCTAAAATAGTTGAAAAGAGATTAATCTCTTTTACTACTCCCGTAACGCCAGACACTTCAACAAGATCATCCACTTTAAAAGGACGAAATATAATAATAACCGCCGCACCAAGTACTGCAATAAATGAAGTGGTATTAATATCTAATGCATTTAACGCTGCAATAAACACCATAAGTAAAAGTGTAAAATAGATAATATTACTTAAAAATACTACTAAAGTGATATCTATTCTTGCTTTTATCATAATTTTTCTTGAAAAAATAGTTAATTGTTTTGCAAGAAATCTTCCTATTACAAAAATAAGAATCACTCCAATTATTTTCAAACTATATTCATTTGCAAATAAAGTTATTTGTTCTAATAATCCGGAAAAGTTCACTTTATTACCCATTTGATTTTATTTTTGTAATTATAACCTAGCTTCGTGTGAAACTAGGGAGTTTTTCATGGCATGTATCTTTTCGACATGCCATGAAAGTTTATAAAAATCCTCTTTATATTCAGAGTTTATCGAGGAGATAAGAGGTTTATATTTGAGATAATTTTGCCATACTTTTTGGGCTGCCTTGGGACGCTCTTTTTTGAGAAGTTCAAAACTCACAGCAGCATTTATAAACCCTTTAAGTAGTTTTATTTCATCACATAACTCAAACCTTCGAGGAAACCAGAGAGATTCAAGCACTTCATGTGCTTCAAAAAATCTCTCTTGGTATAAACATGCCAAGAATTGCTCCAATGTTTCTCTCATATATTTTCTTTACTCATATTCACACGCCAGTATCCTCTACCACCTTTGAGCGATATACAATAATGGTTTGGAAATTTTGCTTTGTACTCTTTGAGGCGGTTCAAGGTTGCTTTACCAGTATCGCAGTAAAAAACGAAAACGCTTCCCTCTGGCTCTTTGCTTAATAAAAAAGGGTTGTAAAGCACTGTGTCTGCTTTTTCTATAGGGGATAAAATCGTGTCTATAAGCAATACTTTTATCCCTTCTTTTTCTAATAAAACTTTATTTTGTAGATATTCTTTTTGTGTCCATTCATTAGGAAATCTCACTCTATGCTCCTATTTTAAGTCGCTTGATTATAATCAACTAAAATAATGGAAAAATTAAATATAATAAGAACATAATTTATGTATAGAGAAAATCAAGATTAAAAAAAGTGATGAATAGATGAAAAAGTTTGTTTTATTTTTTGGAATTATATCTATTGGTATTTTATATCTTGTATATAAAGCATTTGAACCTGAGCTTTTACCAGAAGTGAAAATAGCCACAAAAGAGATAGTGCTTCGTTTTGGATATAACATCCCAAAAGAGAGTGTTTTACATCAAGCTGCAGAGCGTTTTGCTCAGAGTGTAAAACAAAAAACAAATGGAAAAGTTATAGTAGAACTTTATCCCAACCAAGCTTTAGGGAATGATTATCAGATGCTTGAACTTGCACGCTTAGGTGAGCTTGATATTGTCCTCATCCCAACAGCAAAGATGAGTGCTGCTATTCCTGCGATGCAATATGCTGATTTGCCTTTTTATTTCCCTTCTCGTGAGGATGTATACGCGCTCTTAGATGGGGAAGTTGGTCGCATACTTTTAGATAAACTCTCTGCTATTGATTTAGTTGGAGTGAGTGTTTGGGATAATGGCTTTAAACATTTCACAGCCAATACTCCACTTTTAACTCCTGATGATTTTAATGGTAAAAAGATACGTGTGATGAAAAGTCGAATCTTGATGGAGCAGTTTAGACTTTTAGGAGCTGATCCCGTTGCTATAGATTTTCATGCAACCAAAGAGGCACTCAAAGATAATGCAGTTGATGGACAAGAAAACCCATTAGTTGCCATTTACACAATGGGCTTTCATCTCGCACAAAAACATATGACCCTGAGTGAGCATGCTTTTATGGGTTATATCTTTGGTATCAGCGCAAAAACATATCAATCACTTCCTATGGAATATAGAGATATATTAATTGAAACAGCACTCGAAGTAACCCCGTGGGAGAGAGAGCAAACAAAGCTCAAAGAGAAAGAGTTACTAGCTAAAATAGCCGAATCAAGTATCAAAATCGATACACTTTCAAAAGAACAACAAGATAGATTTCAGCATCTTATGCAAAATATCCCAAAAAAATTTGAATCAATTATTGGAAGCGATATTATCTCAAAGTCACAAGAGTTTTTATATAAAAAATATCAAAATCCAAAAAATGAAGTGGTTTTAGGGTTTGATGCTGATTTATCTTTGGAAGTTGGTAAAGCAGGACTCGCACTCAAACGTGGTGCAGAACTAGCAATCGATGAGATAAATGCAAAAGGTGGACTTCTTGGAAAAAAAGTGGTGCTTGTTGCAAAAGATAACCGTGCTATTGCTTCAAGAGGGGTGGAGAATGTGCGTGATTTATTAGAGTTTGAAAATCTTATAGGGCTTTTGGGTGGAATTCATAGTGCCATTGTTTTTGAAGAGATAAAGCTCTTTCAAGAGAAACAAATTCCACTTATGCTTGGATGGTCATCCCACTCAGGTTTAACAAAAGTAAATGGGGAAACAAATAATGTTTTTAGAGTCTCTGCCAATAGTCTCTATGCTTCAGAGTTTCTAATAGAGCATGCTCTTACTCGAAGTGATAAGATAGCTGTTTTATATGAAAACTCAGTGTGGGGTCGTAGCAACTTTGAAAACATGGAACGTTTTCTTGCACAGCATGATAAAAAACTTGAAGGTATCGCATTTAATAGAGGTGAACTAGATTTTAGCAAAAAGATAGCCTCTATTTATGAAGATGGTGCAGAGATTTTAGTAATAGTATCAAATCCAAAAGAGAGTTCTGCAATTCTTCTTGAAATGGCAAAACAAAAAAATCCCTTACCTATAGTCTCTCACTGGGGTCTTGTAGGTGGAGAGCTTTTTGAACAAACAAAAGCTGTACTTCCTTTGTTGGATTTATGTTTTATTCAAACTTTTATTTATAATGATTTTGTATCAAAAAAAGCAAAAAATCTTTTAGCAAAATATGAACAAACCTATGATTTTTTAGATGAAGATTATGAGAACCTCTCTTTTGCAGTGTTACAAAGCTATGATAGTGTGCAACTCCTTTTTCAAGCAATACAGGATGCAAATAGTTTTGAATATCCCAAAGTGATACAAGCACTTGAAGCAATAAAAACATATGATGGAGCTTTAAAACGATATATAAATCCTTTTAAACAAGGTGTCCATGAGGCTTTTTCAAAAGAGGATTATCGCATGGCAAAGTATAGCGAAGATGGTAAAATCATCCCACTTCATGGAGGAAATAAGTGAAACTTGATCCTCTCTCCTCTGGCATCTCTTATCCAATTAAAAAAAGTATAAAAATAAGGGTAATTTGGCAGGTCTCTCTACTTATTGGCCTGACAGTTTTTGGTATGGGACTCATGGCTACTCTGCTCTCAAACTATCAGATGCAGACACAAATGAAAAACCTTTTAAGCAACAACGCGTATGCAACCCAACATAGAATTGAGGAGCGTTTACAATATTTAGTCGATAGCACACTACTTTTAGCGAGAAATGAATTTATCATTAATGCACTTATCGATGCAAAAAAACGGGAGAGCTATCTTACCCCTATAGTCGATAATTTTATTGAGAGTAAAGATATTGTCGCACTTGGAGTAGTTGATTTTGATGGGGCTACTCTCTATAAAACATTAGACAAAATGCCAACGTATGCAACTTCGCAAGCACTTCGATCCTCTTTGGCGCTTGGAAAAGAGGTAATATTTTTTGATGAAGCTACAAAAAATATTATACTCATGGTTCCTATACGTTACTACAATACAACGCAAGGTGCTATTATTGCTGTTTTTAATACAAAAGCGATTGGTGCACGTCTTTTACCAAATGATAGTAACACTGCACTTATGCTCTATAAGGGTGAAAATCTTTTATATAGCTACCGCCATGACGCAAGTAAAACGTATACTTTTTTTAAACTTGCTCCTTTGGATAAAACATTTTGGATTCAAAAGCTTGGATTAGTAATCTCTCTTGGAGCTTTAGAGGATGATTATTTACTACCCATCAAAAGAGCTTTATTTTATCTTTCACTTATGGGATTTTTGTTTATGACATTGGGAATTATCGCTGCATATATAGTTGCAAACAAGATAACCTATCCGATTTTAGAGCTCTATAAACGTGTAAGAAACTCTGATGGAAGTGAAGACACACTTTGTAGTCCTATGGGCACAGATGATGAGATTGATGCACTTGCAAAAGTTTTTGATGAACACTCCCTCATGTTACAATATCAAGCACGCCATGATTTACTTACAAGCTTGCCAAATAGACTCTTATTTCTTGATAGGCTTGAACAAGCGATAATGAATTCAATCAATGGGTCTACTATGGTCGCTGTATTATTTTTAGATTTGGACCATTTTAAAGAGATAAATGATAGTTTTGGACATAGTGTAGGGGATAAACTTCTACAAAATATAGGACACCTCTTAGCAGAAGTAACAAAAAAATCAGACACCATAGCAAGACTTGGTGGAGACGAATTTGCTATTTTATTACCAGACATCCACAATGAAAACAAAGTAATAGATAGTGTTAATGATGTGATGGAAAAGATGAAAGAGATCCACAAAATAGATGGACATGAATTTTATATTTCATGTAGTATTGGTATAGCACTCTATCCACAAAATGGTTCAAGTTCAGATGAGATTTTAAAAAATGCCGATGCTGCGATGTACAAAGCAAAGGATAAAGGGCGTAATAACTATCAGTTTTATACAAAAAATATGACGGACAAAGCGTATGAACGTATTATTTTAGAGACACAACTACGAAAAGCAATTGAAAATGAGGAGCTCCTTGTTTATCTCCAACCACAGGTCAATATGCTTACAAAAGATAAAGACATAATAGGGATGGAAGCGCTAGTACGCTGGATAAAAGAGGATGGAACGATGATATCCCCTGCCGAGTTTATCCCTCTTGCAGAAGATACCCGTCTTATAGTGCCACTCGATAGGCTTGTGATGAAAAAAGCACTTAAAAGTTTTTCTGCTTGGAAGAGAGATGGTTTAGATACAGGTGTACTTTCACTTAACCTCTCTATGATGCAACTTGCAACAGATGATTTTGTAGAAGTTGCTTCCAATATGGTACGTGAGTATGGGTTAGAGACACAAACTGTAATGTTTGAAGTGACTGAAACACAGATTATGAGTAACCCTGATGATACTATCAAGGTCTTAAAAGAGATAAGAGCACTCGGATTTAAAATTGCGATTGATGATTTTGGAACGGGGCAATCTTCACTCTCTTATCTCAAGCGCTTACCTATCAATAAAATAAAGATTGATCAATCATTTGTACGAGATCTAGCTATAGATAAAGATGATATGGAACTTACTCGTGCGATTATAGCAATTGCACACAGCTTAAATCTCAGCGTTATTGCTGAGGGTGTAGAGACTGAAGAGCAAGCAAAATTTTTGAAAAATCACAAATGTTTTGAAGCACAAGGATATCTCTACTACAGACCAATGCCAATCGCACAAATAGAAGAGATACTCAAGAAGAAAAAACTAGAAAAGATTTTAAGCCTAGAGGCTTAAGCTTTTTTAGAGCTAAATAATACGATAGATGCAGTGATAATCGCACCTAAGGAAACAATAGTATATCCCGTTGGCAAATCAAGATAGAAGCTAAGAATGATTGCTGCTATACTAAAACTCCATCCATAAATAAAACTCACCAAAAGAGGTTTGTGTACTTTAAGAGAGATGGCAACAAGTGCTGGCGCTATAAGTAGTACAAACACGACAAGGACACCTGCTAGCATCACAGAAGAGGTAACAGTAAGAGCTAAAAGAGAGAAGAACAAAAGTTCTCTTAAAAATCCTTTGAGTCTTGGATAAATAATATATAAACATAAACCGATAATCGCATAAATAAGAGCACTTTTGTACACCTCACTTGGTGGCGTAAAGAGTATATCACTTGCAAGAAGTGATTTGAAATGTTCCATACCTTCTGATGAATGTGCTAAAACCATCATAATCCCACTCGCACCAAAGATATACAATATCCCTATAAATGCCTCAAGATGGATGCGTCTAGTCGAAGCAAAAGCGATTAGCAGTGCACAAAAAAGTGCAAAACTAAGTGTAAGAAGATAAAAATATTCCTCATGAAAAAACCCAAGACTAATAGCAGAACCAAGCGCTGCAAACTGCGCAATTGCCAAATCTGTAAATATAATCCCACGCGCTAAAATCTCCATTCCAAAGTATGCATGGAGCATCACAAGGATAATGACTAAAGCGATGGGAGTAAGAAGTATGTCTATCATTCAAATCTTCCTACGAGATAATCAAAAAGTGAAATTAAATCATCTACTTCGTTTATCGCACCTATATCATGAGGCATTAAAACAATCTTGATAGCTGTTTTTTCACTTATATAATCCGCCGTTTTTGTAGAGTGGTAGACATCATGTAAGATACAACATGGCTTCTCTTTCTTGATAAGTTCTATCACATGTAATGTATGTTTAGAAGAGGGTGGAATCCCTGGAAGTGGCTCTAAAGTTGCAATATTTTGTAATCCATACGCATTATTAAAATAAGCAAGATTATCATGAAACTGCACCACTTGGAGTCCTTTTTTCTCTGCCATCTTTTTTTGCCACAAGAGAAGCTTTTCTTGCCATATCATAGCAAATTGGTTGTAATTCTCTTCATATTCCTTTGCATGTGTAGCATCAAGCTTTATAAGGAACTCTTTTGTTGCTTTGGCTAATGGAAGAATATTATGTGGGCTTAGATGAAAGTGCGGATTCCCATCGGGATGTATATCCCCATCTTTTCTATTGACATCCAGTGGCTTATCCAAAAGTTCTATGTAGTGAGAGAGATTTAAAAATGTAGGTGCATTTGGCATCGTTTTCGCATTGGATGCACGGTTAATAAGTGGAGGAAGCCAACCTATTTCTAGTTGTGCTCCGTTGATTATCATCGCATCCGCATTACGTACTTTTGCGATAAGAGATGGCTTAGGAATAATAAAGTGCGGATCCCACTTCCCTTGTGCTAAAACAACACTCTGGGCATGTTCTCCTCCTATAGTATTTACAAGAGTTCCAATATAGGGATAACTTACAGCAATACTAAGTTTTGCAAAAAGGCTGAGTGGAAGAAGAAAAAATAATAAAACTGTTTTCATAAAAATCCTTTATAAGTTTTAACTTTATGACATGCCATAAAAAGTGACATGCCATGATGTATTAGAAACTATGTGCTCCGTGTGCTCCGATAGCAATGTTTGCTTGAAGCATGATTGTGTTGATTGTTTTTTGTCTATCATTTCCATCATAAAGTGATTCGTTGTGGTTATACTGAAGTCTAAAACGCGCAAACTCACTTGTATGGTATTCCACCATTGCAGAGTATTTTTGGAAATCATTAGGTAAAGATTTTTTTACACCATTTATTTTCACATCGTTTTGATAAATAGTGTCGTATCGCACACCCATTTTCCAGTTCGTATCATATGTATAGATAAGTTGACTATAAAGACCAGTTTGTTTTTTTCTAGTATCAGCAGAGCCTGTTAAAAGTCTTGTAGTGTCATCAAGCATATAGCTTTTTCCATCCATATCTCTACTGAGCCATTCAGTTTGCCATTTGATAGAGCTATAAGAATCAAGGGCATGAAGCACTACAAAATCTGCTCCATAGAGCTTACTTGTTCCACTAAATGCGTGTGGAGCATGCTCATCTTCTGTATGATCGATTCTAGCAGTACCTTGCGCATAAGAGAGCCCTCCAAAAAATGTAGTATCCCCCACATCAGCAGATGTTTTTATATATCCAACATATAATGAAGGTGCATCTTTTGCTTCTGCAAACACATCGTCATTCGCATCGCGCATAGTTTCATTTCCAAACATCTGCTCATTTGTTCCTTGAAGTACTTCAAACCCTGCCATAAGATAAAAAGGTGTTGGCGCTGTCCATTGGATTTGGGCGCCTAGTTCATTGATACCGTGCATTCCTAAAAATGCCTCATACACTAATGGCATGTCACCAAAATCCCAATAGTGGTGGTGTTGTGCGTTTAGATACCCAAAGTTTGAAAACATCTTTCCACCACGAAAACGAAGACCATTTCCTAGTGCTGTCGTAGTAAAGTATGCTTCTTCAATCTCTACACCGTGTTCATCAAAGTGAAATACAGCATCCATAGTTAAAAATGGATCGACATTACTTGAGAGTACAAGTTCTGCATAGTTAAGATTAAACCCTTGATTTGCATTATAAGATGCGTGATTATGCTCACCATGTGCATGTGAACCTAAAAGCCCGTGTGCTACACCTGGAAGCTCTAACTCTGATACAACATCATTTGATTTATTTCTCTGTACATAAGAAGCATCTAAAATTACAGAGATATCTGGAATATATTTTGATTGATCAAAAGTTCGTTTATCAGCTGGTAAAACATTAGCAGCATCGCCGTACAGAATAGTTGCGCACAGCGCAGAGGATAATAGTATTTTTTTCATAGAAATTTCCTAATTATTATTTTTGTAAATGTATAGTTTTTTTTATTTGCTATTAGGAGATAGAAGGGGGTGCACGAGGCTCATACGTCGAAGATTGTTGGTGGTAGTAAGGTTTTGTTATATAGCACAGTATAGCGCCAAAATGGAGTATTTCAACCTTTGAAATAGAGAGAGAGAGATCAGGGCTTACAAAATTATTTACAAGAATACAAATTTCACACGAAGCATGATCGTGAGTAATATGTTCCACCTCATGGACAGCCATAAGAGTAGTTGCTATGAAAAATAGTAAAGATATAAGTAGGTTGTATTTCATTGGTGGAATTTTAGCATATTTTATGTTTTTATTGGGAGAAACTGCATTATAAACGATACTCGTATTAGAGATACACTCTAAAATTTGTAACATGCCATAAAAGCAAATAGCATAAAAGTAGATAAGAGTAACAATAGTAAAAGTTGGTAGATAAGTGAGTGATTAATTTTGTGATTGAAGTAAAGATTGTGATTGTTTTGAGAATGTTGTAAAAGGAGTAAAATGTGAAAGCTAGGCAGCGACCTACGTTTCCAATCCTGCAAGGATCAGTATTATCGGCGATGAGAGGCTTAGCTTCTGGGTTCGGAATGGAGCCAGGCGT
>JAVETY010000036.1:0-15772 GCA_034005815.1 Sulfurimonadaceae bacterium | reverse complement strand
AAGCGCTTCACTAAATTCACATGCCTCAGTTGTACATCCTGGCGTAGAGTCTTTTGGATAGAAATAAAGCACTATCCATTTTCCAAGTAAATCTCGTAAACATATCTCCACATCATCTTGATTTGGCAGACAAAATTCTGGAGCTTTTTGACCTAGTTCTAACATATAAATATCCTTTGTGTTTAATATGATCCACACAAACGAACACGTCCGTTTGTGTGGGAGGGACTTTTCGTCCCTCCCAACCCCCTAAAGCTTCGAAAAATAAATTTTTTGAGAATTTTAAGGTGTATTGTAGTTATTATTCTACTCTTTTCTTTTTTTGGTAGTAGACGTACCACGCACCTAAAAGGAGTAAAATTACCATAAGAATAATGGTAATTTGCTTGAGATACTCGTGTATAAGCTCCTGATTTTCCCCTATAAAATATCCTAATAACACAAGTATTAGTGCCCAAATCCCAGCACCTAAAACGGTGAAGAGAGTAAAGAGTTTTATATCCATCTTTGCAAGACCTGCGGGGATAGAGATAAGCTGACGAATACCAGGGATAAGCCTACCTATAAATGTTGAGATAGGACCATGTTTTACAAAGTAGAGGTCCATCTTTAGAAGTGCTTGCTCTTTGATAAAGAAGTATTTTCCAAAACGTACTAAAAATTTTCTACCTACTAAAAGAGCAAAATAGTAGTTGATAAATGCACCTGCTAAGGAGCCAGCGAGTGCACTTGCCATCACAGGGATAAATCCCATCTTCTCTTGCGATATTAGGTATCCAGCAGGGATAAGCACTATCTCACTAGGAAAAGGGATAAATGAGCTCTCTATGAGCATCAAAAGAAAGATCCCAAGATATCCCCAGTCAAATATCAAATCAACGAGATACTCTGCAAACTCTTTTATCACATCACGACCTTTTCTACTTCTTTTATCATTAACTCTGCCACATTTTTACTATTGAGAGTTAAAAGTTTTTGGCTTTTTTCTTTAAGATTCTCATCCAAAAGGGAAGTTAATAGCGCTTCTAAATCTTCCCCCTCTCTATGGCACCAACCCAAATTATTTGCAACGATATAGTGCGCATTATGATACTGATGATCTGCTGCTGCATAGGGATAAGGGATAAAAAATGCAACAAGACCGTTAGAAGTAAGCTCCCATAACGTGCTCGCTCCCGCACGACTTACAGCTAAATCAGCACGAGATATAAGGGTGTGAAGCTCTTTTGTAAATCCATAAAGTTCTACATCAATTCCCAACATGCCATAAGTATCTTGCACTCTTTCGTACTCTTTTTCGCCACATTGGTGGATGATTTTTATCCCACGTTCGCTAAGCTTTATAGCAACACTCAGTGCTAAATCATTGATAGCCTTTGCACCTTGTGACCCACCTAGAAAGATAATGGTTTTAATATCTTCTCTCGTATGCGCACTATCAAAGAAAATCTTTTTTACAGGATATCCTTTTATAGAAGAGCTTTTATCATAGGCAGAGGTAAAACTTTTTGCAAAGGGTTTGAGAATTGTATTGAGTTTCCCTATGATAGCATTTTGTTCATGGATAAAAAGGGGTAAGCCACATGTAATAGATGCAAATGCAGCAGGTGCAGCGGAAAATCCTCCCACACTATAAACTGCTTCGATTTTGTGTTTACGTAGTAGTTTGCGAGCTGTGAAAAATGCTTTTATAATGGCCCATAATGCTTTTATTTTACCAAATCCACGTTTATTCACAACCCCAGAGGTATCTAAAAAATAAACATCAGAGAACTTACTACTATTTTTGAAATATTTTTGGTCTTGTCCACTTGTAGAGCCTATAAAAATTACTTCGTGCCCACGAGCAACAGCCACTTCAAGAAGTGCTTCGGCAATCATGAGGTGTCCACCCGTGCCCCCTCCACATATACATAGTTTCATTTTCTACCTGACCGGTTCATATTCACTTTTTTCGATGCCATAAGTATCATCCCAATCCCAATGGAAGAGGCTAAAATAGCAGAACCTCCATAACTTAAAAAAGGTACAGAAATCCCTTTAATCGGTGTGATACCACTAATTCCATACGCATTCACTAAAAAAGCAAAAGAGAGAAGCATACCAATCCCTAAACTAAAGAGATAGTTTGTGTTATCTTCTGAACGGTTTGCTACTTTGAAAATTCTTTGAAGCATCCATAAAAATAGCACCACAACAGTAAGAACACCCACAAAACCAAATTCCTCAGCTAAACCAGCTAGGATGAAGTCAGTATGTACCTCACTTAAAAATCCTAGTTTAAAGGTACCATTTGCAACGCCCACGCCAAATAATCCACCATTGTGAATAGCATTAAGAGAGTGCCCAATCTGATACGGTTCCACCTCAGTAGGTACCCGAAGAGAATTTGCTATATCCTCTGGGAATATTCCAAGCACGGTATTTTGTGCAACTGCCCACCACGATTTTATACGCAGAATCCTATGATCAGCAGTGAAGATAAAAAGAAAAAAGAACATAATAGTGATAAGTACAATAGAGAGAAAAAACTTAAAACTACTTCCGGCAAAAATAAGCATCAAAACAAGAGTAGAACCTAAAACAAGAACTTGCCCAAAATCATTTTGTACAAAGGCGATAACAAACATCGCTCCAATAAAAACAACCCCATAAGGCATAAAACGCAAAAACTCTTGAGCGACTCCCATCCCATCGTGGTGTCCAAGTTTTCTTGAAAAACTCCATGCGAGAAAATAGATAAAACCGATTTTAAAAAACTCAACTGGGGCGACAGAAAACCCTAAAAATTTAATCCAACGTTTTGCTCCACCCACCTCTGTCACTAAAAATTCAGGTAAAAAAGGCATCGCTATCATAAGAATAGTAGAGACTATAAGAAGTGTAAAACCTATCGGTTTTATCCATTTATCGGGATCAAGTTGTGCGATTATCCAAATAGTGACAATACTAAGAAATCCAAAAGCCGCTTGACGTGAGGCAAAATGAAACTCATTGACATTAAAAAGCAAGGTTACATAAGTGGAGAGTGAATAAGAGAGTATTACACCAATAGTGATAAGGATAGAAACAAGGGTAAAAAGTTTTCTATCTGCCATGCATCATCTTTATATTATTTGATTTTATTGATTTTGAGAACAAACTCAACTTCAGGTTTTGATATATGAAGCTCTTTGGAGATAGTATCAAGGGAAACACCCTGTTTATAAAGGGACAAAATTTTCTCATCATCATTACCATGAACAGAGGATGGAATAGAGATTTGTTTGACACCACTCTCAAGCATCGAGATGCGAGAATCGATTTGTGAATTGATGGCATGTATCGCTTCTTTGGCTTGACGTAAACCCAGTGAGAGAGGTTGTACCATGTCATAAACACTTCGCTCTATCTCTTGATAAATCTCCTCATCACTCAAAGAACGAGCACTATTTTCTTTCTCTCCTATCTCTTTAGTAACCTTTTTTTTGAGGTAGTAAATCTCACGGTTTAACTCTTCTACAACTGTTGCAACGGAGTGAATATTGCGGTTGTATTCAGAATCTTTTGTAAAAACATAGTAGAGCAGATAGAGGATAACTCCAGCCATACCTACCATGAGATATTCTAAAGGAAGTGCATCGAAATTCATTTTTGCTCTTTTGCTTCGCGGATGAGTACACGTTCACGCGCTGTAAGATAGCTATTATAATCTTTCTCATCGCGCTCATGTATTTTTATAATCTTAGCAAGTGTTTGTGATTCTGCTTTGAAAAATATAGCAATATCGCGTTTGGGATGTACTGGCATAGAGATACGCCCATAATAGATTTGCTCTTCTGTAAGTATATTTTCTAAAAGGTTAAAGTATTCAAACCCAATTGATTCTATATTAGCTTCTAGGTTGAGTTCTAGGCGAGAAGGTTTTTCATTTTTGATAAGTGCTTCTAAGGCATCGAGTTTGTGGTGGAGTTCTACTAATAGATTGAGAACTACAGGATCTGTATCTGCTGTTTCACCGCGCCCTTTTGCCAATTTGAGCCATTGGTTTATCGGGTCATCATCTGCATCGCTTAGCTTATGAAACTCCCTAAGAGTTGTCTCATCATCCAGAGAGCTTGTAGAAAAACTTATGCTGATAGGTGCTTGTACAAGGCGGATACTCATCCAAAAACCTTATCGAGTATGATAAGGATAAAAAAGACAAATCCCAAATAACCATTAACCGTAAAAAAAGCACGGTCGATTTTTGTAAAATCTTTACGCACAAGATAATGTTCATAACCTAGCAGTACAGCACTCACTATGACAGCTAAAAAGGATAAAAATCCAAGCTCTGCACACCACACAAACAATCCCCAAAAAATAACTGTTAAAAGGTGGAAAAATGCAGAGAGAAAAAGTGTAAAGTCAGAGCCATAGCATGAAGGGATAGAATAGAGTTCATTCTCTTTATCAAACTCCATATCTTGAAGTGAATAGAGCAGATCAAACCCAGCCACCCAAAAGATAACTCCAAAAGAGAGTAAAACTGCCCAAGGAGTGATAGTCTCACTTACAGCCACCACCCCAGCAATAGGTGCAAGACCAAGAGATACACCTAAGATAATGTGCGCTAAAAAAGAGAATCGTTTAAAGTAGGAATAACCACCCAAGATAGCGAGAATAGGGAAGCTAAGCATAAAGGCAAGAGAATTAATCATATATGCCACGATGATAAAAAGTAGAGCATTGACACCTATGAAGATTAAAATGCTACTTGAATCAAGTCTACCATCTACATTTGGGCGGTTCATCGTGCGTGGGTTTTTCCCATCGATAAAGCGGTCTGCGTAACGATTGACACCCATTGCAAAGTTTCTTGCACTCAGAGCCGCAAAAATACCTAAAATCAAAAGTGAAAAACCAAACCATCCATCCGCCGCAACAATCATAGCGATAAAGATAAAGGGCAACGAGAAAATCGAGTGTTCAAACATCACAAGTTCGTTAAAATCTTTCATTTTTTTAATATATCTTTGCACTAATAAACCCTCTGAAATAATTAACGCTCATTTTAGCCAAACTTGTTTTAAAATGATATAATTTCGTCATGAAACAGCTCGCGATAATTGGTCCCACTGCCTCTGGCAAAAGTGATTTAGCACTTTTTATAGCCCAAAAACTTGGTGCCTATATCCTCTCCATCGATTCACTTTCTATCTACAAAGATATTGACATAGTTGCAGCAAAACCATCCAAAGAAGAGCTTGAAAAAGTGAAGCATTTTGGAGTAGATTTTTTATCTCCTGATGGGTATTTTAGTGTGGATGTTTTTATAGATTTGTACAAAGAAGTATCCGCTTTGTGTAAAAAAGAGGGCAAAAACCTTGTTATCGTAGGTGGAACCTCTTTTTATCTAAAAATGCTTCTAGACGGGCTTTCTCCTTTGCCCAAGATTATAGAACAAACGAAAGAAGAGGCAGCAAAACTACTTCAAGACTTACCAAGTGCATATGCTCTTTTAAAAGAGGTCGACCCAGAGATAATGGAAGCTATTACCCCAA
Source organism: Sulfurimonadaceae bacterium (assembly GCA_034005815.1). GTDB lineage: Bacteria > Campylobacterota > Campylobacteria > Campylobacterales > Sulfurimonadaceae > Sulfurimonas. Next base: position 10,247 of record JAVETY010000036.1, on the reverse strand, counting down.
CCGATAGCTATCGTATAGAGAAGATGCTTTTAATTTATATAGCTTCAGGTATCGCTCCAAGTGCGTGGTTTAAAAACAATCCTCCAAAACCCATTATAAAAAATCTTCCTATCTATAATATTGGTGTAGAGCGTGAACTCCTGAGAGAGAGAATAGCACTAAGAACGCAAAAGATGGTAGATATGGGGCTTATAGATGAGGTGTGTATGCTAGAACATAAATATACACGCGCACCAAACGCTATGGGTGCTATAGGGATAGTGGAAGTGCTAGAGTATCTTGATGGCAAGGTGAGTAAAGAGCAGATGGTAGAAAATATTATCACGCACACCGCGCAACTAGCTAAACGACAGCAGACTTTTAATAGAACACAATTTCAACATGTCATATCTTTGCCGTTAGAGAGTTTACAGGCAAAAATTATTGCAGATTTAGAGTAGTTGTCTTTTTATAAACTCTCTATAATGCCCCTCTTTTTCCTCTAACTCTTCGTGTGTTCCATGTTGTACGATATTGCCATTTTCAAGCACGTAGATAGTATCTGCATTTTTTACCGTACTTAGTCTATGCGCGATCGTGATAACTGTTTTATCTTTTAAAACGCTCTCTAATGCATTTTGAAGGGCTACTTCTGTGTGTACATCAAGCGCTGAAGTGGACTCATCAAAGATAACTATACTTGGATTGACAACGAGCATACGAGCGATACTAATGCGTTGTCTTTGCCCACCTGAGAGACGTATCCCATGACGTCCCACTACAGTATCTAATCCCTTTGGCATGTTGGCTATCATCTCTGCGAGTTGCGCTTTATGGAGGGCTTTGAGGATAGTTTCGTCCTTTATAGATTCATCCCCCATTGTGATATTAAAACGCAAAGTTGCATTAAATAAAATGGGCATCTGAAGCACTAAAAAGACCCTCTGACGAAGTGAACGTTTGTTAAGCTTTTCAATAGGGATACCGTTATAAAAAAGTTCACCTGATTCTTTTTCATAAAATCCAGCAAGCACTTGAGCGAGAGTTGTCTTTCCACTTCCACTCGCACCTATAAGAGCTATTTTAGAACCTGCGGGGATAGTAAGAGAGATAGCTTTTAAAATGGGTTTATCGTAAGAGAAGTAGAGATTTTTTGCATCTATGGTGAGCGCATCTGAGTCGATAATACGCTCTCCACTTGCTTCAGTTTTAAGAGCTAGAATGGTATTTAGTCTCTCTATCGCTGTTTTGGCTGAGGCAAAAGCGTACTGCATCGAGAGGATATCTTGTACAGGAGATGTGATAAACCAGATATATCCAAACATGGCAAACATCATCCCTATACTTAAATCACTATATGCCACAAGTAAAAGTCCACCCATGCGAAGAATTTCATAAAAGATAAGAAAAAGGGTGTAGGAAAAACGCTCATAGGCGACACTTTTATATCCAAATTGGTTGGAGGTTTTTTGGATTGCATCTGCTTTTATAAGTGCTTGCTCAAAGAAGTATCTCTCTTTATCGCTTGCTTTGATTTGACCAAAAAGCTCTAGTGTCTCCCCCACCTCCTCTTGAAACTCTGCAATAGCTTGATTTTCCTCTTTTTTAAGTCCTCCAACACGGCGCGACATTTTTTTACTAATAAACATAATTACAGGTTGAAAAATAAGGATAAAAAGCCCTAAAATAGGGTCCATCATAAAGAGCACAATAGAAACAGCAATAAGGGTTAAAATAGAGGCAACAAACCTGCTAATCGTAGTGATAATAAAACTATCCAGGGTATTTACATCGGTGATAAGATTAGAAGTAATCGTACCACTTCCTAAAACTTCATACTCATTCATAGAGACAATTTGGAGATGCTCCAAGAGTTGCTTACGAATCATAAAAGTGACATATTTTGCTATTTTTGTGAAAATCTTTGTTGTAAGAACACTAAGAAGGTAATAAAGAAATCGTAATGCAACCACCGCAAAACCAACAAGCGCGATGTAATAAAAAGCACTCCCTGAACCAAAGAAACCATCTATTGTTGTAATAATAAGCGCAGGTTTATCCAAAAGTACTTCATCCACTAAAATAGGAAGTAAAAGGGGGATGGGAATAGAGATAAGGATAGCTAAGAGGGTGAATATTTGACCATAAATGAGAGTAGGTTTATTTTTGGCAACAAGCTTGAAAATGGTGGAAAAACTAATCTCTTTCATAGCCCATCCTTTTTTATAGAGGTTCATAATATATCATACTTTTAACAGACCCATGAGATCCTGAATCGAGTTCAGGATGACGGGATTAGAGTTCAGGATGACGTAATACCCGTCATTCCGTGCTTGACACGGAATCTCTATGGCATGTTATATGAATATACTCTTTTTAGAAATTCGCCGTCAAAGCATTTTCAATTCGTTTAAGCGTCTCTTCTTTGCCGATAATCGCCATAACGCTATCAAGTCCTGGACCTGTAAGTTTACCTAAAAGTGCAACACGTAAAGGTTGACCGATTTTACCAAAACCTATTTGCATCTCTTGCACCACTTGTTCCATGGCATGGTGATAATCGATTGGTAAGTGTAACTCAGCAGAGCTATTTAGTTTTTGGATAAAGTTTTGTAAAATCGCTTCTGTATCCTCTTTAAATGCTTTTTTAACATCTTTTTCTTCGTAAACTTCTGGAATTGATAAGATCTCCTTGATAAGATCTGCTAACTCTTTGAGTGTTTTTGCTCTATCTTTGAGTGAATCTAGCAAAATCTCTTTTTTATCGTGTGAAGTGAGTAAAAGATTATAAGCACCTAAAAGCTCTGCAAGCAAATCATTTGGCATGTTTTTGATGTAATGTGCACTCAGCCAATCAAGCTTTTGTGTATTGTAGATAGAAGCGGATTTATTGATATCTTTTGGATTAAAAATCGAAATCATCTCTTCCATTGAAAAAATCTCTTGATCCCCATGACTCCAACCCAAACGTACTAAAAAGTTTAAAAGTGCTTCTGGAGTGTAGCCCATCTCTTTGTATTCCATCACATCGGTTGCTCCATCACGTTTGGAGAGTTTTTTCCCATCCGCATTGTGAATCATCGGCACATGGTAAAACTTAGGGATCGTAAAACCAAGCGCTTCATAGACAACCATCTGTTTTGGTGTGTTAGAGAGGTGATCGTCCCCACGAATAACATCTGTTACACCCATAAGTGCATCATCAACCGCTACAACAAAATTATATGTTGGGCTTTTATCAGCACGCGCGATAACAAAATCATCTAAGATATCTTCTGCTTTAAAAACCACATCACCTTTGACACCATCCTTAACAACTAAAACGCCATTTTTAGGTGCTTTGATACGTATAACAGGGGTAATACCTTCAGGTGGAGTACCTGTAAAATCTCTATAGCGCCCATCATACATCGCTCTTTCTTTTGCAGCAGTTTGCTCTTGGCGCAATCTATCAAGCTCCTCTTTGCTCATATAGCAATAGTAGGCTTTTCCCTCTTTTAAAAGCTGGTCAATATACTTATGATAAATCTCATCTCTTTGTGATTGGTAGGTGATTGCACCATCGTGAGCAAGCCCTAACCAATCAAATGCTTTTACAATTGCCTCAGCTGCCTCTTGTGAATTTCTTGCTTTATCGGTATCTTCAATACGAAGAAGAAATTTCCCTTTATTTTTTTTTGCCCAAAGGTAAGAAAAAAGAGCGGTTCTAAGACCACCAATATGAAGATATCCAGTAGGGCTAGGAGCAAACCTTGTAACAACCATAAGAAGCCTTTTCATTTAATAATTGGGAATTTTAGGCAATTCTTTGTTAAAAACTGGTAAAATTTTTCTTTAATATTTTAGAAATTGGATATACATGAAAAAAATAATTTTAACTCTACTCTTTTCTGGTGCACTGTTTGCAAATCTAGTGGATGGTATCGCTATTGTTGTCAAAGGGGAAGCGATCACGCTTTCTGATATAAAAAAAGAGATGGCACTTTCAAAAAGTGATGCAAAACAAGCATCTGATATGCTGATACGTAAGAAACTTGAAGAGTTGGAGATGCAAGAGCGTAAAATTAGCGTCACTTCGACAGAGGTGTACGAAGAGCTAAAACAAACAGCAGAACGAAACAATATGACAATTGATCAGTTTTATAGTGCAGTACGTGAGAGTAATAACCTAAGCTCACAAGAGTTAAAAGAGAAGATAAAAGAGCGTCTTTTATCTCAAAAACTTTATCAAACAATTGCTTACTCTTCGATGTCACAACCAACAGATAAAGAGCTTGAAGAGTACTTTAAACTCAACCAAGAGAAGTTTTCTCATCCTAGTGGATTTAAGGTGATCATCTACGCAGCGCAAAATGAAGAGAGACTTATAGAGAAGATTAAGAATCCTATGCTTTACACTCCAGATGTAGGACAAAATGAGCAAGAGCTTCCATTTGATCGCATCGCACCAGAGTTAGCTAAAATCTTGAGTAAAACTCCAATCAATAGCTTTACTCCTGTAGTTCCAGATGCAAACGGTGGTTTTATGAGCTTGTATGTAAGTGAAATATTAGAATCTACACAAGGTTCATTTGAAGCACAAAAAGATGATATTTTAAATGCTTATATGGGTGAAAAAAGGGAACAAATTTTAGGTGATTTCTTTGAGAAACTCCGCCATAATGCTGAGATAACAATAGTACGCCTTCCTTAAGAATCTAAGATAACATTTAAGATAAATTTCGATATTATAAGCTTTATATTGCGTAAAGGAAAATTAGATGAAAAAACTTGTATTAAGTTTGAGTGTTTTTGCAGTGCTAGGATTACATGCTACTGATATAAATACAAATATGCAAAGCATGAGGGATGGTCTTTTAGAGATTCAAGATGGATTTTTATACAACAATAAAGATGCTGTTGTAGCAGGAATCAAAAAGATTAAAGTTTCAAATGAGATTTTTCACGATAAAGAATCAGTTGCAAAATATCTTCCAAAAGAGAAGAAAAAAATGAGCAGCGTTACACTTATGAGTGCAAAAAGACTTAACACAGATTTAGATGCTATGAGTGAATATATAGCTGATAACAAGATGTTAGAAGCGGCTGAGTTACACTCAGATGTGATGAAAGACTGTACACGCTGTCACGCAATCGTAAGAGGTTGGTAACACAATTGCATCCTCCTCATTGAAGAGGATGCAAAAAAGACGCAACGGTTTTAGCCGTTGTATCTCTCTAAGTATTTAGTATCAAATTTATTCGTTATAAAATCTTCGTTTTGCATCATTTTTAAGTGAAATGGAATCGTTGTTTTAATCCCCGTCACTTTAAATTCTGATAAAGCTCTTCTCATTCTAGCAATAGCGTCTGCTCTATCACTTCCACGAACAATAAGTTTTCCAATCATAGAATCATAGGTCGGCGGTACAATATAGTTGGCATGTGCATGAGAATCGATACGTACATCTTTACCACCTGGAGCAATCCAGTCTTTGATTTTACCTGGACATGGTAAAAACTTGATTGGATCTTCCGCAGTGATACGACACTCGATAGAATGCCCTTTTAAGATAACTGTATCTTGTGCTGGAAGTACTTTACCCTCAGCAACTTCAATCATCATTTTTACGATATCTAAGTCACTTACCATTTCAGAAACACAGTGTTCAACTTGTAAACGTGTGTTCATCTCCATAAAGTAAAAGTTCAAATCAGCATCTAAAAGATACTCAAATGTTCCTGCACCCTCGTACTTGATAAATTTTGCAGCACGAATAGCAGATTCCCAAAGGCGCTCTCTTACTTCTTGCGTTAAAATAACTGCAGGAGATTCTTCGATAAGTTTTTGGTGACGTCTTTGCATAGAACAATCTCTCTCACCGATGTGAAGAACGTTCCCATGTGCATCAGCAATTACTTGTACTTCGATATGGCGTGGATTTTTGATGAATTTTTCCATATAGATAGTTCCATCACCAAATGCAGTTACAGCTTCACTCTCTGCTGCAAGAAATGCATTTTCTATATAACTTTCCTCTTCAACTACACGCATACCACGTCCACCACCACCTTGAGCAGCTTTGAGGATGATTGGATAACCAACCTCTTTTGCACGTTTTTTTGCATCTTCGATATTTACAATAGCACCATCACTTCCTGGAACAACAGGAACATTAGCCGCTATCATTACATCTTTTGCTTTTGATTTATCACTCATAAGCATCATAACTTCTGGAGTTGGTCCGATAAATTTGATGTTATGGTGTGTACAAATCTCAACAAAATGTTGGTTCTCACTTAAAAAACCATACCCTGGAAATATAGCATCACAGTGGCTAATCTCTGCCGCTGCAATAATTGCAGGGATATTGAGGTAACTTTTACTACTTGGTGCTTCACCGATACATATTGCAGCATCTGCAAGACTTAGGTATTCACTCCCCTTATCTGCTTTAGAGTAGACTGCAACAGCTTCTTTTCCCATCTCTTTAATCGTGCGAATTGCGCGAAGAGCTATCTCTCCACGGTTTGCAACTAAGATTCTTTTTATTTCCGCCATGGGCTATACTTTTTCCACTATAAATAATGGCATGTCGTATTCAACTGCTTGGCCATTTGTAAGTAATACATCTAATATTTTACAATCAAATTCTGCTTCAAGTTCATTCATGATTTTCATCGCTTCTAAGATAGCAATAACTTGACCTTTTCTTACAATATCACCCACTTTTGCAAATGAAGGTGAATCAGGTGATGGAGAAGAGTAGAATGTTCCAACCATAGGAGAAAGTATTTTATCACCTTTCATCTCTTCCGGACATGCAATAGCTGGTGGGCAAACAGTAGGTGCGTTCATAGCAACTGGGGCTGCTTGCATCACTTGTGTTACTGCAGAAGTAATGTTTTTTTCGAGCTCAATTGAGAAATCATTTTGTGTTAGTTTCATGCGTGAGAGTCCGCTCTCATCAAACTGACTCATAAGTGCTTTTATTTGTTTTGTATCCATAAGTAATACTCCAAAATATATAAAAATTTGCGATATAATAGCATAAACTTAATTAAATTTATTTCAAATTATGAAATAGTTAAATAGTACTACAAAGTGCTTCAAAATCTACAAAAAAGACAAAAATAGTATGTTAAATGATGAAAATTTTATAAATATTGCGCAAGAGATAGCAAAAGCGTCCAAATGTGTTTCAAAACAAGTGGGAGCAGTAATTGTTAAAGATGGAAGGATTCTAAGTACCGGATATAACGGCACGCCATCGGGATATATCAACTGTGCTGAGCACTGGGAAGGTGCATATACTGATGAGCACCATGAGTGGTCCAAAACCTATGAGATTCACGCAGAGATGAACGCTATTATCTGGGCAGCGAGAAAAGGGATAAGCATAGAGGGTGCAACAATTTATGTCACGCTTGAGCCTTGTAGTGAATGTAGTAAAAATATTATTGCTACAGGAATCAAGCGCATCGTCTATGAAAAACCTTATGAGCATAACCAATCTGAGATTATCGCAAAATTTATCAAAGATAATGGTGTGATTCTCGAACAGCTACAAAGAAAAAAAGTTTAAATTTTCAAAAAAGACTCTACCAAACTAGGGGGTCTTGCAATAATCGCTTTGTCCCCTTGTACAATAATAGGGCGCTCTATAAGCTTAGGATGTGCCACCATCGCTTCTATCAGTTTTTCATCACTTAGCTCTTCTTTGAGATTTAATTCTTTATAAACATCCTCTTTTGTTCGCATCAGTTCTCTTGGAGTAAGAGAGAGTTTCTTTAAAAGCTCTTTGATAATCTCTTTTGTAAGTGGAATATGAAGATACTCAAATACCTCTTTATCACAATTTTCTTCCTCTAAGATACTAAGCGCTTCCCTTGATTTGGAGCATCTACTATTGTGCCATATTGCTATTTTCTCCATTTGTATTCCTTTTTTTTATCGTAATTTTACACTATAATTGTTTTTATTAAAAAAAACAAAGGGTGATAGGATGAAATATGAAAAAACCTATTCTAGACTCGCTGACTTTGGGAGAGACCTTCTTGATAAGAAATCTTTAGAAGAGGGCTTGCCTATGATTGCAAAATATGCAAAAGGGGTCATAGGCGCAGATAGATGTTCTATATTTATACATGATTTTAAAAACAATCAACTTTGGACAACTCTAGCCGATGAGGTGGAAAAGATTGTGATACCTGCGGATAAAGGAGTTGTAGGTTATACGATAAAAGCAAAAAAACCAATCATAGCAAACGATGCATACAACAATCCAAACTTCCTTTCAGAGGTAGATAAAAAAACAGGATATATCACAGAAAACATAGTGACAGCACCCGTGTTTAACTCCAAAAGGGAGATTATAGGAGTCTTACAACTTTTAAATAAAAAAGATGGCTTTGATAATGAAGATGTGAAATTTATGATATTTTTTGCCCATTATATTAGTGGGTTTTTAGAGCTAATAAATCTTTATAATCAAGAGCAAAAATAATAAAGGGTGGGGAATGAAGAAGATTAATCAGGTAGCAGAGTTTGGTAAAAAATTGATGGGGCTTAGCGATATGGAGCAAATCATAGAGCTTATAGGTCAAGAGGCAAAAGAGTTATGCCATGCGGATAGGTGCTCGATTTTTATTGTAGATCAAGAGGATAATATGCTATGGACACGCATTAGTGATGGGATAGGGCGGATTGTAATCTCGATAGATTCTGGGATAGTGGGAGATACATACCAAAAAAAGGTTCCTCAAATGGTCAATGCACCCTACGAAGACCCGAGATTTTTGCCAAATATTGATAAAAAAAGTGGATATATTACAAAAAATATCCTCACTGTACCTATTTTTGATTCAAAAAGAGATGTGATAGGTGTGATGCAGCTGCTCAATAAATATCGTGCAGATTTTAGTGAGGATGATTTAGAAACACTTACATTTTTTTCAAACTATGTCAGCGGAAGTATAGAGCTTGTATTGATGAACGATAGAAACGGAAAATAAATTATAAAAGATACTTTTTTATCCACACACTAAGGACGTAAAGTCCCCAAACATGTTGCTTGAAGTTACCTTTGATCGCTGTGTTTATATAGCGTTCAAGCACTTCTTTATGAAATAAACCTGTTTGCTCATTCACCTCTATGATAAGTGAGAGTTTTCCAGAAGCGCTTAAATATTCCATATAAGGGTTTGAGAATCCTTTTTTCTTTCGTTTGAGTATTTTTTCATCTAGCTTATTTTTCATAATCTCTTTTAAAAGTGCTTTCGTTTTACCCTCTTCGTAACGAAGTTTTGGGTCAATACTAAAGATAGTTTCTGCTAGTTGTTGGTTCAAAAATGGTGTATGCGTTTCTATGGCATGTGCCATACTCACACGGTCAAGTTTTGTAAGAAACTGCTCCGCTTGAAAAAGATTTAAATCGATATAGCTATACCAAAGTGACTCATCTTTATGGCATGAGCGCTCAAATCTATCTCTATATTCTTGTATATATTGGAGTGATTCGTTATCTCTTACATTGCGGCGCATCAGAGTATTTTTTTGTAAGTCAGTAAATTTTTCTCCAGATGTACGAAACAAAAGTGTTGCATCAAAAACACGTTTGTACCATTCCCACTCTCTGTTCATAGAAAAATTAGCACGGAAATATTTTTTGAGCCAGTTTTTGTGCATAAGTGTGGAGGCTTTTTCTATATCTAAGTACTCAAAATATTGACGGTAGCCCAAAAAAAGCTCATCACTTCCCTCGCCACTAAGCACCACTTCGTATCCATCTTCTTTTATCTCTTCAAAAAGGAGATAGAGTGGAACTGCGGCAGGATCATTAAGAGGCTCATCCAGCACATCAAAAACTCTTTCACATGCCATAAGAAACTCTTCTTGATTAATCTCTTTGTGATGGTTTACAACACCAAGAGAAAGCGCACTCTCTTTTGCATTGTGGCGCTCATCATATTTGGCAAACTCTTTGTAGCCTAGAGTATAGGTTGGGAGGTTTTTGCCGTGTTTTTTGGCAAAGTAGCAGATTGTAGCGCTATCGATGCCACCTGAGAGCAAAGCCGCCATAGGTTTTTGTGTACTTAGATTTTGAATAACTGAATCTTGAAGGAGATTTTCTAGTTTTTCAAGTGCTTCTTCTTTCTCAGTTATACGAGATGATGGAATATCTAAAAAGTCATAATAGCGCTTGGTTGTGATTTTATTATGGGTAAAACAAAGATATTCACCCGCTGCAAGTTTATAGATATTTTTAAAAAAAGTATGGGGTGGTGTG
>JAVETY010000035.1:0-15807 GCA_034005815.1 Sulfurimonadaceae bacterium | reverse complement strand
TTCTACAGAACGCACAAGTATGAATGATAAGCGCAATAATAAAGGATATATTATTGTCACTCTAGATAATAAGAACTCAAAAACAAATGCACTTTTTAAATTTCCTGATATTGCATTTCATCCTATCACTATCCGCCCTATTATTTCAAAAACTCTTGATTGTAACGCTTATACAGAATCTTTGGCCTCAATAGATACAACGGATACAAAAGATGCTATCGTAGAGCTCACTCTCAAAAACCTTACTCCCTTACAATCTATCGAGATAGAAAACTTTACTCTCAAAGCACTCTTTTCTAATGCTTTACATGTTGTAATAAAAAGAGAATTTATAGGTACAAATCCAAATGAAGAGATGATAGATGTTGAAGCATTGAGCCTTGAAGAGTATTTTTTAGAACATATAAAAGAGGATGCTAATGAGGAGGAATTTACTTCTCTTCGTACTAAAGTAGAAGCGCTTTTTGCAGAGTATGAGGAGCTAGATGATGATACTCTCTAGATTAGAGCTTACAAATTTCAAGCGTTATCGCTCTTTTCTTTTAGAATTGGAAGAGGGACTTATTGGGATTATCGGTAAAAATGGAAGTGGAAAATCAACCCTTTTTGAAGCGATTTTATTTGCACTTTATGGTGAGCTTAAAAACCGTGGAAGCAAAGATACAGTGCGCAACTCCGATGCAGGAGAGAAAGAAAATGTGAGTGTAACACTTACTTTTCTTATAGAAAATACTACCTACTCCGTAACAAGAGAGTTTAGAGGAAAAACCCTAAGCGCATATGCAAGTTTAAGTAAAAATGAAGAGGTGATAGCCACAGGTGCAAAAGAGGTGACGCAAATCATCTCGAAACTTACAAAAATGGGACGTGAAGCTTTTTTGCACACCCTTTTTGCATCACAAAAAGAGCTTGCAAGTTTGGGCACACTCAAAAATGAAGATAGAAAAAAGATGATTCGTAAGCTTTTAGGACTTGCAAAAATAGATTTTATAGAAACACTTTTAGTAGAAAAAGCACGTGATTTAAGGCGAGATATACAAGCATTTTCTCAAGTAGTTTTAAGTGAAGAAAACCGCAAAGTAAAGCAAGAAGAGATTACAAAATATACAGCACAAAAAGATCTATTTTCAAAAGAGATAGAGATAAAACAAAAAGAGTTAGAGTTAGAAAAAGCCAAAGAGTTATCGTTAAAAAAAGAGCTAGAAGATTTTAGAAAAACAAAAGAATTAAAACAAAAGTTAGCAGCAGAGATAGAATTAGCTAAAAACTCAGAAAAAAATAACCAACTCAACCAAGAGAGACTTTCCAAAGAGCTCTCTTTATTAGAGCTAAAAGCAAAAGAGTTACAACCACTAGAAGCAGTAAAAGAGAGTTATGAAAATCTAGCGAACACCCTTAAAGAGCAAGAGAAGCTAAAAGAGTTTCATCTACGCAAAGAGGGATTAGAAAAAGAGCAGACTCAACTACGTGAGCAATATTTACGCTCTAAAAAAACTCTTGGCATGTTACAAGAAGAGTCTCAAAAAGAAAATCCTCTTCAAATTGAGCTCACACAAATAGTACAATCTCTTCACACATGCCATGAATCATTAGAGGCAAAAGAGAAGCAAATCCAATCCATCCAAGCCATAATAAGCGCAGAACAAAACCAGATAAAACTTACAGAAGAAAAAATCACAAAGATACAAGAACTAGGGAGCAATTCCCCCTGCCCTACATGTACACGTGTGCTTTTAGAAGAGTATGACAATGTTTTAGCTTCACTAAGAGATACCATTACTAAAAATCACAGCCTAAAAATTGCAGAAAAAACTATAAAACTCACAAGTTTACTCGAACAAAAAAAACAGCTTTTAGAGCAAAAAAAATCGTATGAAAACATCCATCTCGAACTCTCAAAAGCTCTAAGTATCATCCAAAGTAAAAAGCAAGATTTACTAAAAGAGGAAGAGACTTTTCGCCGTTGTGAGATACAAGGAAAAGCTAATAAAGAGGAGTTAGAAAAACTTCAAAACTATGTTTACAATCCTGAAATACATCAAAAATTCATACAAGAATACCAAAAACAAAAACCACTTTATGAACAATTTTTAGCACTTCAAACTGAACTCAAACGTGTAAAACCGCTACAAAAAGAGCTCATCCAAACAAAAGAGACACATAAACAATTACGTATCACATGCCAAGAAAAAGAGAGTGCTTTTACCCTCGTACTCTATGATGCACAAAAAGATACGCTCACTCTCAAAGCGCACGAAGATATCTTAAAATCAATCGAGCAAATCACAACAGATATCCACACTCAAAAAATTCAAAATGCACAGATAGAGGGGGAGATAAAATCTCTTGAATTAGTTTTAAATAATGATGCCACACAACAAAAAACTCTCTCTCTAAAACAAAACGATTTGGTGGAATATGAAAAAATAAAACTCAGTCTCGTAGGATTTAAAAATAAATTAAATAGCAAAGTCGCACCCCGTATCTCACATCTTGCATCCAATATGTACGCACAAATCACCAAAGGGCGTTACCAACATATAGAGGTAAGTAATGAGTTTGAGTTTTTTATCTACGATGAGGGGAAAAAATATCCTCTAGAACGATTTAGTGGTGGAGAAATTGACCTTGCAAACCTTGTACTTCGCATAGCAATCTCTCAAACTTTAAGTGAATTAAACGGTACTTCTAATCTTGGATTTTTGGCTTTTGATGAAGTGTTTGGAAGTCAAGATGAGAGTCGTAGAATGGAGATACTCGAAGCGTTTCACACCATAAAAGAGCAATATAGACAGATCTTTCTCATAAGCCATGAGAGTGAAATCAAAGAGATGTTTGAAAAAGTGATAGAGCTTTCATAAAATACGCAATAAATGTTCCATAACTTACATTGTTTTCAGTTTTTTTACTCTACAATAACCTAAAAAAAGTGTGGCACATGAGAATCGATAAATTTTTAAATACAGTCAATCTAACAAAAAGGCGCTCAGTAGCGCAAGATATGATAGCAAATGGTGTTATCCTCATTGATGGCGTAGTGGCAAAAGCAAGTAAGAATGTAGCAGTTGGCTCGATTATTACTATTAACTATTTGGAGCACCCTAAAAAATACCAAGTGCTGAAAATTCCCGAAACAAAATCAACCCCAAAATCATTACAAGATGAGTATATTAAGGAGATTTCTTGAATTATGTAGAGGCAAAAGAGGTTTTTGAACACCTCTTTAGTGGAGAAATGCCCGCAGATGCGATGCGTAAACTTCTCCTTGAAATAAAACTTGATGAAGATACACCCTATGAGGTGATAGCAGCAGCTGCTGATGTGATGCGCTCCCATGCCATAGCACTTCCAATCTCAGAGGAGCTTCAAAATAAAGCGATTGATGTAGTAGGAACAGGTGGAGATAAGATTGGGAGTTTTAATATCTCTTCCACTGTCTCAATTTTACTTGCTTCATGTGGATGCCATGTTGCAAAACATGGAAGCCGTAGTGTCACTTCAAAATCAGGAAGTGCGGATATGTTTGAGGCCTTGGGTGTACATCTCGACCTTGAAATCCATAAAAGTGCACGTCTTTTAGAAGAGACTGGTTTTACTTTTATGTTCGCTCAAAACCACCATCCTGTAATGAAATTCATCATGCCAGTACGCAAAACTATTCCAGATAAAACTATCTTTAATATCTTAGGACCACTTACAAATCCTGCAAAGGTGAAAAAATCACTTCTTGGTGTATTTGATAAATCATTTGTTCCAAAAATAGCAAAAGCACTCGCGCTCAATGGTGCCACTTCTACTATCGTGGTAAGCTCCAAAGAGCATATGGATGAGATAAGTATCAGTGATATTACCTATGCAAGTGAGCTAAAAGGTGGAGTAAGTCATGACTTCATCATCGACCCACAATCATATGGGATAAAAAAAGCCCCTTTAACGGCTATAATGGGTGGCGATGCAAAGGCAAATGCAAAGATTTTATATAATATTTTCGAAGGCTCTGCAACCGATGCACAAAGAGATATAGTGTTGCTAAATACAGCAGCGGCTCTTATCGTTGAGGGTATGGCACGTGATTTTCAAGATGGCTTAGAGATAGCTAGAGGTGCAATTGCAAGTGGCGCTCCTATGAAAAAACTCAAACAAATTATGGAAGTATCCAATAAACTATGAAAACATATATCCTAGAGCAATCAGAACTGAGTCAACTTGTTACAGATTTTTTAGGAGAGTGTAGCGAGGGTGTCGTTCTTTTGCGTGGAGATTTAGCAGCTGGAAAAACTACACTTACCCGTGAAATAGCAAAAGCTTTGGGATATACAGCAGATGTAACCTCCCCTACTTTTTCACTCCAACATCAATATACAGATGAACTTTACCATTATGATTTATATAACCACGGATTTCATCATTTTCTCTCTCTTGGCATGTTAGAAGAGCTTGAAAAAAGTGGTTTGCATCTTGTTGAGTGGGGCGATGAAGCGTTAGAAGATATACTTCGCGATGCAGGAATCCCTGTGAGAATAATCGAGATAGAAAAAATATCAGATACTACTAGAAAATATAAGGTTCACTATGCACACGCTTAAAGCAGTCAATTTAAAGAAAAAAATAAAAGATTTAGAGATAGTAAAAGGGATGAGTCTTGAGGTAAAAAGTGGCGAAGTTGTAGGACTCCTTGGACCCAACGGTGCTGGAAAAACAACTACTTTTTATATGATATGTGGACTTGTTGAGGCAAGTGGTGGAGAGGTGTTTTTTGATGGGGAAAATCTTTCTGACATGCCATTACATAAACGTGCACTCAAAGGAATCGGATACTTACCACAAGAGGCTTCAATATTTAAAGATTTAAGCGTGGAAGACAATCTCCTCGTAGCAGCACAAGTCAAAATAAAAGACCCTGCAATGCAAGAAAAACGTATCAATGAACTTCTAGATATGTTTAATATCGAGCCGATTCGTTACCGTAAAGGTGTGAGTCTTAGTGGTGGAGAGCGTCGTCGTGTGGAGATTGCTCGCGCACTTGTCAATGAGCCAAAATTTTTACTTCTTGATGAGCCGTTTGCAGGAGTTGACCCGATTGCCGTTATGGATATCCAAAATGTTATCAAACAACTTGTATCGTATGATATCGGCGTGCTTATCACAGACCATAACGTGCGTGAAACGCTTGATGTTTGTGATAGAGCCTATGTTATCAAATCGGGTGCACTCTTAGCGAGTGGAACAAGTGCTGAAATCGGGCAAAATGCTGATGTGCGTAAGTACTATCTTGGGGAGACATTTAAGCTTTAAGCTTAGATACAAAGATGGCAACACTACGACAATCCCACAATGTAGAGACAAAACATAAACTCTCCAACACGCTACGCAACTGGCTTCCAATCTTGCATTCTAGTTTGAGTGATTTGGGTGAGGCTATGAGTCCATTTGTAGAGGGAAATCCCCTTATTGAAGTGCGTTCTGGATTTGAAGAAGATTTTGAGAAGAGAATCCCAAAAAAGATATTTTCTCAAAGTGTTCAAAATAGTCGTACAGAGCAGATAGAAGCGCTTACCATTCAGTACCGCTCTCTTTATGAAATACTAGATGAACAGATAGAAGCTCCTCTTTTTCCTACCCCTATCTCGCAGAAAATCGCTGCATTTGTTGTGAGTAACCTTGATGAGGGTGGATATTATGAGGGAGAGAGTGAAGAGTTTTGTAAAGCAAATGAGATCACACTCGAGGCTTTTGAAAAAATACGTAAGCGCTTTGTTCACGTAGAACCAGTAGGGATTGCCGCCAAAAATATCGCAGAATCATTTTTGTTTCAACTTGATAACTCTGATATAAAAGATAGTGCATATAGTTTATGTGTCAAAGTGATAGAAGATCTTGAAAACATCTATGACTACGCAAAAGAGGCAGAATTTAGCGAAGTGATGCGAGTTTTGGGGAGCTTTAGAAATCCTCCTGCAATTGACTATCAAGAGGAATCTTCACAAATCATTGCTGATTTAATGATCTATTTTGATGAGGATCAAAACATCGAAGTAAAACTCAACGACTCTTACTATCCAACTATCCATATCGATACTACGTACGGTGTAGAGCACGAGTTTGTGACTCAAAAAATCAAAGAAGCAAAATCCCTTGTCGATGCACTTGATATGAGAAAAGCGACACTTTATAAAGTGGGTCTGATGATTGTTGAATATCAGTATGAGTTTTTTAACGGTGGAGCGATTATGCCTCTTACACTTAAAACTCTAGCAGATGAGTTTGGACACAATCCATCCACTATCTCGCGCGCTATTGCAAATAAATATATAGCATGTGAGCGTGGTACATTTGCTATGAAAGAGTTTTTTACTACAGCCATCGATGAGGATGTCTCAAACGCTGCTATCAAAGAGTTTGTCGTATCTCTCATCAAAGAAGAGAACCGTAAAAAACCTCTCAGCGATATGAAACTACTAGAGCTTATCCAAGATAAATTCAAAGTTCAAATGGTACGACGAACCATCGCAAAATACCGCAAACAGCTCAACATCGCAGGAAGTAGCGAGCGTAAAAAACTCTATAATCTTCACTAAAAAAAATGCAAAAGATAAAACAACTTTTAGATGCCCAAGTGGCAAAACGCAATACGCGTACAGAAGTCTCCAACGAAAAACCCGATCCGATTTTAATAGCACACCGATACAAAGATGAACGCATCTCCCTTATATGTGCACTTTTTGCCTATGGAAATGTAAAACAGATTGTAAAATTTTTAGAATCACTTGATTTTTCTTTACTTGATAAAGATACACCATTGATAGAAAAAACCTTAGAAAATCATTACTATAGATTTCAAAAAAATGAAGATATTATCGCTCTTTTTATCGCGCTTGGGCGTTTATATAAAACAAATCAAACCTTAGAGATGGTTTTTAAAACAGGGTACATGCCAAACAAAAATCCGATAGAAGGCATCAACGAGCTTATCCGCACACTGCACGCACTCAACCCACATGAGTCAAGAGGATATCAGTTTTTACTCTCACAAGTCACTACAAAAACCAAAGGTTCAGGAGCGCTCAAGCGATGGATGATGTACTTGCGCTGGATGGTACGCAAAGATAGCATTGATATGGGGCTTTGGAGTGGTGTAGACACAGCCGACCTCATCATGCCACTCGATACACATACGTTTAAGGTTTCACATAGATTAGGGCTTTTAACGCGTACTACTTATGATTTAGAAGCGGCACTTGAACTTACTACAAAACTAAAAAATTTTGATGCAAACGACCCACTCAAATATGATTTTGCTATTTATCGTATGGGACAAGAGAGAATTATTTAGCTAGTTCTTATAGCGATACCCTTGATCAAGAATATTTTCTATAGAATCACCTGTTAACTTTTGACGGATGCGACGAACCATTGCAAAGTTTAAAAAACTGTACATTTTTCTATATCTCATGGATTATAAATACTCCTTTTTTTGATATTTTTATCACATCTAACGAATTTATTTGTTTTTAGATATTTTTTATTTGCATATTTAAAAAAAATCATGTAAAATGGTTTTCTTAGACGTTTTTTATATACTTTAAAACACCAAAAGGGTTACTATGGCTAATGTACACAATGGTAAAGAGATAAAGCTTAGCAATATAAAATCGATTATTAGTCGAACTGATCTCAAAGGGAAGATTGAATACTGCAATAAGTATTTTACAGAGATTAGTGGTTATGAAGAGAGTGAATTAGTGGGTTCTCCTCATAATATCATCCGTCATCCAGACATGCCAAAAGTGATTTTTAAATTTATGTGGGATCGATTACAAAAACATGAAGATATTTTAGCCGTTGTTAAAAATAGAGCTAAAAGTGGTGATTTTTACTGGGTAACTACCCTTTTTGAAACAAAATACCATCCATTTGATAAAAAACCAGAGGGATATCTAGCTCTTAGAAAAGCAGTTCCTGAGAGAGCTGTCAAAACAATAGAACCATTATATAGAAAGCTCTTGGAGATTGAGAAAGAGGAAGGGGTACAAGCAAGCGAAAGATACCTCTTGAAATTTCTACGCGATCAAGATAAAACGTATGATGAATGGATTAAAGATGTTGTTGAATACAAAGGTTTGGCAGTGCAGTTCTTCAATGCTATGAGAAAAATGTTTGACTAATCTTCTATCTATTTCATTTTTTTAGTGTAAGATTGTAGTATCTTACAACAATCAAAAGGGGCAAAAATGGCAAGAGTTGGAAATTCAATTATCAAAGGTATTGAAATAAATGAGATTATCACACTTTTAAATAAAGCTTATGCGGATGAGTGGTTAGCGTATTATCAATATTTTATCGAAGCAAAAGTGATAAAGGGGATTATGAAAGATGCTGCTATGGCAGAACTTCTCCAACATGCCACAGATGAACTACGCCACGCTAATATGGTTGCAGATCGTATCTTACAACTTGGTGGTACACCGCTTCTAAATCCAAAAGAGTGGTTTACTCATACAAACTGTGGTTATGAAGAGCCAAAAAGCTTTGATGTAGTTGCAATACTGCAAGATGCTATCAAAGGGGAACAGTGTGCGATACAAACCTACTCTATGATTGCTGATATAACAAGAGGTAAAGATATCGTCACTTACGATATAGTCTCTCAAATCCTAGCTGACGAAGTAGAACATGAAGAGGATTTACAAGCGCTTCATGATGATATTTCGGAGTTTGTGATAGATCTTAAAAAAAGTCTTGCATAATATATTTTCTTCATGGGGTGTTTTTACACCCTACCCTTTCGTTTCAAACCTGCTATAATCTTCTTTTTTAAATGCTTAACTTTTTAAACACAAAGGCACATAATGCTGATTCCATCTGATTTACTTCAAAATAAAAAAATCCTCTTAGGTGTTACCGGCTCTATTGCCGTTTATAAATCCCTCGAACTTGTACGACTCTTTGTCAAAGCAGGTGCAGAAGTAAAAGTAGTGATGAGTGAAGCCGCTAAAAAATTTGTCACTCCACTGAGTTTTGAGACACTCACATCCAACCGTGTTTTAGATGATTTTAACGAATCATGGGTTGACAACCATAACCATATAAAAGTGGGTGAATGGGCAGATATTTTCGTTATAGCTCCAGCGACAGCAAACACAATAGCAAAACTAGCCAATGCCATAGCAGATACAATGCTCACACAATGTGCCCTTGCTTTTGATGGTCCTAAAGTACTCGCTCCCTCAGCAAATACCAAGATGCTAAACCATCCCATCTCTCAAGCAAACATTAAAATGCTACGTATTGCAGGATTTGAGCTTGTAGATACACAAACAAAAGAGTTGGCATGTAAGATTGTAGGTGATGGCGCTATGGCAGAACCTATCGATATCTTTTGGCATGCGTGTAAAAATCTACTTGAAGAGGAGTTTTGGAAAGATAGACGTGTGATAGTTACAGGTGGTGGAACGATTGAGAAGATTGATGATGTACGCTATCTCTCCAACTTCTCAAGTGGGAAAATGGCTTCAGCTCTAGCAACTGCACTTTTTTGTAAGGGTGCAGATGTAAATCTGATTGCCACACGTTTTAGTGCGCAGCTACCAAAATCTATCCACACAATCGATGTAGAGAGCTCAGTAGAGATGATGGAGTATCTCATCGATTCTATCCGTATCTCTAAAAAAGGAAAACTCTCACAAGCGACTCTTATGCGAGATGAACATATCCATCTCATTCAAAAAAAGCCTTATCTCTTTATGGCAGCCGCGGTAAGTGACTATCTCCCAACCCATACACAACAAGGTAAACTCAAAAAAGAAAACTTAGGTGATAGTTTTTCTCTTTCTCTTACCAAAAACACAGATATTCTCTCTAGTATTGATAAAGAGGGCATTTGCACTATAGGATTTAAAGCAGAACTCGATAAACAAAATGCACAAGCACATGCCAAAAATATGCTTCATGCCAAACAATTAGATGGCGTATGTCTCAATATTTTAGAAGACTCTAGTAGTTTTGGTACAGATACAAATGAGATTGAATTTTTTACACAAAATAGCTCTTTCAAGATTGCTTCTGCGAATAAACTCAGTGTTGCATTTTCTATTTTAGAGCATGCAAAAGAGCTATGAATCTCTCCTCCATTAGTGCGCTTGTAAAACTAATAAGCGCAAATCCAGCTGAGGCAAAAGCACTTATCAAGCTTGCAAGTCTTGAAGTGTTAAACTCTTTAGGCTCGGGTAAATATACTATCGCTCTCGAGAACCAAACACTTACCGCACAAAGTGAGAAAAACCTTAGTGTGGGTGAGAAATATTGGGCGCAAGTCATTATGAGTAAAGATTCAAAGCCCACGCTCACCCATCTCATAAAAACACCGCAACTTTTTACTCTTTTAAAAAACAATGCATTTACCTTGACTCTGCAAGAGTTGCAAACTCTCTTAAAATCACCAAAACCTGCAACTGTTTTAGGACAACAACTCTTAGAAATGCTATCTAATACCAATTCAAAAGAGGAATTTAGCACTTTATCTACTCTTTTACTCTCACTTCATAACCAAACTTTAACCCTTCCCATTCTTTATAGAAACTATTTTTCGATTTTACAATTAAAAAAAAGGTACAATAAGAGTTCAAAAAAACAATTTATAGATTTTTATGCCGCATTTGAATTTTTAGGACCTATCTCAGGTCTTATTACGTTAGAGGAACACGAAATTAGCGTTGCTTTATCTGTGGCATTTGCACAAACGAAACACTTTTTGGAACAAGATATGAACAACTTTTCTTACACAGTAACAATAGATATAAATGAACAAATCGCCCCTTTATATGAGGCAAATGCACACACTCTTTTGGATATTTCCATATGAACATGCCAAACCATATCGCCATCATCATGGATGGTAACGGAAGATGGGCAGAAAATAAAAACTTAAAGCGTACCAAAGGGCATGAAGCTGGAGCAAATACAGTAAGAGATATCACGCAGTATTGCGCTGCACATCCAGATATTTATCGTCTTACACTCTATGCGTTCTCTACTGAAAATTGGAAGCGCCCTCGCCTCGAAGTAGAGTTTTTGATGCAACTTTTGGACAAGCATCTCACAAAAGAGCTTCCAACTTTTTTAGAAAACAATATCCGTTTTGAAGCGATAGGAGACACCAGAGCATTCTCTAACTCTTTGCAAGATACTATCAGTGAGATAAAAGAAAAAACAGCGCATTGCGATGGACTTGTGCAATCTTTAGCACTCAACTATGGCTCACAAAATGAGATTATACGTGCAGTTAATAGTCTCAAAAACACTACAGAAGCGATTACAGAAGAGATGCTTAGTAACGCGCTTGATTGCAAAGAGGATGTCGATATACTCATCCGCACAGGTGGCGAACGAAGGCTCTCTAATTTCTTACTTTGGCAGGCAGCCTATGCAGAACTTTTTTTCACCCAAACACTTTGGCCTGATTTTTCAACTAAAGAATTAAATGGGATTATTGAAGAGTTCAAAACACGTCAAAGACGCTTTGGAGGATTAGTATAATGGAGATGATTTTAGTTTTTATTTTTGGAACTCTTTTTGGTTCTTTTTTAAATGTTGTGATTCTACGTATACCAAAAGATGAAAGTGTTGTCTTTGGTGCATCACACTGCTATACATGCCATACAGCGCTCAAACCTTGGCATAATATCCCACTTTTTTCATGGCTTTTTTTGCGTGGTAAATGTGGTTTTTGTAAGACTCCTATCTCTGCACAGTATCCCATCATCGAGTTTTTATCAGGTCTTATTTTTATGGCTTTGGTTTTTAAATATGGTGTGAGTCTTCCTCTTTTTATGATTGCTTTGAGTTTTTTAATGCTTTTAGCTTTATCGATGATAGATTTCAGATACAAAATGGTTCCAGATAGCCTCAATCTCTTAGCAATTATTTTTGCAATTTTGGGTGCGTGGAGCTTTGGAGGATGTGTAGAAAACCTAAAAAATGCTTTTTTACTTGCAGGTGGATTTACACTTCTACGTTTTTCTCTCTCTTATATTCTCACAGCTTCTGCACGCAGAGAAGCAAAAAAAACAACAACCGTGTGGAGTAAAAACTACCACACCTATCCCTTTATAGAGGCGATGGGTGAAGGTGATATTATGGTCGCAGCAACGATGGGTGCACTTTTAGGAGTACCCCTCGCACTTGTAGCTATCTTTCTCTCTGCCCTTTTGGCACTTCCTGTAATGCTCGCAGTGCAAAATAAAAGTGCAGAAGAGCAACGTGTCCCTTTTGTGCCATTTTTGGCGTTAGGTACATTTATCGTTTTTTTATTTGACATGCCCATCCTAGAATATCTCCAAGCGAATTTTTAAAATGAAGATCCTCAAACGTTATATAATAAAAAATCTTACAATTCTTTTTTTATCTATGTTTCTTCCCCTTTTTGCTATTGCTTCGATGATATTTCTTATCAAACTTGCTACTTATACAGCGGTGATCCAACTCTCCTTATGGGAGATGGCAATGCTTTATATCTTTGTTTTACCAGAACTTCTTTTTTATACGCTTCCTATTACTTTTTTTGTGGCAGCTACACTTACTTTGTTTAAACTCTCAAATGATAATGAGATTATTGTTCTTTTTTCTTTGGGGATACAACCCTCATTTATATTAAAAGTATTTGCCAAGCAAGCGATACTTTTAAGTGTACTTTTGGGATTTAATTTTTTTGTTATTTTTCCACATGCCAAGATTTTATCAAGTAACTATATCTCTTATAAAAAAAGTGAAGCACAGTTTAATCTCTCTGCTTCAGAGTTTGGCCACAGTTTTGGGCAATGGCTTTTGTATATTGGAAAAGATAATCCAGATGGAAGCTATGGAGATGTTTTTTTATTTAACAAAAATAAAAATGAAGAGGTTCTCATCAGTGCCAAAAATGCAGAAGTGATAAATCAAAAAGGGATTTTACGACTTAAACTCACCGATGGAGAGGGGTATAGCTACTCTAAAGAGAAATTTTCACAGATAGATTTTACAACAATGTATATCAACGATACGATGCAAATAGACCTTGATGAGTACGCCACAACTTTAGAGTACTGGCAATCTGAACATAGACGTAAGGCTAAAAAAGCGATGTTTATTATAGATACGCTTATCTCTTTATTTCCTCTTATTGGACTTTTTATGGTTGCTACGATTGGAATTATCAATGTAAGACATCAAAAAGGGCGTGTGTATCTCTATCTCTTTGTAGCGATTATTCTTTATTTTGGTGCAACGTTTGGACTTCAAAAGGTACTCTCTTTTTATGCTATACCTATCATCGCATTGAGTTGGATTACTATCACTTATTTTTTATACAGAAAAACAATTTTGGCTCGATTTTAGATGCGTATTCGTTTTGTGATAGCGTATAATGGAGCTCGTTTTTTAGGTTCACAAACCCAAACCCAAACTAAAAACACAGTCTTAGGACAAATAGAGCACGTATTTGATTGCATAGGAATAAAAAACAAAATCGTAGCAAGTGGTAGAACAGATGCTGGAGTCCATGCTACAGCACAAACATGCCATGTTGATTTACCTGATTTTTGGAATGACCTCACTAAACTACAGCGTGTTTTAAATGAGATGCTCCCAACTTCTATCGTTGTCAAATCAATCAAAGAAGTTTCACTAGATTTTCATGCACGTTTTAGTGCAACAAAAAGGGTGTACCGTTATGTGTTGTGCGAAGGGGCTAGCAATCCATTTGAAGATGATTTTGTAACATTTAGAGAAAATCTAGATTTTACATCAATGGAAAAAAATATAAAGCTCTTTGAAGGAATACACGATTTTGTTTTTTTTATGAAAGCCAAAAGTGATGTTACAACAACAACACGTACTATTTATAAAACAAGAGCGTACCAATATAAAAAGTACATCATACTTAGTTTTGAAGCCAATGGATTTTTACGCTCTCAAATACGGATGATGGTTGGTGCACTCCTTGTTAAAAACCAAAAAGAGATAGAAGAGCTTATAACATGTCAAAAAAAACACCGATTTAAACCAGCTCCTGCAAATGGTCTCTATCTTGCAAAAATTAGCTATAAGCGTATAGATGAATTTAAAACTGTTTAGGATATAATTTCTGCTTTAGAGACAACAATTTTAGTTTATTTTTATATATTTTGAGGAGTTATAATGAGAAAGGGCTTTACCATGCTTGAACTCGTTTTCATAATTGTTGTGATTGGTATTTTAGCAGCGGTTATGATACCAAGGATGGATAGGGACAATGTCTCAGAAGCAGCAATTGACCTTCAATCACAAATACGCTATACGCAACATCTAGCACTGATCAATGATAAGTTTGATCCAAACAATGCAACATGGTTTGAAAATCGTTGGCGTATTCGGTTTAATAATAATAGATACTCCATAGTAAGTGGTGATGATGCTAGCACTGATTTTGCACTGGACTCACAAACAAACAATCCTATAAATGGTGTAGACTTCAAAGCGAAATATAATGTAAATATTATTCTCAATTGTAATGGTGCGCAAAGTATCAGCTTCGATCATGTAGGAAGACCAATATTGGGCATATCAACACAACCTTATAACAGAGCAGAACTTCTTCAAGCAGATCAAAATTGTACCATTTTTGTTACAGATGATAACAATCAGACTGTTCATGCTTTAAGACTCCACGCAGAAACAGGTTACTTAGAGGGGATATAAAAATCTCCTTTTTTTACTACTCTCTCTTTTTACCTTCAATACTTCTCTTAACACTAATGTAACACTTCTTTTTTATAATTCTTGTCTTTATCTTAAGAAAGGAAACTAATGAATAAGAAAAAATATTTATTAACTTCATACCTCTTAGCTGCAAATCTCTTTGCATCTGATTTGGGATATATCCAAGTGGAATCTTCCACAATTGCTGATAAGTTTGCTACAAAACTTACAGAAGTCTCTACAACCCAATCTATCGATGGGGAAAAAATCGATGATGCACATGTTGAAAATCTTCAACAAGTTTTACAATCTATCCCTGGTGTTACTACAGAGATGGGCACGGGAGACTCTTTAAAAATACACCTCAGAGGTGTAGAAAACCAAATGTATATGGGAGAAAAACCAGGTGTAGCAATCGTTATCGATGGTGTTCCTGTATTTGAGCGTACTGGTTCTGTCAATATTGACCTTGATAATATTGAAAGTGTCAAGGTTATCAAAGGTGGAGCTTCGTATCTTTTTGGAGATGATGCACTCTCGGGAGCTGTCATCATCACTACAAAAAAAGGGGCTAAATATAATCACAATTTTGCCACTGTTGAGATGGGGAGCTTTGGTTATAAAAAATACCTCGCACGTACAGGATATGCCAGCGATAATATAAGCTTTCATATCCAAGCAAGCCAAAGAACAGCAGATGGATATTGGGAGCATTCAGACTATGATGCAAAATATCTCAATGGAAAAATCCAATACTATATAGATGATACATCCGATATTACGTTTGGTGCAGAATATTCAAAAAGAAAAAAAGATTCTCACGGAACAGTGGGTGGTGCAACACAAGCGAGTATCAATCCACAATCTGTCTATAATGGAGACCAAAACAGTAGAGACTACACAAGAAAATTTGATGTAGAACTACTCAAGCTATTTTTAACATATTCAAAAGATTTTGCGAATAACTCCAATCTCCTTCTTAGTACTTATATCTACAAAGATGATACTAAATTTATCTCAGCTCCACAAACAAGAATTGGCTCAGGGGCAAAAGATCCAGCACTTGGTGATAATGACTATGTCAATGACAATGAT
>JAVETY010000164.1:0-3739 GCA_034005815.1 Sulfurimonadaceae bacterium | reverse complement strand
CTGCAATACCCCATAGTGTTGCCTCAGTAAGATTCATAAAATATGCAATAGCTAAAACAGCAACACCTTTGAGTGCATCAAGTGCTAAGGTTGCGATGCCTAACTTTTTCGCTAATGCAGGATTTGTTTCTTTTACAACACGAAGTACGTTTGTAGCACCTATACTTTTCGAGCCACTCGCTTTGATATCGACACCAGCAAACTGACGTGCCAAAAGAAGTCCAAAAGGGATACCTCCAATGAGATATGCTGCTAAAAAAAACTGAACGTTTGTATGAAATAAAAAATCCATTTATATGCCTTATAGAGGTTAAAGTTGGAAATTCTACTTCATATATATTTATAACCATATAAAAGAAGAGATTTGAGAGGATAAAAGAGGAGAAAATTCTATAACTTGCTTCAAGCTAAAAAAAATAATTAGTAGATTAAATTAATGCTTAACACAAAATTAACACTTCTTTATTAAAGTTAACCTTCCAAAACTTCCTCTCTTTAGTGTTGGCATGCAAGATATTTTTTAAGGTAATTATGCAAAGTATGACTTTTATATCATTATTCTTCATTGGGCTTTCGTATGGAAGTACAGCATGTATGTTTTCATGTATGCCATTTTTAAGCCCTTTGCTTGTAAATAATTCGCAAACTGTGAAGCGCTCTATGGCTCTCGTTGTACCTTTTAGTCTTGGGCGGATATTTACCTATACGATGATTTCTTTGCTCGCTCTTGGTGGTGCGGGTTTTATCAAAGCAGTACTGGATGATAATGAGATATTTCAAGTTCTTTTAGGCGTATTTACCCTTATTATGGGTGTAGTGATGCTTTTTAAAGTAGTAAAAAGAAGCTCTAGTTGTTCAGGTGCACCTCTACCAAAAAACTTTAAAACATCTCCATGGGGACTTTTTGGCATTGGTGCTCTTATCTCCATCAATCCATGCGCTCCCATACTTACCCTTATAGCCTTGAGTGCAAATAGTACGTCATCGCTCCATGCCATGGGTATGGGTATCTCTTTTGGACTTGGTGCGGTTTTAGTTCCACTTGTTTTTTATGGTTTTATCCTTTCTACGCTTATGAGGGGATTGTTAATTGAGTTTAAATCGTATGCAAAAAAGATTGAAATAGTGGCAGCTTTGTTTTTGGTGCTCGTGGGAGTACTTGTAATAAATGGGCACATCCAACTTTAATAAAAGGTGACAAATGGTTACACATGTAAAAAGAGATAACAATGATATCTTTAACAAGCCTTTGCTTGGGTTTATTTTTAAAAATAGAAAATTTCTTTTCGCTTTGAGAGTCGTTGTTGTAGGACTCTTTTTTTATGCTATCTATTATGGTTTTATCCATCAAGGCAAAGAGAACCTTTTTACTGGTGCACTTTTTTGGGGTATATTTTGGTCCCTTTTTATGGTTGCCACACTTCCTAGTTTTGGGCGAATCTTTTGTGGTATCTGTCCGCATGGATTTTTAGGTAAATATATCACAGCTTTTGGGCTTAAAAAAACGATGCCAAAATGGATGCAAAATAGATATATAGGAATTGCATTATTGGTGATTGGATGGTGGGGAATTTACTATACATTTCCATCATTTTGGAAATCACCCCTTACTACTGCCATGTTATTTGGAGCCATCACCCTTGTGGCATTTTTACTCTATTACATCTATAAAGATATGAGCTATTGTAAATATATCTGTCCTATTGGAACACTTACACGTGCATATGACAAACTCTCCTTTACAAAACTTGAATCCTACACACAACATTGCCAAGAGTGTAGTACATTTGAGTGCGCTACGGCATGTCCTTATAATCTCAAACCTTTTAGTTTTGCTAAAAAAAATCAAGCAGATGATTGTACGCTCTGCATGGAGTGTGCACATGCTTGTGAGGCGATAAAGTTTACAATTACAAAACCATCGGAACAACTCTTTTCTAAGTTTAAAACACTCCATGCAGAGGTGTGGACATATATCCTTATTTTAGGTTCTATCCCTATTTCTATGAACTTTGCACATGGTCTAAATAGAAGTAAGATAGCCGATACAATGATATGGAATCAGACTGCCACATCTCTTGGCATGGGTGAATATGCGGGTGGATTTGCATTTTTATATGCACTTCTTTTTACAATATTTTTTGCTGTTCTTGGACTCTATATAGCTTCAAAAGTTTTGAAAAAAGAGTATAAAACAACCTTCGCAACTTTAGGTTATGCGTATGCTCCACTCTTTATACTAGGCTCATTGGGACATACTTTAGGAACTTTTTTTACACATGATTACCAAGAGATAGTGGGAGGTTTTACCCAAGCATTTGGTGGGATAGTAGAAGTGGCACCGCTTGCAAAACGTGGAGATGCTTGGCTTGTATATTTTGGTCTTTTAAAATGGCTTGGCGTTGTTTGGGCTTTGATACTTTTATATAAACGACTCAAACTTATTGAAGCAACATCTGTACGAAAAGTTTTTGGATATATCTTTGCATCAACACTCATTATCTTTTTTATTGGGATAAGTGCCTATTCCGCACATATTTTAAAAAGCTACGGCACAAAAGAGAGAATGAATCATGGCATGTCCATGCCCATGGATGATTGCGAAAAATGTAAAACACATGTAGCCCCTTTAGCAAAAATACATCATCTAGGTACCAGTACACCCATCTATTTTTCATTAACAAATCCTACTGAAGAAAAAAAGGGTGGCATGCATATGGGAATGGGTATGCGTGATAAAAATGCGATTGCTACGCAAAATATTTGGCTTGTGTATAAAAAAGAGGCTAAAAAACTACTTTCATCTGAAGATATAGAGATGTTTTTCTACGATACAAAGGGGAAATTTAATGAACTTACAAATCTGAAATTTGAGGTTCCTTTAAATGGATACTACAATCTTTATGCAATCAATGAAACGCATGAAAATGGAGTTCTTGTAAAAAGAGTTGCAAAACTAGAACACTTAAGAGGTTCACATGGCGGAGAAGATATCTACACAGAAGATGTCAAAAAGCGAGTAACAACACAAAAAACAAAGATAGATTTAATACGTCTTAAAAATGATGATGAAAAAAGCTTTTTTTATAAACATGCCATGGGGGATTTGCTTACTTTTGAAGCTCTCTTTGATGGCATGCCACTTGCAAATGCAAACCTTCAAATCTCTATGGATAGTGGCTGGATAAAAGAGCTTACTACCGATGCCGATGGAATTGCAAAGTTTCATATTATACGTGATTATTTTCCAGAGTGGGGAGAGTTTGACAAAAGGTATAAAGGGGAGATGCTCCTTACTTTGACACACATGCCAAGCGAAAATGAAAAATATATCTTGACCTATCCACTTCTCTTTTCTCCTAATAGTAGTGATTACACATCTTATCTTTATGCACTCATTTTGATGACTCTCACTCTCTTTGTATCAGGAGTTATCGTATATAGATTTAGACGCAATAGAACCCAACCATTTAGCGAGCTGCGATATGAAAAATAAAATAAAAAAATATATTAATGGTATGAATCTTATTAAAGTAAGATTTTGGATTCAGCTTATTACATTTATTTTCTTTGTATATGGTGGTTATTTTGCCATACAACTTGGCTCAAAACTTCCTATTTTTTCATGTCCTTATAACGAAGGGAGTGCAGGGGCATGTTATCTCATACCTTTGCAACATCAACTCTCTATGCCCGCACAGATACTTCTTGGTGGCGCGGGCATGAGCGTTATCGTGGG
>JAVETY010000163.1:0-3804 GCA_034005815.1 Sulfurimonadaceae bacterium | reverse complement strand
GCATCCGCGTGATTTTGTGCGGTCTGTGCATACTCTTTTGCATTTTGTGGGTTCATCGCTTCTACCATTTTAAATCTCGCTTCATTGTACATAAACTCTTTCACTGATTTCGTAGGTTTTTTATAATCCACAATCATAGGATTTTTACCCTCATCTTTGAGATCTGGGTTGTATCTAAAAATCGGCCAGATTCCAGTTTCTACTGCAAGTTTTTGTTGGCTCATGCCATACTTCAAATCATAACCGTGCGCAACACAATGCGAATAAGCGATGATAAGAGAAACACCTTCGTATCGTTCTGCTTCTAGAAATGCGCGAAGTGTCTGTGTATCATCCGCGCCCATCGCTACTTTTGCTACATAAACATTTTCATACGCGATTGCCATCATCGCCAAATCTTTTGGCAATGCACTTTTACCAGCTGCTGCGAATTTTGCCACTGCACCTGTGAGTGTCGCTTTGGATTGTTGTCCGCCGGTGTTAGAGTACACTTGCGTATCAAGCACAAGAATATTGACATTGCGTCCACTTGCAAAAATATGATCTAGTCCACCGTAGTTGATGTCATACGCCCAACCATCGCCACCCATAATCCATACAGATTTTTTTGAGAGATAGTCGGCTAAAGAGAGAAGTCTTTTTGCATGTTCATGCTTTGAATTTTCAAGTTTTGCTTTGAGGTTTTCTACTCTTTCTCTTTGCTCAAAAATATCACTCTCATCTTTTTGTACTGCATTGATGAGCTCATGACTAAGTTCTATTCCTATTTCATCTTCCATTTCGGCTACTAGTTCTTTTGCTTGTGTTTGATGTTTATCAATCGCAAGTCTAAATCCTAAACCAAACTCCGCATTATCTTCAAAAAGAGAATTTGACCAAGCTGGTCCTTTGCCCGCAAGATTTTTCTTCCAAGGGGTTGTTGGGAGATTCCCTCCATAGATGGAAGAACATCCTGTTGCATTTGCGATAATCATTCTATCACCAAAAAGTTGGCTTGTGAGCTTGACGTAAGGTGTTTCTCCACATCCAGGACATGCACCTGAGAATTCAAAAAGAGGCTCAAGAAACTGACTCTCTTTCACTTTTGCAGGATTAATTTTTGAGCGATCCATAAGTGGAAGATTTGTAAAGAAATCCCAAGCTTTAGCGCCACTTTCTCTTAGAGGTAGTTGTTCTTGCATATTGATTGCTTTGAGATTTGTTTGTGATTTATTTTTCGCTGGGCAAACTTCCACACACAGCGCACATCCAGTACAATCTTCTACTGAAATGCTAATCATAAACTTTTCATGTGGCTCAAAATTTTTACCCTTCGCCTCTGTAAAAGTAAAACCTTCAGGAGCATTACTCAAGAATGATTCATCAACAATATTGGAGCGGATAACCGAGTGCGGACAAACCATTACACATTTGTTACACTGAATACAAACTTCGCTGTCCCAAACAGGAACTTCTAATCCGACATTTCGTTTTTCATACTGTGTTGTTCCACTTGGCCAAGTTCCATCGCTTGGCATCGCACTTACAGGAAGGTCGTCTCCATAGCCATCAATGAGTTTTTTTGTTACATTTGCGACAAAATCATCATAGTTTCCTTTGATAGAAGCTTGCATCTCTAGTGTAGAAGTAACAGTCTTCGGTACTTCTACTTCGTACATGTTTGCAATAGCCTGATCGACTGCAGAAAAGTTCATATCTACTATAGCTTGACCTTTTGTGATATATGTTTTAGAGATACTTTTTTTGATTTTTGCTATCGCTTCATCTCTTGGAAGTATTCCTGAGATAGCGAAAAAACAAGTCTGCATGATAGTGTTGATGCGTCTTCCCATTCCACTCTCTTTAGCGACTTTGGAAGCGTCAATGGCATAAAATTTTATTTTTTTCTCTATCATCTCTCGTTGAACATCTTTTGGAAGTTTACTCCAGAGTAACTCTTTTGGGAATGGTGTGTTGAGAAGAAATATCGCACCTTCTTTGGCATGTGTAAGAATTTCAAATTTTTCTAAAAAGACACTCTGATGGCAAGCAACAAAATCTGCTTTTTGTATAAGATAGCTAGATTTTATAGGTTTTGCTCCAAAACGCAGATGCGAAGTGGTAACAGAACCTGATTTTTTGGAGTCATAAACGAAATATCCCTGTGCGTAGTTAGGTGTCTCTTCCCCGATTATCTTGATGGAGTTTTTATTTGCTCCAACTGTTCCATCCGCTCCAAGACCAAAAAATATAGCCTCATAAACATCATCATTTTGAAGCATAAAACTTGCATCATACTCTAAACTCGTATGCGTCACATCATCATTTATGCCGATTGTAAAGTGATTTTTTGGGTTTTCTTTTTTTAGTTCATCAAAGATGGCTTTTATCATCGCTGGTGTAAATTCTTTAGAAGAAAGACCATAACGACCACCGATTATTTTTGGCATACTAAAACCAAGTTTTCCATCATTTGCGGCTTCACTAAGCGCCATAAACACATCATGATAAAGTGGTTCACCGATAGAACCTGATTCTTTTGTTCTATCTAAGACTGCGATGGATTTCACTGACGCAGGAAAAGAAGCGATAAAATGCTCTATACTAAATGGAAGTGCGAGGCGGACTTTTATCACGCCCACTTTTGCGCCAGATTTGTTTAGATATTCTACACTCTCATCCACGGCTTCAGCACCCGAACCCATCAAAATAATAATGCGTTCTGCGTCATGTGCGCCAACATAATCAAAAAGTTTATAGGCTCTTCCTGTAAGCGCTGCAAATTTATCCATCTCTGCTTGAAGAAGATTTGGGACTTTGTCATAATAAATATTGACACTCTCACGACCTTGAAAATAAACATCAGGATTTTGTGCAGTACCTCGGATAAAAGGATTATCAGGAGTAAGCGCGCGAGTGCGATGTGCAAAAACCAACTCTTCATCTATCATCGCTTTAAGAACACTTTCATCAAGGAGTTCTATCTTATTTACTTCATGTGAAGTACGGAATCCATCAAAAAAGTGTAAAAAAGGGATACGAGTACGCAGTGTTGCTGCTTGAGAAATAAGAGCAAAATCATGCGCTTCTTGAACACTTCCCGAAGCAAAAAGTGCAAAACCAGTTTGTCGCACACCCATAACATCTTGATGGTCTCCAAAGATAGAAAGCCCCTGTGCCGCGAGAGAACGTGCAGCGACATGAAAGACAGTAGAAGTAAGTTCTCCTGCTATCTTGTACATATTTGGTATCATGAGTAGTAAGCCCTGAGAAGCTGTAAATGTAGTTGTAAGCGCACCACTTTGCAGCGCACCATGCACTGCTCCACTCGCACCGCCCTCACTTTGCATCTGCGTTACATCAGGAACTGTTCCAAAGATATTTTTTTCTCCTTGCACACTATATAAGTCAGCAAGTTCACCCATCACCGAAGAGGGTGTAATAGGATAAATCGCTATAACTTCATTTATTTTGTGAGCAACGCGCCCGACGGCTTCATTTCCATCGATTGTAGCTGTTTGTATTGACATTAAAAACTCCATCTGCATAAATTAGACAATATTACTTCTACTTATCTACCCTTATTCTACAACTATCTATGTAGATAAAAACTTAATGTGTTATAAAAAAAGAAGGCTTGTTTTTGAAGATTTTTTATTTTGATTTAAAAGATATTTTATTGAAGCAAAAGGCAACAAAGAATAGGAACTTATCGAGATATAGTTTTAATAGTTAAAGATTTTAAAATTTATTTTTTAAACACCACAAATAAGGGGACTGTAAAATAAACTTTATAAACCCACTTTTTATTTCTCAATCAGCTAA
>JAVETY010000162.1:0-3816 GCA_034005815.1 Sulfurimonadaceae bacterium | reverse complement strand
CGATTGCAATTGTAACAGGCATCTTTTTCTTTGCTTTTTGGTACTGATCAAAAAAATGTGAAGAGTCTTTATGAATTTGCCAGTGCATACCTAAGTGATTTTTATCATACACTTGTAAGCGGTACATGCCAACATTTACCATCTCTCCATCAAAACTTTGGGTATATACCTGCGCCATAGTGATAAATGGCCCACCATCTTCTTCCCAAGTTGTAAGAACTGGAATTTTATAGAGATCTATATCACTCTCTTTATAAATTATCTCTTGGCATGTTGGATTTTTCTTTTTGATTTTTTTTGGAAATATATTTTTTAAAGCAAAAAGTTCAGTCGCCATTGCTATCTTGTCTAAAAATTTTGCTGGTGGCTTCAAATGTAAAAGCTTTGTTATCTCATCTGCGATTGATTCTATTGGACGTCCAAAAAGAAGTTCACATCTACGAAATGAACCAAAAACATTCATAAATATAGGTTCTTGGTAGGTACGATTATTTTTTTTATCTATAGGATTTGTAAATAAGAGTGCTTTTCCACCATCTTTTAGTTTGACTTCAGCGTAAGCAATATGGGGGATCTCTAGATAAATATCAAGAGGTTCCTCAATGATTTTTAGTTCCCCTTCCCTTTTGAGAAGTTCTATGGTTTTTAACATTTTAGTTTGTCACCATCATCTCTTCAGCTTCTTTTAAAAGCTCACGAGCTCCTTTAGCGATAAACTCTTGTGCAAATTCACGGCCAAAAGTTTTATAATTATGTTTTGAAATAAGTCTTGAATCACTCAGAGTTTTTGAACCATTAGGAAGTCCTAAAGTAGCACGTACGATTACATCATCATTTTCTAAAACAGTTGCATTGACACCTATTGGCACGTGGCAACCACCATTGAGCTCATCTACGAAATCTCTCTCAATTGTTGTTTCAATACGACTAAACTCATCTTCAAGTTTTGCAATAATAGCAAGTACTTTAGGATCATTAATCGCTTCAATACCTAGTGCACCCTGTCCCATAGATGGAATCATTTCAAATAAAGATATAGGATAAACGTGCTCAACTGCATCTAAAAGCTCTAAACGATTGATCCCCGCAGCTGCTAGGATAATTGCATCAAATGCACCCTCTTTGAGTTTTCTGATTCTTGTATCAACATTTCCTCTTAAATCTTTAATGATAAGATCTGGTCGTATTTTTTCTATCTGCATACGACGACGTAACGAGGATGTACCAATCACAGAACCTTTTGGAAGAGCATCTATATCTGCATACTTTTGCGATAAAAGTGCATCTCTTACATCTTCACGATCTGTGATAACTGCAAGGACAAGTCCATCAGGCATTACAGTTGGAACATCCTTGAGTGAATGGACTGCAATGTGTGCTTCACCTCTTAGCATCGCTTCTTCAAGCTCTTTTAAAAACAAGCCTTTTCCACCAATCGCGGCTAAAGGTTTGTCAATAATTTTATCCCCTGTTGTTACAATAACATTGAGTTCTACTTCTAAACCAGGATTTTGTTCCTCTAATACCGCTTTAATATGATGAGACTGCCAAAGAGCGAGCTGTGAACCTCTTGTTGCTATAACTAATTTTTTCATTTTTACTTTACCTTTTTGTACATTGTTTTAGTTTTATCGACTTTACCATCAAAAAACACACTTGGAGTTCCCTGAACCATCATCTCATCTGCTGCATTAATTCCAAAGTCGAAATGTTTTGTAACTTCAGCACTTGCTACATCTGCTGGAGTGATTTTAGTTTTAAGTGTTTGATTAAATGCTTTTAAAATCACATCCACATTTGTCTCTCTTGGATTAACTTTTACTTTATAGAGCTCTAAAACACTATTTTTATGACCTTTAAGTTCTGCAGCTATCGCTGCTTTTGTAAGCACAACAGAAGCTGGATGGAGTGAAACTAAAGGAAAATGGTAATAATAAATCGCAAATTTCTTTGGCTCTTTTTTCATATACTCAATCGCTTCAGGAACAAATGTTCCACAATAAGGACACAGTGGATCTGAAAATATTGCTACTTTATGTTTAGCATTTACATCTCCATAGATAAGATTTGCTTTGCTATAGAAGCTATCTTTAAATGTTGGAGTTACACTCTCTTTGAGTGATTCATTTGTGTTGAGATTAACAAGATCTTGAGTGATATATTCACCATTACTAAAGTAAACCATCTTTTGTACAATATCTTTTTCCCCTTCTGAAGTTTTTACAGTTGCAATGATCTTTACAATGTAAGCGTCCCATCCAGCCATAGCTTCCACTTTACTTTTATCGGCTATGGATATATCCATTTTTACAATATTTGGATTTTTACTAAATGATTTTTGTAAAAAATCAACTACTTTTATATCTTCAACATTTGCGTTTAATAGGCTACCTAATAAAAGTGCTATCGTTGATAATTTCAACATCGATGACATCTGAATCCTTTTGTTTTTGATGGTATTTTGTTCTATGTGTTTTTGATTTTACAGTATATCGATTAACAATCATAGTTGTTACAACACTAAACTGCATAAAAATTCCTATTATATCTGTTACAAACCCTGGTATGATGAGCAAAACTGCTCCTAAAAGGGTGAAAAGATTAAGGCTATGAAACTGTTGTAAATCGATACAGTTATAGGAGACTGCAGTTAGATTTGCTTTGAGTGTTTTTCTAAAATTTATCAGTATAGAAATTCCAACAAATGCAC
Organism: Sulfurimonadaceae bacterium; assembly: GCA_034005815.1. GTDB lineage: Bacteria > Campylobacterota > Campylobacteria > Campylobacterales > Sulfurimonadaceae > Sulfurimonas. The sequence continues at coordinate 1,106 of JAVETY010000162.1, read as the reverse complement.
TTAGTAATATCTCAAAAAAAGTAGCAATCCCTCCAATCGCGGAAGAGATAGCTACCGAGACCAAAACCTCTACAAAGAGATAAAGTAAGAAATAGAGCATTATGCTAGATATTCCATGATTTTTTCAAACACATTTTCTTTTGAAGTAAGTGTTTTTTCTTTTGATTTGCGTTCATAAATCTCCACCTCATTGTTTTCTAACTCTTTGCCTATAATAATAGTAAAAGGAAAACCTATAAGTTCTGCATCATTCATCTTAAAGCCAAAACGCTCTTTTCTATCGTCAAGCATCACTGTTACTTTATGCTCCTGAAACTTTTTATAAAGCTCTTCTGCTAATTCTACTTGCGCATTATCTTTTATATTTGAGATAAGTATATTAACAGCATAAGGTGCAACCTCTTTTGTCCATATACATCCATGTTCATCGTGATGTTGCTCAATTATAGCGGCAACTAATCGACTCACACCCATCCCATAGGTACCCATAACAAAAGGTTTTGCCTTACCGTTTTCATCTAAAAATTCCGCTTTAAGTGCTGCTGAGTAAGTTGTTCCTAGTTTAAAAATATGTCCAACTTCTATCCCTTTTGTAAAAGAGAGTGTTCCATCACAATGAGGACAGATATCTCCCTCATTAACTTCTGCAATATCAGCAAAGTAGCCATCTTTTAATACACTCATGCACACGCCCACATAGTGGTAATCTAGCTCATTTGCACCACATACCATTGCAGTTGCATCTATGAGATCGTTATCTATCACATGTTTTGCTTTTATCTGGTCAAGTGGTCCCATAAATCCAGGAACAAGCCCGAGCTCTTCTAACTCTTCAGAACTCACGTCCACAAGGTCAAGTGCGCCCGTTGCATTAAGTGCTTTTTTCTCTTGTAAATCATCACATCCACGGAGAAAGAAAAGTACAATTTCACTATCATCTTCATAGATTGCCCGTTTTGCCACACATTTGATAGTGTAGTAGCTTGATATTTTAAAAAACCCTGCTAAATCATCTATCGTCTTTACCATTGGAGTTTTAAACTTGTTAAACTCTGCAACAGGTGCTTCAGGGATAGATGCTCTTCCTGAGCGTTTTGCTGCTTCTA
>JAVETY010000161.1:0-3833 GCA_034005815.1 Sulfurimonadaceae bacterium | reverse complement strand
CAATGGTTGTGAGGCATGTGGTATTTTAGGCTTGGAAGCGATGATGCTAAGTGCTACAATAGATCATCTCAAACCTCACATACTTGACTACCGTACAAGTGCAGATGCAAGTGGAGATAGTTCTAGAGTTGTGGGTTATATGAGTGCGTGTTTTTCCCAAGAAAAGGCTTGAAATATCTTTATAAATGTTTCATCCAATGAGGCTTGAAACAAGAGCTCTTCCTCCGTATATGGGTGGCGCATTTTTAAACTAGTTGCATGCAATAAGAGCCGATGGCAATCATATTTTTCTCTTATAAGAATATTGTGCTCCCCTCTTCCATACTTTGTATCTCCAAGTATATGGTGTGAGATATGTTTCATATGACGTCGTAGCTGATGCTTACGTCCTGTCTTTGGAGTTAAAAGCATAAGAGAATAACGAGTCTTCTCATACTTCCCTATGGCATGTGGAAGTTCTACCGTAGCAAGCCTTTCATAACATGTCATAGCTTCTTGCGCTTCTTTATCCTCTTTTGCATTTTTATCTGTTATTTTATCTTGCTTTTCTACTAGTGGATGATCTATCACTCCGTTCTCTGGAGTATATCCACGCACTACGGCGATATATTGTTTCTCTATAGTTTGTATCTGCTCTGAAATTTTTCTTGCACACTCACTACTAAGCGCAAAGAGGAGAACTCCAGAAGTTGGCTTATCAAGTCTATGTACAGGATAGACCCACATACCGATTTGATCACGAAGCATCGCCATTGCATAATATATTTCGTGCTTATCTATCATCGATTTGTGTACTAACAACCCACTTGGCTTGTTAATTACGACAATATGCTCATCTTTATACAAAATCTCTAGGTTATAATTTTTCCACATACAAAATCTTACTATAATAGCACTATGAAAACTATCAATATTTTAAAAAACATACCTGCCCCCGTTGATGAAGAATTTTTAGAGACATTAGTAGAGCATAGTAATGTACATATCGTGCGCATTGTCTCTTATGGTCATATCGCTCCAAAAGAGGGATGGTACGACCAAGCAGAAAATGAGTGGATCGTCGTTTTAGAAGGCGCGGCAATTTTAAGCTTTCCAAATGGCGAAGATATGAAACTCTCCAAGGGCGATTCTTATTATATTCCTGCGCACCAACAGCACAAAGTCTCATGGACTGCGCCAGGTGAACAGACTATCTGGCTGGCTTGTTTTTTCTAACATGTTATAATCGCGAACTTTTTTGTGAGGATATGTAGATGAAGACAGGTAAAGTTTTGTGGTTTGATGCGGTCAAAGGATATGGTTTTATCGCTCAGGATGATGGTACAGAAGATATTTTTGTCCATTTTCGCTCTCTCGTACCTCTTCATAACGAAAGAGTAGAACTCATGAAAGACCAGAGAGTTTACTATTATGTAGCAGAGGGTGAAAAAGGTTTACATGCCATAGATGTAAAGGTGGCAAGCTAAACTTCTCTCGCCTTTACAACCCCTCTATGTTAATCTCTTTTGCTTGTTTTTCTTTTTTTTGTTGTAGCTTTTTTAGCTTCTGGTTTTTTTGTGTACGTTGGCTTAGAAGATTTTTTAAAACTTTTTTCTGGCTTTTTATGCTCAGATTTTAGTTTTACTTCATCACGTTCTTCTCTACGAATCGTTGGATCTGGTTCAAATCCTGCAACTGTCTCTTTTGGGATCTTCATCCCTATTACACGTTCAATCTCTTTAAGGTCAAACTTCTCATAGATATCAATAAGTGTAATTGCTTCTCCATCACGCCCAGCACGTCCTGTACGCCCTACTCTATGAACATAATCCTCAGGTACTGAAGGAAGCTCATAATTGATTACATAAGGAAGCTCTTCGATATCAAGCCCTCTTGAAGCGATATCAGTAGCAACTAAAACACGAAGTTTTCCCTCACGAAATTGATCAAGCACTTTTAAGCGGTTTGCTTTGGTTTTATCTCCATGAAGTATTCCAGCTTTGAGTCCATCTTTTTTGAGCTCTTCTCCTAAAATATCTGCACTTGCTTTTGTTCTTGTAAACACAAGCACTTGAGGATAATTACGTGAACCTATAAGATAAGAAGTAAGTTTTGCTTTTTTATCCTCATCTACGAGATATACCACTTGGTTTATCGCATCTACAATTGAATTTTTCTTTGAGCTCTCTACAAATGCTGGTTTAGTAAGTAAGAGTTTGGAGAGTTTACGCACTTTTTCACTATATGTTGCACTAAAAAGAAGTGTTTGATGACGCTTGGGAAGGAGCGGATGAATTTTTCTTATCTCTTTTACAAATCCCATATCAAGCATACGATCCGCTTCATCAAGCACAAAAATCTCAATTGTCCCCAAATTTAAACCACTCTCAGCAAGCTCTAAAATACGTCCTGGTGTTGCTATGACTATATCTACACCATTTTTTAATCTTTTTCTTTGAGTATTTATATCTTTTGCACTTACTATGAGATCAATAGTAAGCCCCATATATTTTCCACAATCTAAAAAGTCTTTATGAATTTGTACACATAGTTCACGTGTAGGAGCAATCACTAAAGCACGAAGTACTCTTGCTTCTGGGGTTGTTTTACGTAAGCGTTGTAGAATTGGAATAGCAAAAGCAGCTGTTTTTCCTGTTCCTGTTTGTGCGGTTGCAAAAATATCTTCTTTTTGTAATATGAGTGGTATCACTCTTGTTTGGATGCTTGTTGGTTCTGTGTAACTTAACTCACCTATTGCGCCTAAAAGTGGTTTGATTATCCCTAGTTTTTCAAATGACATAGTGCATCCTTTATTTATATGTCGAATTTTAACATATTATTCAAAAGAACTCTTCTATTTGCTATAATTCGCCATCATCAAAAGAACGGCATAAAAATGATTCGAAAAACTCTTAAAAATACAAGCAAACATCAAAAGCTCAATAATCTTATAAAAAAATACAATATCCCTCCAGAATTTCTATCTCCCAATCGTAAGATGGTTTCAAGAGCTGTTTTACTTGGGCTTTTTATCGCTTTTATCCCGATGCCGTTTCAAATGCTTGCTGTCTTGGCGTTTATTCCATTTTTCCGTTTTAATGTCCCTATAGCGCTTGCTATGTGTTGGCTTACCAACCCTTTAACAATGCCACCTTTGTATTATATTGAATATATCACAGGCTCATATTTACTAGGATCAGAGGTAGCACCCGTACATCTAAGCGTAGAATGGTTTCAAAACAACTTTGATACTATTTTTATACAGCTTTATGTAGGTGCTTCTTTTTTTTCGGTTTTTGGCTCACTTCTCGCCTATTGGGCAGTAAACTTTTTCTGGAAAAGTTCAGTCAATAAAGAGAAGAATCTCCACTACACAAAAAGAAAACCTAAATAGTTTTCTTCGCTTTTTGTGCGTAATAAATCCATAAAACAAGCGCAAGAGCACTCATCCCAAGACTCATCAACTGCCCTTGCGTAATCACATCACAACAAATATATCCAATATGCTCATCAGGTGCACGGTAAATCTCTGCTAAAAAGCGGAAAATCCCGTAACTAAATCCATAAACAAACAAAAGCTCACCTGAGAATTTTTGATAATTCCGATAGATATAGACCACCAAAAAGACTCCAACTCCTTCTAACACAGCTTCATAGAGTTGGGAAGGATGACGAAGCACACCATCGACATAAATTCCCCATGGCATGTCCGTTTCTCGTCCTATAAGCTCTTGATTAAGAAAGTTTCCGATGCGTCCAAAGACGAAGGCAAGTGGTATAGAAATAGAGACTAAATCCATAAGCTTTCCAAAACCCTCTTTGTGTCTTTTAGAAAAGATGTACGTCGCAAGTAA
>JAVETY010000160.1:0-3864 GCA_034005815.1 Sulfurimonadaceae bacterium | reverse complement strand
CTTAATAAAGAAGAAAATAAAAATCAATTCCTCACCTACTATCTCATAGCAGCACACCCTGGATGTGAGGAGAAAGATATGCATGAACTCAAACGCTTCACAAGAGATGAACTCAAAATGAACCCAGAACAAGCACAAGTATTTACTCCCACTCCAGGAACATATTCGTCTGTAATGTATTATACAGAGATGAATCCAAAAACTCGCGAAAAAATATTTGTAGAAAAAGACCCTGCGAGAAAAGAGAAACAAAAACGAATTGTGATAGAAAAAGATAGTTTTAGTAGTGGATTTGCATCTTAGAAGTTATGACATGTTATAGAAGAGATTCCGTGTCAAGCACGGAATGACGAAGTATCAAGCATGGAATGACAAAGTGTCAAACACGGAATGACGAAGTATCAAGCATGGAATGACAAAGTGTCAAACACGGAATGACAGGACTTTTGTCATCCTGAACTTGATTCAGGATCTCGGTAATCTTTGATTACTATTTATTAAAAAACTTATAATAAAAATCTTTAACAAGTCTTAGCTTTGTACGGCTGATAATCAGATTTCCACTCTCTATATGTCCACTTGTAACTGTTGTTCCAGCGGCTATCATTACATTGTCATCTATTGTAACTGGTGCGATAAGTTGTGTGTCACTTCCTATAAAAACATTTTTGCCTATGATAGTTTGATATTTTTTCACCCCATCATAATTACAAGTGATAGTACCTGCTCCAATGTTTGTTCCCTCATCTATAGTCGCATCACCGATATAGCTCAGGTGCCCAGCTTTGACACCTTTGAGAGTACTTTTTTTCACCTCTACAAAATTTCCTATATGTGTGCTTTCTATATGCGAAGCAGGGCGCAGATGCGCTAATGGTCCCACATCTGAATCGATAACCACGCTATCTTCAATCACACTTGAAGCTTTTATAATTGAGTTTTTGATGATTGATTTTCCTGTGATACGGCAGTTGTTCTCAACTACACATTCGCCTTGAAAAACTACGCTCTCTTCTATATAAATGGTTTGTGGAAGTTGCATCACCACTCCAGTTTCCATCCAGTGATTTTTAATACGCTCTTGCATAATCTCTTCTGCATTTGCTAAATCTTTTTTAGAGTTTACACCTTTAAAATGTTCTTCATCTACTAAAATTGCAGCAATGTCGAGGTTATCTTGGCGCGCCATTGCAATTAAGTCTGTGAGGTAGTACTCTTTTTGTGCATTATTATTACTAAGAAGTGGGATGTATTTTTCTAATACTGATTTTTTAAATGCATAGACGCCGGCATTGACTGTAGTCGTTGTAAGTTCTTCTGGTGTCGCATCTTTTTGCTCTACGATTTTTATCACTTGGTTTTTATCTAAGATAACACGACCGTATCCATCAGGATTTACGAGGTCAAAAATCGACATTACAATATCACTTTTTTGGCTAAAAAATCCTTGAAGTACATCTGGAGTAATAAGAGGCATGTCGCCATTTAAAACGAGTACATTCTCATTTTTAGGTTGTACATTTTTCATGGCACCTCCCGTTCCTGGGAAGTTTTCTAAATCTTGTGTGATAAATGTAACATTCGTAAAATACTTTTGCATCGCTTCGATAACGGCATCTTTTTGGTGTGCCACAACGACTGAAATATCATTAGAGATGGTAAGAGATGTTTTTATAATGTGATAGAGCATCTCTTTTCCACTTATGGCATGTAAAACTTTTGCTTTGTTTGATTTCATACGGCTACCTTTGCCGGCTGCTAGGATTACGATACTTATTTGTTCTTTTTGCATAGGAAAACTCATCTTCTTAAATAAAATTTGAAACGATATTTTACCATCTTTTAAAGGATACTACTGATTTAGATAACCATTTTACTATGGCATGACATAGTTCTCTTTCATCAAGAGATTTTTACAAGATATCTCTATAACGACTATTTTTAACAATTTTTCTTCATAAATTAATGATAAAACCTTTTTTTTAATAATGGAGCTAAATTGTTTGTGGTATCATAAGCGCGATAATTTTTTTAAGGTTTTTGGATGGATTTAGGATCAGTCATAGGGTTGGTTTTAGTTGTTGCACTTTTACTAGGTGCGATGGCTATGGGAGTCGGTGTAGGTGCATATATCGATATCCCTTCAGTTCTTATTGTTGTTGGTGGTAGTATAGGTTCATTGTTGATAGCATTTAAGCCATCACAAATGAAAAAAGCTATGACAGTTTTTATGATTGCCATAAAACCACCTGAAGAGGACCGTGTAGCTCTTATAAAAAAACTTGTTGCGTTTGCTACAAAAGCAAGAAAAGATGGGATATTGGCACTCGAAGGCGATGTCAATAATGAAGAAAATAAATTTCTTCGTAAAGGTCTCTCTATGGCGATTGATGGCAATGAACCAGATACCATCCGTCAACTCTTAGAGATAGATATGGAACAAACAAGTACAAGACATAAAAGTTATGCAGAAATATTCAACACTTGGTCAGCATTAGCTGGTGCGATGGGTATGATTGGAACACTTATTGGACTTGTTGCGATGCTTTTAAATATGGCAGACCCTTCAGCGATTGGTCCATCTATGGCGGTTGCACTTCTTACAACTCTTTATGGTGCAATGATTGGAAATATCGTAGGTGCACCTATTTTTAGTATTTTAAATATTAGAAATGATGATGAAACACTTGTAAAAGAGATGATTCTCTCAGGAATTATGTCAATTCAATCAGGGGACGCACCAAGAGTACTTGAAGCAAAACTCCTTAGCTACCTAGCTCCAAATGAACGTGTGAGCCAGTTTGACTAATGGCTAAGAAAAAATGTCCTAAATGTCCAACATGTTTGCCACAATGGCTTGCTGCGTTTGGAGACCTTATGTCTTTGTTACTTTGTTTTTTCGTTTTACTTCTTTCTATGTCCTCGATGGATGCAAAAAAAGTTTCAGAAGCGATAGGCTCACTCTCTGGTGCCATGAGCGTTTTAGAGGGTGGAACAAAAACTGAGATCTCAAAAAAACGTATACAAGAATCTACTCCGATAGAATCACAAGATGAATCAACGGATGTTGTTAATCAAGTAACCCAAGCTATTATCGATGCAAATGAGCTTCGTGAAAAAGGGCATGGTCCTGCTATCTCTATGGAAGAAGCGCAAGAGGGATTTGTAATACAGCTTCCAGCCTCTCTTTTATTTGCACCGGGAAGCGCTGTGATTGATAATGACGATGCACTTTTATTTTTAAAGCGTATAGCGCTTATTGTAGAAGAGCTTCCAAACAATATGGAAGTGAGTGTTCAAGGACATACGGATAATTTGCCTCCATCTAGTAATAGTCTTTTTAAAAACAATTGGGAACTCTCTTCAGCACGTGCTATATCAGTGCTTCAAGAGCTTTTACTAAGTGGTGTTCAACCAAACCGTATTAATGCCGCAGGTTTTTCAGAGTATCGCCCACTCGCAACCAATGCAACCGCTTCAGGGCGTGAGAAAAACCGTAGAGTAGAACTTCATTTTTATGGAAAAAAATCTGATAAAGAATATGCAGCAAAACAAACTATACTAGATAAAGCGCCACAACAAGAATGATAAGATATATCACCCTTTTTTTACTATTTGCAACCCTTTTAGGGGCCGAGGCTCCTGTGGTTCCTACGATGAACTTCGAGCTCTCTGCACCAAGCTCGCCTGCGCAACTTGTAAGTTCGCTCAATGTCCTTGTAATTCTTACGCTTCTTGTTTTAGCACCAAGTTTAGTACTTGTGATGACAACTTTTACAAGATTTGTAATTGTTTTGGGATTTTTGCGTCAAGCACTTGGAACACAACAAGTTCCACCCAGCCAGCTCTTAGTAATGCTTGCTA
>JAVETY010000034.1:0-16481 GCA_034005815.1 Sulfurimonadaceae bacterium | reverse complement strand
TTTTCAAGCGCTTTTGATGTTCCTAAAAAGCCACCATTGTCACTCTCTTGCTCATTTTGTGGTTGGAGTTTTTGTTTGAGTTTTTGGATTTTACTTTCACGTTTGATAGCATCGATGAGTGTGTCAATCTCAAAAGGTTTTAAAAGGAAATCTTTTACCCCTAGGTGGATAGATTCTATTGCGCGTTGAAGCGTTGCATTGCCTGTCATGATGATAACTTCGTAACGACCACCAAGTGTTTTTACAAACTCTATCCCATCCATTCCTGGCATGTTGATATCTGTAATTATTAAATCATAACTTCCATCGAGTTGTTTGAGGGCATCTTTTGCATTTTTAAATGTTTTTATCTCAAACTCTTGGAAATCACCCATGGCAATCTCAAGAGATTTTCTCATATTTATATCATCTTCAACAATCGCTATTTTCACAAAAAAACCCCATTTTAGGTATAAAAAACCTTTATTCTAGAGCTTGGATGATAACGAAACTATCATTAAAATCGACTTTGAAACATGTTGTTCTGAGGGTGATTATCGTAAAAGAGCTACTTTGAAGGTTTTGTGTTTGTTCTTGATGGTTGACATGGAGTCCTAACTTTTGTATATATTCAAAAAAAAGCTCAAAATTCTCTAAAAGAATTTTGCGTAGATTTTGATTATCTTTAGAAGGAAGCACAAGCATCTCATTCGCTCTTGTGCCACAAGGGGTCATGGCATGTGAGACATGAAACGCTTCATTATATAAAATAGCATCTTTCGCCGCATAGCGATAAGAGATTAGATATTGCTCTGCTCCTAAAGAAGTAAAAGCAAAAATTAATGTTGCGCAAATTGCGCGTGTGAAAGGATGATTTCCATCTCTACTTCGCATAATCCTTCTTTAAATACAGTTTCAAGTATATTTGCATCACGCACCATAGCATCAACTGATGTTCTAATTGATGAGCGTTTCACCATCATATTTTGAATGAGGTCTTGACCATCCACACGAACACCTTTTACTTTTTCAGCTATCAGTCTATATGCATCTGCAACTGCAGCACGTTTTGCTAGAGCATATGCTTGTGCAGGTGAGATAGTATTCATAGGAGCAACACCTTGACCTATAACGCTTATGCGTAGTTCGCGGTTTTGTTCTAAAACTTCTTCTTTTACTTGTTGTTGCTGTTGCGCTTGCTGTGCAGGTGCATTTGTCGAGCATCCTTGAGTTTTGCACTCAATAACAAGATGACTTGGTGCTGGTATAATTGTTGTTTCGCTCTTTTGAGCATATGTTGCAGATGCAGCTAAAAGAGCTGCTAATAGCAGTGAGTGTTTCATGATTGTATCCCTTGGCATGATATATGCCAAGAGTTAAGCAAGTACTATTCCAAATCGAAAGATAAAGTTGATTCACCTTCATTTTCATCATCAAAATCATCTTCATCTATCTCTTCTTTAGGACAACGTGAAATCGATGCCACATCATCACCTTTGACGATATACACACCACTTGTGTTTCTGCTTGATTTAGAGATTGTTTGCATATCTACACGAATCATTTTTCCAGCTTTTGTAAGAGCCATCATATCCATCTCTTCATCCACCATCAAACAACCTACAACAAACTTACCAGTTTTTGTAGTCATTTTCATAGCTATAACACCAGAACCACCACGATTTGTAAGGCGGTATTCACCAGCTGAAGTACGTTTTCCGATACCTTTTTCACTTACGATAAGGATCTCTTGCTCATCATCACGAATGATATTAGCATCAACTACTTCATCCTCTTCAAATTTAAACTTAATACCTCTTACACCACGTGTGCTTCTACCTTGATCACGTGTTTTATCAATATCAAATTTGATACATTGTGCTAGTTTTGTAACGATAAAGAGATATTTAGTATCTACTTCTGCGATACGCGCAGTGATAAGTGCATCATCTTCATCTAAAACAATTGCACGTACTCCGTTGCTTCTAATATTTGAGAACTCACTTAGGTTTGTACGTTTTACAACACCTTTTTGTGTGAAAAATACAAGTGATCTTTCATCATCAAAATCTGTTGTAGGGATAATAGAACGGATTTTTTCATCAGCTACTAGGTTTAAGAGATTTACAACCGCTTTACCTTTTGCAGTTCTACTTCCTTCAGGGATTTTGTACACTTTTAACCAATGAAGTTGTCCACGGTCTGTTACAAAGAGAAGTGTATCATGTGTATTACATGTAAAGAATCTCTCTATAAAGTCATCTTCATAAATAGTTACAGCAGTTTTACCTTTTCCACCACGACGTTGTTTTTCGTAGTTTGCAAGTGGTACACGCTTGATATAACCTCTATGAGTAATAGTTACTACCATTGGCTCATTAGGGATTAAGTCTTCTATATCGATATCATCATAATCATCTTCGATATCTGTTTTTCTTTTTTGTGGATATGTTGTTAAAAGCTCATCAAACTCTTCATCGATGATATTGTGTAAAACCTCTTCACTTTTGAGAATAGATTCTAGGTATTCGATAAGTTTAACAAGCTCTAGAAGTTCGTTTTCAATTTTTTCACGCTCAAGACCTGTAAGACGTCCCAAACGCATATCAACGATACTTTGTGCTTGAATAGTAGAGAAGTCAAACTCAGATACTAAGTTATCTCGCGCTTCTTCTACATTTGTACTTGCTTTAATTACACGGATAATCTCATCGATAATATCAAGAGCTTTTTTAAGTCCCTCTAAGATATGTGCACGTGCTTTTGCTTTTTCAAGGTCAAAAATAGTACGGCGAATGATAATTGTTTTACGGTGATTGATAAAGTGTTTTAAGATTTCGATAATTCCAAAAATTCTAGGTTCTTGGTTAAGGATAGAGAGCATGATGATACCAAAAGTAGTTTGCATGCTTGTTTGCTTGAAGAGGTTGTTTAAAACTATCTCACTCATAGCATCACGTTTGAGCTCGATTACAACACGGATACCTTCACGGTCAGACTCATCACGGATCTCAGAGATTCCCTCTATCATCTTATCTTTTACAAGGTTTGCGATATTTTCAATAAGACGTGCTTTATTTACTTGGTATGGAAGTTCATCGATTACGATAATCTCTCTATTTGCTTTTTTCTCAATATGTGTTTTAGCACGGAGCTTTATACGGCCACGCCCTGTCTCATACGCATCAATAATCCCTTTTTTTCCAAAAATAGTTGCAGCTGTAGGAAAGTCAGGTGCTGGGATATGCTCCATAAGCTCAGGTAATGTGATATCTGGATTTGCTAAAAGTGCTTTTAGACCGTTTAAAATCTCTGTTGGGTTGTGTGGAGGGATATTTGTAGCCATACCAACTGCAATACCGCTTGAACCATTGATAAGTAAGTTAGGAACACGTGTAGGCATAACATCAGGTTCTTTTGTTGTTCCATCGTAGTTGTCTATCATATTTACAGTGTTTTTTTCTAAGTCTTTAAGAAGTTCACCTGCATATTTTGTCATTCTAGCTTCTGTATAACGCATTGCAGCTGCGTTGTCGCCATCTATTGAACCGAAGTTTCCTTGACCATCAACAAGTGTCATACGCATAGAAAAATTTTGTGCCATACGAACGAGTGCATCATAAACTGCTGTATCACCGTGTGGATGGTACTGACCGATTACGTCACCGACGATACGTGCAGATTTTTTATACTTTGCACCATACGAAAGACTTAGCTTCTCCATTGCATAGAGAATTCTTCTATGAACTGGCTTTAGACCATCCCTCACGTCAGGAAGCGCACGACCTACAATAACACTCATGGAATAGTCAAGATAACTATTTTGGAGAGATTCTTCAATATTTATAGACTGTATAACTTCGTTGTTCAATAAATCGCTCATATATTTCACCTAGTTTTTAAAAAATAAAATTTATATATGTTATCCAAAACTCTCTTAAGCTTTGCGAAATTTAGTTATTTGCAATATCTATTTTGACAAAAGTGTGCAGATAAAGGACAAAATATCTAAAAAGAGGAATAAAAGTGTAAATTCTTCATATTTTTTTACGCCTCTATTAGAGAGAGTTTGTTACTATTTCATTTATGTATAGACACTCCATTTTTTTTACTTTTTCTATAATTATACATTTGCTTGTTTTTATACTTCTTAGTGCTATTTTTTCTGAAAAAAAAGTGCAAGATATAACACAAGAACCAATGGCTATCTCTTTGATAAATCTCCAAGCTATAGCAATGCAAACCCCTCAACAAAAAAAATCAATTGAAAAACACAATAATATAGTAGAAGTAAAAGAACCAAAAAAGATAGAAGAGATACCGAAGAAAAACAGTAACATGCCAAAAGAAAAAATAGAAATAAAAGATGAAATAGTAAAAAAAGAAGAGCTAAAAACAGTAGAAGATATCTCAAAAAAGCAAGAGTTACAAATAGATAACGAGATAGTAAAAGAGGATAAACAAGTTGAAAAAGATATTGAAAAAATAAACGATGAAAACTTAAATGAAGAAAATACACAAGAAAACTTGGAAGAACAAGCCAAAGCATCTCAAGAAGAAATCTATGTTAATCTTCACTTAGCAGAGATACGTCAGTTACTACAAGAAAATCTCTACTATCCAAGAAGTGCTAAAGTCAGACGATTAGAGGGGGAAGTGGTAGTGCGATTTTGTTTAAATACAAGTGGGGAAATAAGTGGTATTAAAGTGGTTAGTTCAGAAATTAAAATACTCAAAGATGCTGCAGTAGAAACTATAAAAAGAGTAAAATTCCCAAAACCAGAAAAAGAGTTAGTATTAAATATACCAATAATATATAAGCTAAAAAATTAAGAGATTACAATGTGAGAGTAATTTTTGGTGACCCCGTGGAGACTTGAACTCCAGTAACATGGATGAAAACCATGGATCCTAACCGCTAGACGACGGGGCCAAAAAATGTATAAAAGTGGTGTCCCGCGATGGATTCGAACCATCGGCCACATCATTAAAAGTGACGTGCTCTACCAGCTGAGCTAGCGAGACATAACAAACAAGATTTTGAGGTCTCTGTGTTTGTGGACGGGAATTATAGGCGAAAATAAAATCGATGTCAAGAGTTTTAGAGGTAAATGTTGTTTTTTTTGATAATTCAGATAAATATACTCATAAAAAAGAGGTATTAATGCAATAGAATTGGTATAAATTATGATTATTTGAGTGCTTTTGGTATTAGTGAGATGACTGATTAAATAAAAAATCATAAAATTAATTTAATCTTAAATAAAGATAGACTAAAATTACCACGATTTAAAGGAGAAAGATATGATAAAAAAAAGTAAGTTAGTTCTGGCAATAGGAACGATTGCTATGTTAGTTGGATGTGGAGCGGGTCCACAGATTGTGATTCCTTCTTATACTGCTCCAAAAGAAGCAGCAAAATTAAGTAAGATTGAAACTAAAGATGAGTTCATCTCTGAGGGTGCTTATTTAGCTCTTTGGCTTAATCCTGCAGTTGAGGGTTCAAAAAAAACAAACCCAAAACTACAGTCTATGCTTATAGAAGGTGTCAAAACAAAACTTACTGAGACAAACTTTATAGCGCTTGATCCATTAGGTGGACCAGAAGGCGTTGCACTTGATATGAAAATACTCAATTATGAGTACAAAAACGAAGGTAATAAAGTATCAATGTCATTAGAAGTTACGTTTAGACTTTCTCGTGGTGTAGATGAATTTTTAGTGAAGAACTATAAAGACCGTAAAAACCGTCAGTCAAAAGATATATCAAAGCTTCCAAGTGAAAATGAGTTAGCTTCAGAATCTGTGGCAAAAGTTGTACGAGATTTTATTTCGGATATTTCTCCTTTAAAAACAAATCAACTTCGTGAGTTTAAGGCATTTCCATCTGAACTAATGCATGTAGAAGAGTACGCAAAGCGTAAAAACTACAAAGGTGCGATTGTTATGATGAATAAATACAAGGGCAAAAAAGATATGGGCTTTCATTATAACCTTGCGGTTTTATTTGAAGCAGAGGCAAGTACAACAGAAAATCTTAAACTTTTAAATAATGCACAAGCAAATTATGAAAAAGCGGTAGAATTAGGTGGAATCAAAGATGAGTTAGTGATGAGTGCTAAAACACGTTTTGATACTTTTTATGATTTGCTTTATAAAACAAAAGAGCAAGGTAAATCAAATCAAGCTCTTATCGATGATAGAAACTCGATGACAGGTAGTTCTGATAGTGAATACGAATAAAAAATCAATAGAAGAGAAAAAAATGAAAAAAACTTTAAATATTCAAAAAATAGCTCTTGCTGTAGTAACAGTAGGAGTTGTAGGGCTTTTTAACACAGGATGTTCTGTACTCGGTGAGATGGCAGCATCACAAACTGAGATTCCAAGTGTTGAGAATCAAGTCAATCGTGCTGCAATTGGTATGGCAATTGTTCGTGAAAATCATATTATTGTGAATAAAATCCCAATCTCTCCAGATGCAGAGTGGCCTACACTTTTACAAATGGATGTAAATGCTTCTCAAAAAGAGTTTATCAATGATGCTCTAGCGTATGATCCATACTATGCAACAAAACACTATACAGAAGCAGTTTTAAGAAAAGCTCTTGGTTCTGGTGCTCTTATGAGTATGTTGGGTGATAATGCAAATCTAATCTCAAGTATTTTAGATCAAACAGTAACACCTTTGGTGTATAGAACTGTAAGTAAGATTGATGTACTTTTTGCAAACCCTGACTTATTGCCACGTGAATCTTATGCAACAAGAGAAGAATATATTAAAGCTCGTACAAAAAACTGGCCAGACTTTTTTGATTTTGAAGCATCCCCAAATCACTTTTTAGAGTTTAAACATGGAACTCTAAGAGAGATTGAATCAGCTTCAGGTGATTATTTCCCAACTATTAGTAGTGCTATTATTGCATTAGCACCAACAAATATGCAAAAAGAATTAGAATTAGCAGATAGTGAAATGATTGAAGCTTTTGATAGTGTTGCAAGAGCACAATCCGATAAAGGTGAACAAGAATCTATCTTAGAACGTGATAAAGGTGAACAACAAGCAAAGATAAAAACAGCTAATTATACACCGTTAACAAAAGATGAGATAAATTCAGCGCAAGAAGAGATAAAAGTTCTTAACGCACAAATTAAAGAACTTGAAACTATTGCAGAAGAGAAAGAGAAAATTTACTTTAAACTTTTAGATGAAATGGTAGTAGCACTTGATAGTGAGATGAATATTGATGATGAAAACTATGTAAAACTTGCTAAAAACCTTTATATGGTAGCAGATGAGATACAAGTTTCTTCAAGAGAAGCATATGCAGCATTTGGTTTGGCAGTTACAAACCTTCTAGCAAATAATGCAATTTTGAAATTTCCTACAGAGTTAGCAACATTATTTGGAGCACAAGGAAGAGTTCCTGTTGAAAAACAAGCGCTTTATGGTAAAAGACTTCAAAGATTGGGTGTAAATGCTTTAGCTGCACTTCCAAATGCACTTATGGGAACATACTATGCAAGTAAACAATCTGATGTTGCTGGAAAATATGAAGATGTTACAGAGAAAATCATTAAAGCTTATGAAGTGAAAATGAAACAAGAACTAGCAGCACAAGCAGAAGCTGAAAAAGAAGAAGCAGCAAGAGAACTAACTTTAGAAGAAAAAGCTGAAGCTGCTCAAGAAGAGTTACAAGAAGATACAAAATAACATAAGGATAGAGTCAATGTATACAAAAACACTTTTTACATTTATAGCACTTATTTTTTTAAGTGCGTGTGGTGCAAGTGCTGCGCCTGTTGATGCAGCACAAGTTTGGATGCAAAATCCTCCATCGGATACTGCAAAACATTTTTACGCGGTTGGTTATGGTGAGACACAAAAAGATGCAAAAAGTGATGCATTGGCAACTATTAGTGCAAAAATATCTGTTGATGTTGCTTCCAACTTTAGCTCATCGGTAAGTGCAACAAGACAAGGCTCAGATGAGTCTGTCTTGGCTGAGACAAAAAGTGATGTTGTAAGTAAAAGTAAAAATATAGAGTACACTGATGTCAAAGTAGAAGAGAGCTATAACGATGGGAAGCAATGGGTTATGCTTGTTGCAGTAGATCGTGATGTTTTAGTTGCTACGTATGAGAGAAAACTCTCACAAATAGATACTAAAATCAAAACAGAATGGGATTTTTATCAAAAAGCTGACTTTTTTGAAAAGATAAAAATTTCTGTAAATATTGATAAATACCTCAAAGAAACAGATAGTTTTTTTCCACTTTTACATGCACTCAAATCAAACTATGATGATTCAAAATATACTTCAAGATACCAAGAATATACAAGAGAGATTCGTAAGGGTAAAAAAGAGTTAGTATTTAAAATTACTTATGATCAAAACTCTGAAACATTGGCATCTCTTATCAAATCAAAGCTAAGTGCTGAAAATATAAGTTTTAACAATAAAAATTACAATGTTCATATTGATATTAAAACAAATGCAAAGATGCAAAAATATCCATCAACGAACAAAGAATTTGCTAATTTAACTTTTGCCTTACGTAATACTGTAATCAAAGCAACTGACAAAAATGGTAATACTGTTTCCAATGCAGTCTATAAAACAAAAGAAGGCTCTTCTGCTGGTTTTGAAGATGCGATAGCAAGAACAGGAAAATACGAGCAAAAAATTAATCAAATAGGAATTTTTCCTTTTATTACAGGAAATTAATCACTCTTATTTTGTAACTATTAATCCCCTTTTGTTATACTACTACACTTTATAACAAGGGGCTTCTATACAATGCTTTCTAAAATTGAAATGATTAAAAAAGAGATAGCTAAGGTTGTCGTAGGTCAAGAGCAAATGATCGATTCTATGCTTATCGCACTATTATGTGATGGACATATACTTATCGAGGGTGTTCCAGGACTTGCTAAAACTACTACTGTCAATGCGTTAGCAAAAACTTTAGGGCTTCATTTTAAACGTGCACAATTTACCCCCGATCTATTGCCATCTGATATACTAGGTGCGGAGATTTATGACCCACAAAACAATAGCTTCAAAATCAAAAAAGGTCCAATATTTACAAACCTTTTACTCGCAGATGAGATAAATCGTGCACCTGCAAAAGTGCAATCTGCATTACTAGAAGTGATGCAAGAGAAACAAGTGACCTTGGGCGATACTACATTTAAGATAGATCCACCATTTTTTGTTATGGCAACGCAAAACCCAGTGGAGCAAGAGGGTGTCTATCAACTACCAGAAGCGCAGCTTGACCGTTTTATGCTGAAACTCATAGTTGGCTATAACACCAAAGCAGAAGAGCTTGAAATTGCAAGACGTATATCAAGTGGTAATATGCAAGAGATACAAAGTGTTGTTACACTAGATGAGTTAAATGAAATCAAAAAACAGATTAAAGATATTCATACAGATCCTGAAGTGGAAGAATATATGATAGAACTTGTCAATGCTTCACGTCATCCAAAAGAGTATGGCTTAGACGAGATTGCTGAGTATATCCATTTTGGAGCCTCTCCACGTGTGAGTATCGATATGTTTAAAGCTGTAAAAGCGATGGCATATTTACGTGGTAAAGATTATGTTACACCTGTAGATGTGGCATTTGTTGCAAAAGAGTTGATGCGCCATCGTATAGTTCTTACATATGAAGCAGAAGCAGAGGGGATTACAACGGATGAGATTATTCAAAAAATCTTAGAAGCTGTGATGGTAGTGTAGGCATAAGATGGGCAACCTTCAAAAAATACTTGTTCGTGCAAAGCGACAAGTCTTTAGTGAGATGATTGGCAATAATCCCTCTATCTTTCATGGGCAAGGGTACGATTTTATAGAGCTCCGAGAGTACATGCCAGGGGATGATATCCGTCATATAGATTGGAATATCACTGCAAAGATGCAACAACCCTTTGTAAAGATTTTTAGAGAGGAGCGTGAGCTCAATATCGTTCTTGTGAGTTTGCTCGGTGGGAGCGTGTACTTTGGCTCTAAAAAATTTAAACAAGAGAGTATCGCTGAGGTTGCTGCGCTTTTAGGGTACTCCACACTTAAAAATGGGGATTTGTTAAGCTCTTACATCTTTACAGATAAACTTATCTCCTCGACAAAACCAAGCAAAAAAATCCATCAAGTACAAAAGATTACAGAAGAGATACTCGAATTTAATCCAATCGGGCAAAAGGTTTCTATGGAAGTGGTGGCGAAAACACTTCTAAGCCGTTTAAAGAAGAAGTCATTAGTCCTTATTATCGGAGATTTTTTTGAGATTCCAGATTTTCGTGTACTTGCAAAAAAACATGAGGTTATCTCCATTGTAGTGCGTGATATATTAGAGGAAACGCCTCCTGTTATGGGACTTTCCTCTTTAATCGATCCACAATCACAACATGCCATAGATGGGGATTTTAATCCCACAACGATAGAGGAATACAATAAACAAGTGCAACTCCATGATAAAAAACTTTTTAATACATTTCAAAAAGACCAGATACGATTTAGAAAAATCTATACAGACAAAAATGTGGGCGTAGAGTTACGCCGTTTGTTTGAGGGACGATAATAATGCAAGCAGAACAGATAAAACTTCATGATATACAGCCAATCCTAGAGGTACAAGAGTTTTCACTTTATTATTTGAGTGCAATAGTTATTGTCTTGGCTTTACTCTTTGGCTTTTTACTCTATAAAATATTTCTATGGATACAATCGAAAAAAAAATTCAACAAACGTAAAGCACATAAAACTTCCTTAGAAACTATAAACGTAGCTAATACAAAAGAAGCGGCGTATGCCATGGGGTTTTACGGAGCAACATTTAAAGATGATACAGCGCGACATAATGAAATTTATGGCGTTTTACAAGAACATTTAGAAGCGCATAAGTATAAAAAGCAAGTGGAACCTTTTGATGAGAAAACATTGCATTACTATAATCTATACAAAGAGATGTGCGATGTTTGATGGAATCTATTTTGAGTTTCCGTGGTTCTTTTTATTACTCATTTTATTTATGGCATGCCATCTTTTTTGCAAGATGAAATTGCCTAGCTTTTACTTTCCACATATAGATAAGTTTAAAAATGAAGTACAAAAAAGCTCTAAGATTTTATTGGTTTTAAAATGGCTTGGGATTGTGATGATGATTCTAGCGCTGATGTCTCCTGTAAAAGATGAGCCATATGAGCCAGAACCATCACAAGGCTACGAGATAGCACTTATTCTTGATACCTCAGGTTCTATGAATGCAAGAGGATTTGATATAAAAAATCCATTTCATAACCGTTTTGATGCAGTACAAAATATAGTAAAGGATTTTATTGAAAATAGACCTGATGATAATATGGGGCTTGTTGTATTTGGGGAATACTCCTTTATAGCAGCACCTCTTACCTACGATAAAGAGATACTCAAACAAATTTTAGCCCAACTTCATATCGCTATGGCGGGAGAAACAACTGCGCTGTATGAATCTCTCGCACAAGGTGTACATCTACTAAGAGGAAGTGTTTCAAAAGAGAAAATTGCGATTCTCTTAACTGATGGTTACAGCACTATTGGAGCAGATGTTATCCCGCTGGACGTAGCTATTGATATGGCAAAGAAGGAGGGTGTAAAGGTTTACACAATTGGTATCGGAATGCCACATGAATATAATAGAAAAGTGTTAGAGCAAATAGCAAAAGAGACAGGTGGTGCTTTTTTTGCAGCATCCAATGCAAATACTCTAGAAAAAGTTTACAAAGAGATAGATGCACTAGAGACTTCAGAGATAGAGAAACAAATATTGAGTTATCTTCAATATTACTATACGTATCCGCTTTTCCTAGCTTTACTTTCTCTTATGCTCTATATCTATTTACGTAATAAAAAAGGGTACCTATGAGTTTTTTACATCCTGAATTTATATACTTTATGGTGGTACCTCTTCTCGTTCTATTTGGATTACTTTTGACACAAAAAAAGGCAGAGGAGAGCTTTTTCTCTAAAGAGGTATTAGAGAAACTTCGAGTAGGTTCAAAAGGGTTGAGTTTAAGAGTTAGAAATGGACTCTTTTTCTTTATAGGGTTTTTAATGATTATAGCTTTAGCACAACCTATTATTGAAGATAAAGAGGTACAAGTAAAATCAAAAAGTGCAGATGTAATCATCGCACTAGATATCTCTGACTCAATGCTAGCAACAGATATATATCCAACACGACTCGTAAATGCAAAAGAGAAGATGAAACTATTTTTAGAGCTTGGAAAGAATGAGCGTTATGCTATTTTGGCATTTGCAAGAAATGCATTTTTAGTTGCACCTCTTACCTTTGATAGACAAGCAAGTACGTTTTTACTTGAAAAACTAGATGTGAGCTCTATCACAGAAAAAGGAACTGACTTTTTAGTGATGCTTGAATCGATTGAGAAATCATTTGCAACAAAATCAAGAAAGTTTGTACTTCTCTTCACAGATGGTGGAGACAATGATGACTTTACCAAAGAGATAGCGTATGCTAAAAAGCATAATATGGTGGTTTTAGTACTTGGCTTTGGTACTTCAAAAGGTGCGCCCATCCAAAATAAAGAGGGAATATTTATCAAAGATAAAAGTGGAAGTATCCTTATTTCTAAAAGAAATGATCTTATAAGCGCACTTGCTACTGAGACAGGTGGAGTATATGTTAAATCGATAAAAACAGATGATGATGTAAAAGCAATCTATAAAGAGATAGAAAATATGGCTCCAAAAGAGCTTCAAGATGCAAAAATTAAAAAACATATCCCACTTTTTTATTATCCATTGGCACTTGCACTCTTTTTACTCCTTATCGCTACAAGTTCATTTTATAAAAGAGAGACTATGAAAATACCATCTTTTATTTTAGTTCTTTCACTTGTAGGGTTTTGTACCCCTAGTGAAGCTTTTGTATTTGATTTTTTAGATATCAAAGATGCAAAAACTGCGTATAACAATGCAGAGTATGAAAAAGCATCTGAGCTTTATTTAGAACATGCCAAGGAAACTAACAATCCTGCAAGCTACTATAATGGTGCAAATGCACTCTATAAACAAGAAAAGTATGAGCAAGCGATAGAAGAGTATCAACATGCCAACTTTAAAGAGAAAGAAAAACAAGCAAAAAACTATGCAAATCTTGGAAATGCACATGCCATGCTAGAAACAGAAGAAGCATTAGAAAAAGCAAAAGAGAGTTATGAAAAGTCTCTTGGATTAGAAGAAAATAAAGAGGTACGAGAAAACCTTGAGATGGTAGAAAAAATGTTAGAAGAGATGAAAAAGCAAGAACAAAAAGATAAAAATCAAAACCAAGAGGGTGATGACGAAAATAAAGATGGTGATAATGACCAAAATAAAGATGATGCAAATAATCAAGATGATAAAAAAGATAGTGAGGAAGAGCAAAAAGATAAGAATCAAAACAAAGATAGAGATAAAGATGATAAAAAAGAGAATGAGAAACAAGATAAACAAGATGGCGAAGAAGAAAAGCAAAAAAATGAGAATCAACATGCCATAGATGAAGATAAACAAGATGCACAAAAAGATATGAACAATAGTTCACAACTTATAGATGGCGAAATGAGTGATGAAGAGGTGGCAAAATGGTTAGAAAAATTAAATGATAAATCATCCACCTATATTTATAAATTGAACAAAGAAAACCAAAAACAGGATACACACTATGATAAACCTTGGTAAAACACTACTTTTATTTCTTTTTATATCCCCTATACTTTTTGGTGCAGTTGAGATGCGCGTGGATAAAACCACTATAGAAGAGGGTGATATTGTCACGATGATGTTAGAGATAAATGGGGATAAAGTACTTAAACCTAGTATAGATTCACTTTGTGAGAGTCAAATACTAAGCCAAAGTACACATTCTAGTTATGTTATAAGCAATGGAAATTATCAAAATAATTACACACTCACGTACCAGTTTGCACCAGAAAAAAGCTGTGAAATAGAACCTATCGAGATAGAGATAAATGGAAAAAAAGAGAAAACAAAACCAATAAAAATTACAGTGAAACCCCTCGTTTATACGAAAGACAGCTCTTATATCTTGGAACTTAATGCAACAAAACAAGAGCTTTATGTTGCAGAAGAGTTTGAAGTAAATCTCTATTTTAAACAAAAGCATGGAACAAATCCACTTGATTCAACATATACGCCACCTACTTTTAAAGGGTTTTGGATCAAGGCAGAGCTTCCAGCAGAACGTTATGAAGAGGGAGGATATAGTGTTACAAAAGTAAAATATATACTTGCCGCACAAAGAGAGGGTACACTTACCATCACTCCGGCCAAAATGAATATCAAGACACGTGGATTTGGTAAAGATATGTATGGATTTTCGACGCAAAACTTAAAACAGAATATATATAGTTCCAATAGGCTTGATTTTACAATACAACCACTCCCATCCACAATACGTCTTATTGGAGATTTTACACTAGAAGTACTTCCAACTAAAAATAGAGTAAATACAAATGAACCCTTAGAACTTATGATAAAAATAGAAGGAAAAGGAAATTTTGAAGATATAGGTTCACTCAAACCGTATATAAACGGAGTAAGTATTTTTGAAGAAAAAGAGCAAATAGCTACACATTTTTGGAGTCAAAAACTCACCTTTGTAGCAGACCATAACTTTACAATTGCCCCATTTACACTAGAATAT
The DNA here is from genome assembly GCA_034005815.1 of Sulfurimonadaceae bacterium. Lineage (GTDB taxonomy): Bacteria > Campylobacterota > Campylobacteria > Campylobacterales > Sulfurimonadaceae > Sulfurimonas. The sequence goes on along the minus strand of JAVETY010000034.1, from coordinate 1,787 downwards.
TTCAATCCTGAAACAAAAGAGGTATGTACACTCACAAGCGAATCTATCGAGATAGAGGTAAATAACCAAAAAACTGCACCAAAACTAGAGATATATAAGGGTGATACCAATAATGTTACAAAGTCAGAAATACAAAACAATTTTAACTTCATCTACTTTTTTGTAGGATTACTTTTGGGATTTGTTGGAGGTTTTTTACTAGCATATATAAAACCATGGCAAAAAGGAAAATCTCATCTCTCTATAAAAGAGCCAAAAGTGCTTTTAATGAAGTTAGTTCCTCATAAAGAGGATAGAGATGTGCAGAAAATGATAGAGGATTTAGAACGTCATATCTACCAAAAAAAGAGATTAGAGATAGATAAAAAGCTCTTAAAAGAGATTGTTAAAAAATATAATCTCTCTTAATCTAAAATATCGTGAAGTTTTTTCCCTGCGGAGAGTGTTTCATGTACCTTATCCCAAGTGTCATTTTTTATGCTCTCTTTGAGAATGGAGAGCTCGCTCTCAAAAAGCTCAATTGCTTCGATAAGGTTGTGCTTGTTTTGACGAAAAATATCTTCCCACATATTAGGTGAACTTTTTGCCAAGCGACTCATAGAGCGAAATCCCCCCGCTGCAAGAGTTAATATATTCTCTTTCTGCTCTTGATGCATTACAGTGTTTGCGAGTGAATAAGCTATGGCATGTGGCATGTGAGAGATAAATGCAGCGTGGCGGTCATGTTCTTTTGCACGCATAAAATGTTTACGCATACCTAGATATTTAAATATTTTACGTGCTACTTTTTGTTGGTGTTTGCCACTCTCTTCTAGATTACAAAGTACAACGACTTGATCTTCATAAAGTCCCTCTATCGCTGCATAGGGTCCAAAGTTTTCTGTTCCTGTCATAGGGTGTGCTGCTACAAAATTTTTACGTATTTTTGCTGGGATAGATTGTGTAATGAGTTCTTTGGTACTTCCTAAATCTATAATAGTTGTATTTTCATCTATGTCGCCCATGCTATGAAGTGCTTTGATAATCCCATCAACTGGGATAGCAAGAAAAATAACGTCTGCTTTTTTAACCTCTTCTAAATCAACTATTTTATCTACAAGACCTAAATGCAAAGCATCTTTTTGGTGTTGTTCATTGTGATCGCTTCCCACTATAGAGGTGATGAAATCTAATTTTTTAAGGCTAAGTGCAAGTGATCCACCCATAAGCCCAAGTCCTATAATTGCTACATTCATATTGTATACCTATCTTTATAAAATTTTTAAGGGTTAAATTATACAAGCTTAAGTTTAGGAAAAAGACACTTTTGTGCTAAAGGGCACCTGTATTTCATAATTTAAGTATTTTATAACAAAATATTAACCTCTATATAGGTAAAATCTTGACTTATTTTATAGATACGGAGATGCCATGAAAATATTTTTGGCCACATTTTTTACCCTCTTTGCTTTCAATGCACATGCCATGATAATAAAATCAGTTGAGTATAAAGGGATGGTTAACCTTTCCGAGTCTGTTGCCCTGCGAATGCTTGATTTTCAAATAGGTGAAAACGTAAGTGAAGAGATGATTGATGAAGCGATTAAAAAATATTTCAAGCAAGGCTATTTTGAAGATATCTATGTGGAAATCGATAAAGAAGTTTTAACTTTTTATTGTAAAGAAAAGCCAATCATCTCCAAGATAGAACTCAAAGGATGGAAAGAGAATGATGAAGATGTACGTGATAACATCATCCAAATCAAAAAAGGTTCCCTTTATGATGAGAAAAAAATAGAAGCTGCTAA
>JAVETY010000159.1:0-3945 GCA_034005815.1 Sulfurimonadaceae bacterium | reverse complement strand
GCAAGAGCTGTATGCATGGAAGCATTTGCAAAAACAAATTCCATCTCTTCTAATGTGATGCGCTCAAAAAAATCAGGGCTATAGTGTAACTCTTTGCCATTGCTTTTAAAAGATTGTATATCTTCATTAACTTGGAGTTTTATTCTTGAAGCCAAAGTCCCAAAATAAGGATACTCAACAAGAAGTTTTGATTTGGCCTGTGCGATTTTTTGCTCTATTTTTGGCATCTTCTTCTACTTATAATTATTTTCTATAATGATTATAACACAACAAACGCTTTCTCATTCGTTTCGTTACCATTATTTTAGGCGTATTTACGGCACATTTTTAGCATTTTTCAGTATAATCACGCCCACATTTTATAAAATAAGGATGAGTTATGCCCACATTTAGTTTAAGCAAACAAATAAGCATAGGATTTGGAATAATCCTAGCTGCTATGGTCATTATGGGGATGATTGCCATTGGTAGCATGTCAGGTGCTATATCTAATTCTGAGAAGCTCAATGATGAGTATATAGCAGAAATAGATGTTGCTACTTCTCTTGAGAGAAACTTTGCAAAAGCACGCATCGATGTTTCGAAATTTCTTTATTCAGAAGATTTACAGTTTAAAAAATCTTCTGAAAAATATCTCATAGTTATCCATGAAAGATTAGAAACTCTCAAAAAAATCTCGAAAGAGCATCCAAACTTAAAAATTCTTGCTCAAGATCTTCCAATGCTTGACGCACGCATCAATGAGTACAAACTCTATGTTGATGAAGCAGAAAAACTTATTAAACAAAAAAAAGCACTCCAAAAAGAGCTTGATGAAAAAGCTATTGTTTTTACACAACATGCACACTCAGTTTTAAAAAGTCAAAAAGCTCAAATGGAAAAAGCAGCACAAACAAAAGTAGAAGTTGCACTTCGTACCCAAAGACTTTTTACATCTTATGATGCATATGCTCATGGCTTGGAGCTTCGTTTAGCTAACTTTAAATCATCAGCACTCAAAGATGTTTCTATCTTAGAAAATGCACTCAAAGATTTTGATACTGTTTTAAGACCTATTCAAGAGCTTCGTAAAGAAGCAAGAAATGCTCAAAATATAGCATCTTTTAAACAATTTGAAGATGCTACGATTGCTTATAAAAACAACCTAGTAGCTATCCTCAATATTAACCTTCAAGTTCAAGCTATTCAAGTAAAAACTGTAGAAGCGGCTTTTGCTGCATTGGATGTAGTAGAAGGTCTCAATCGTGCAGGACTTGCTGGTACTGAAAAAATGTCAGAAGAGTCTATTAAGGACTTAAATAGTTCAAAAACTATGATGATAATTATCCTATTTCTTGCTACTATCCTAAGCTTAGGTGTTGCATGGTATATCATCACTGCAGGTATCAACAAACCACTCAATAAATTTAAAAATTCGATGTTAAAAATTGCACATGAGCATAACTTAGGTATCAAAGTTGACACAAATGCGCCAACAGAAATTCATGATATTGCTGTGAGTTTTAACGATCTTACATCAAAACTTTATGAACTTATTGATAACACAAAACGCTCTTCAAATGAAAATGCGTCTATCGCACATGAGCTCTCTACTACAGCACTTGGTGTTGGAAACAACGTTGAAAAATCAGTTATCGTAACACAAGAAGCAAACCAAAGAGCGATCAAGATAAAAGATGAGATTCGTACATCCATCACAGATGCACAAGAGAGCAAAAAAGAGATAATCAAAGCAAATGAAAATCTAAATGCAGCGCGCAATGAGATGAATGTAATGAATAGAAAAGTGCAAGAAACAGCACAAACAGAAGTAGAACTCTCGCATAAAATGACAACACTTTCTCATGATGCAAATGAAGTAAAAGCTGTTTTAGAAGTGATTAGCGATATTGCAGATCAAACAAACCTCCTTGCACTCAATGCAGCAATCGAAGCTGCTCGTGCTGGTGAGCACGGACGTGGATTTGCAGTAGTTGCGGATGAAGTAAGAAAACTAGCAGAGCGTACACAAAAGTCTTTAGTTGAGATCAATGCGACTATCAATGTAATTGTGCAATCTATCATGGACGCAAGTACACAAATGAGTCTCAACTCAGAAGAGATACAAGCCCTAGCCACGGCAGCAGCAGATGTAGAATCAAGAATCAATGATAGTGTGGCAATAGTAAATCATGCAGTAGCAGCAAATGATAAAACAGTACGTGACTTCGAATCTACTGGTAAAAATGTAGAAGACATAGCACAAAAAGTATCAGCTATCAATGAAATCTCTGCAACAAATGCAAGAAACGTTGAAGAGATAGCTGCAGCTGCTGAACACTTAAACTCAATGACGGAAGAATTAAACAGTAAACTTGAAATCTTTAGAACTTAAGAAACTCATCCTTATTGGTGCCTCCACTGGAGGCCCTGCTCATTTAGAAAAAATCGTCTCTGCACTAGATGAAAATTTCGGTGCTGCTATAGTCATAGCACAACACATGGGACATGATTTTATCCCTAGTTTTGCAAAAAGGCTCAATGAAAGAAGTAAGCTTGAAATTGTTCAAGCCTACCAAGATGCAACCCTCTCACATGGTAAAGTTTTTATCGTCTCACTACATTCTGAACTTCATACAAGAAACAATCAAATTTACATAGATGTACACCAAAATGCCTCTGCACATTTTAATCCTGATATAAATGCTCTTTTTTTGTCTGCGACCAAGCTTGCAGATAGGTGTGAGATTTTAGCGATTATCCTTACAGGTATCGGTGAAGATGGAGCGGAGGGTTGTGGCATGCTTGAAGAAAAAGGTGTATATTGTATCGCAGAAAGTGCAAAAACTGCAGTGGTGTATGGGATGCCAGCTCGCGCCAAAGAGAAGAGCAATAACATCCACGTCAAAGATCTCTATGAGATTATTACAATTATTAAAAAATTTGGAGCATTATAAATGTTACGTTGGCTTTTTCCTAAAAAAGAGATACAAAAAGAGGAGATAGAACACACTTCTCGTACTGAAGATTTTACAAATATCAATCCAATTGCGGATTTTTTTAAAAATCTCAGTGGTGTCACTTTTGATAAACAGCTCTCTATTTTAGAGAGTAAAACAAGAAGCTTTTGTAGACATAGAAATATCTACTCCTACAAAGAACTCCATGAAAAAATAAACTATGACCATAATCTAAAACAAGAGCTTATCAATCACCTCACAACGAATGAAACTTTTTTTTATAGAGAATTTGCGCAGATAGAAGAGCTTGTAGCCCTTGTGAAGAAAGAGTCTTCAAAAGTATCCATCCTTTGTGCGCCGTGTGCTACAGGAGAAGAAAGCTACTCTATTGCCATAGCACTTTTAGAAGCTGGTGTAGAGAGCCATCAATTTGAGATATTAGGGATTGATATCAACTCCTTAGCAATTGAAAGAGCAAAAGTGGCATCGTATAGAGAACGCAATATCAAAAATCTTCCACAACCTATCTTATCGAGATATTTTTTTCAAAATGAGGACCGTTATGAACTCAAAGATGTGATAAAAAATCTTGTAGATTTTAGAGTCATAAATATATTTGACCCCTCTTTTACTACTCTTGGAAAGTTTGATTATATTTTCTCACGCAATATGCTTATATATTTTGACATGCCAACAAAACAAAAAGCAAAAAAAATCTTAGAATCGATTAGAAAAGATACCTCTAAAAAGATATTTTTCGGACATGCAGATCTATTTTAAATCATAAAACTTCCATGGCATGTTATACATTCTTAGCATGCACAAGGTGACGGCATCCCCAACGAGGAGTGAGCATTAAAGAACTAAACTCTTCTTGGCTATGTTGAAGTAACACTTCACTAACACTTTTATATTATAATCACAGATGCACAAAAAAATACTACTCTTAGAAGACGATACACTTTTAGCACAAACATTAGAGGAGCTTTTAGTATCACAAACTTAT
>JAVETY010000158.1:0-3977 GCA_034005815.1 Sulfurimonadaceae bacterium | reverse complement strand
TAGTAAAGTAGATCAGCTTATCAATCAAATAAGTGAGATGGTAATTGCAAATGCTCGTATTGCGCAACGTGTAGATCAGCTTGATGACACAGATCTCGGTGAAGCTACTACAATTATGAGTGATATGCTTGAAGAGGTTCGTTCAAGTGTTATGAATATTAGAATGATTCAAGTGGGTGATAGCTTTGCTAAGTTTAGACGTATTGTCAATGATACTGCAAAAAAGATGGGCAAAGAGGTTGAATTCGTTATCAATGGTGGAGAAACTGAACTCGATAAAATGGTTGTTGAAAAGATTTCTGATCCTATTATGCATATGCTTAGAAACTCAATAGATCACGGTATTGAAATGCCAGGTGAGAGAGTTGCAAGTGGTAAAGATGTAAAAGGAAATGTAACTTTAAGTGCATATCCTGACGCTGGAATGATAGTCATCGAAATTCGTGATGATGGAAAAGGTCTCAACAGAGATAGAATCCTTGCTAAAGCTATAGCAAATGGAACTGTCCCACAAAATCACAACCTAACAGACAAAGAGATATATAATCTTATTTTTGCAGCAGGGCTTTCAACAACAGAAGAAGTCTCAGATATTTCAGGCCGTGGTGTCGGAATGGACGTCGTAAAAAGAAATATTGGAGATTTGCGTGGAACTGTAGAGATTGATTCTATTGCCGGTAAGGGTTCACTTTTTACTATAAGACTACCTCTTACACTTGCAATTATTGATGGATTTTTAATCCAATCAGGGGATACAAAATATATTATTCCTTTAGAGATGATTCAAGAGTGTATAGAGCTTAGTAAGAGTTATAAAGAACATATGCACGGAAATCAGTTTATCAATTTACGAGATTCAATACTTCCTATCTTAAATGTTCGAGAATATTTCAAAGAGAGTGCTAGTAAAACAGATAGGGATAACATAGTGGTAGTTCGCTACGGGGAATATAAGATGGGTCTTCAAGTTGATGAGCTTTATGGTGAATTTCAAACTGTCATTAAGCCTCTTGGAGAGATATTTGAAAATGTTGCGGGTATTAGTGGCGGTACAATTTTAGGAAGTGGGGAAATAGCACTTATTTTTGACATACCAAAATTGATAGAACGAAAAATCAGAGAAGTAAAATAATCACAAAAAAAGGAAAAACAATGGAAGAAATTAACTACAGTGAACTTGGAATTAACGAGGGCGAGGCTCTTAAGTATATTAAGCTTGGGCTTGAAGGTGAAAAAAATGTACAACAAATATTAACAGATCTTACAATTGTTGTAGAAAAAGTACTTGCTGGTGAACTAGGCGCAAGACTAGATGCAAGTAAATATGAGGGTATTTTTAAAGAGATTGCAATGGATGTGAATCTATTAAGTCAAACGTATAATGGCTTTATGGACAAGTTGCCTATTCCTGCAGTTGCTTTTAGCAAAGATTTCACGATTAAATGGGCCAATGAGATGGCTGAAACTATTACAAAAAATGCAAGAAATGGAATGATTGGAACAAAATGTTACAATCAATTTCATGCAAAAGATTGTAATACAGCAAACTGTGCTTGTGATATGGCTATGCGTAGTGATAAGATGTGTGATAGCGCATGTCAAGCGGATCCAAACGGGCTCAATAAAACTTTAGATATTAAATATTTTGGAGTTCCTTTAAAAGATAAGAGTAATCAAATAGTTGGTGCATTCGAGTATATCTTAGACCAAACAGATACAGAAGAAAAAACAAGAGAAGTAAATAAAATTATCTCTTATACAAATAATGAAATTAGTACATTAGAAAATGTTTTAGATAATGTGTCTAAAGGAAATCTTGATACATATTATGTACCCGTCAAAACTGATGATGCTATGTTAATTGATGCAAATAAAACGTTTACAGGTTTAGCAACATATACAACGCATACTATTGATAATATCAAGACTATGATTGCAAACTTTGAGGTAGCAAGTGCAGCGGTTTCAGCTGGTGAACTTAGTGCAAGAGTTAAAGGTGATGGATTAGAGGGTGGATACAACACTATTATTAGTGCTGTAAATAACTTTATCGTAGACGTTGACACTGCATTTAGTGAAGTTAATACAAGTATGGAAAGACTTGTTTCTGGTAACTTCAAAGATAAAATCACAAACGAGTACAAAGGTGATTACAATGTTTCTAAAATGGCAATCAACAGCGTTGCTGCAAAAATGGAACTTATGCTTAGTAACTTTGAAGCTGCAGCAGCACAAGTTCAAGCTGGAAATCTTCAAGCCCGTGTTAATTCAGATACATTAGCAGGTGGATATACATCAATTATTGGTGCTGTAAATAACTTTATCGTAGATGTGGATGGAGCATTTAAAGAAGTTAACAGTGGTATGGAACGTCTTGTTATTGGTAACTTTATAGATAAAATCACAAATGAATACAAAGGTGACTACAACGTTACAAAAACAGCAATCAATAACGTTGCTGCAAAGATGGAACTTATGCTTCATAACTTTGAAGAAGCAGGCGCACAAGTGCAAGCTGGTAATCTAAAAACACGTGTGAAATCAGAGACATTAGCAGGTGGATATATTTCTATTATTCAAGCGGTAAATGATTTTATCGCTGATGTTGATGGTGCTTTTGCGGACATAGCATATGGATTAGAAGCGTTAAGTGTTGGAGAGTTATATAAACGTATCACAAAAGAGTACCAAGGTGAGTACGATGTAATGAAACAAAATGTTAACAATACAGCAGAAAATTTAAAAAGAATTATCTCTGGAGTAAACAATGCAGTAACAGAACTAGCATCCGCTTCTACACAAGTAAGCGCTTCTGCGGAGTCTTTATCAAGTGGTGCAACACAGCAAGCGAGTTCACTCGAAGAAACAAGTGCAGCGCTAGAAGAGATGGGAAGTAGTGTTACTGAATCTGCAAAAAATGCGCAACAAACTAATCAAATGGCGGAAGATGCAGCATCTATGGCTATTGAAGGTGGAGACGCTGTAACAAAAACTGTAACAGCGATGCAAATTATCAGTGAAAAAATTGGTATTATCGAAGATATCGTGTACCAAACAAACCTTCTTGCACTCAATGCTGCTATCGAAGCAGCTCGTGCTGGTGAACATGGAAAAGGTTTTGCTGTTGTTGCCGCAGAGGTTAGAAAACTTGCAAAACGTTCACAAGTAGCTGCGCAAGAGATTAGCGTTATTACAAGTGATTCAGTAAAAATTTCTCAAAGAGCAGGGGAATTGATCGGTGAAGTTGTTCCGAAAATTCAAGAAACAGCAAAACTTATTAAAGATATAGCAAATGCGGCTAAAGAGCAAGATATCGGTATCGGACAAATCAATACTGCTATGACACAACTAGACCAAGTAACACAAGCAAATGCTGCAGCTTCTCAAGAGATGGCAGGAGCAAGTGAAGAGCTTAGTGGACAAACAAATTCATTGGCACAAATGATGACTTTCTTTAAAACAGGTCAAGATGACAATGGTTTCAATGTTCCACAAATGGCTCAAGGAAATGCTTTAAGACAACAAAAATCTAAAACATTACCATCTTCAGCAAAAAATCCTAGATTAGACCTACGTGATTTTGATCGTTACTAGGAGTAGGGTGTGAGCTCAAATATAAAAGAGAATCAAGAGCGTGTTGATGCTCAGATTCAATACCTTTTATTTTACTTAAAAGATGAAGTCTATGCGATTGAAGCACTGCTCACAAGTGAAATAGTAGAATATTCCCATATAGCAAAGGTGCCTATGATGGCTTCTTATGTGAAGGGAGTTACAAATATTCGAGGTAATATTGTTGCAGTGGTAGATTTAGCAGATAGGTTTAAGTTTGGAGAATCGATAATAGGACCGAAGAGTTCGATTATTGTACTTCATTACACCGGAGAAGATAAAGTTACTGAGATGGGAATCATTATAGATGAAGTCTATGAAGTTGATGATATCCCTACCTCTGATATAAAAGATGTTCCAGAATT